>CANFJH010000017.1 GCA_947447395.1 Microbacteriaceae bacterium | reverse complement strand
TGATTTCAACAACCTAAACGTTGGTAACTGGAAACTTGCTGCCGGTCCGAAGGCCGACGCCGCAACCCTGCACGACCTAGCCTTCGCTTGGCGAGCATCGCGCGCGGTGAAGTCAAACGGAATTTTGCTGGCGAAAGACGGCGCCTCGGTCGGTGTTGGTATGGGCCAGGTGAACCGTGTCGACAGCTGTCGCCTTGCCGTGGACCGAGCCGGTCACCGTGCCAAAGATTCGGTTGCAGCGAGCGACGCATTCTTCCCATTCAAGGACGGCGTGGAAATTCTTATCGAGGCCGGTGTTCGAGCAATCGTTCAGCCTGGTGGTTCGATGCGAGACCAAGAAGTGATTGACGCGGCCGAGGCTGCCGGAATCACCATGTACTTCACCGGCGAGCGCCACTTTTATCACTAAACAATTAGGCTAGGAAACATGACAAAAATCAAAGTTGTAGGCAAAGTCGTTGAGCTTGACGGCGACGAAATGACCCGAATTATCTGGCAGAACATCAAGGACAACCTGATCCTGCCGTTTCTTGACGTAGACCTTGAGTACTACGACCTTTCGATCGAAAATCGCGATGCAACCGATGACCAGGTCACCGTTGATGCAGCTCACGCGATCAAGAAGCACGGCGTTGGTGTGAAGTGTGCAACCATCACCCCAGATGAGGCACGCGTTGAAGAGTTCAAGCTCAAGAAGATGTGGAAGAGCCCGAACGGCACCATTCGTAACATCTTGGACGGCGTTGTGTTCCGCGAGCCAATCATCATCTCTAACGTTCCTCGCCTGGTTCCAGGCTGGACCAAGCCAATCATCATTGGCCGTCACGCTCACGGTGACCAGTACAAGGCAACCGACTTCAAGGTGCCTGGCGCCGGTCGTGTAACCATCACCTGGACTCCTGCCGACGGTGGCGAGGTTGTTACTCAGACCATCGCCGACTACCCAGAGCACGGTGGTGTTGCAATGGGTATGTACAACTACATGGATTCGATTCGCGACTTTGCTCGCGCCAGCTTCAACTACGGTTTGAGCCGCAACTACCCGGTTTACCTATCGACCAAGAACACCATTTTGAAGGCCTACGACGGCGCTTTCAAGGACGCTTTCCAGGAAGTGTTTGACGCCGAATATGCTGACCGTTTCAAGGCTGCAGGTATCACTTACGAACACCGCTTGATCGACGATATGGTCGCTGCAGCGCTGAAGTGGGAAGGTGGCTACGTTTGGGCTTGTAAGAACTACGACGGAGACGTTCAGTCTGACACCGTTGCCCAGGGTTTTGGTTCGCTTGGTCTCATGACCTCGGTGCTAACCACCCCAGATGGCAAGACCACCTTGGCTGAGGCAGCTCACGGAACCGTGACTCGTCACTACCGCGAGTACCAAGCCGGAAAGTCAACCTCGACCAACCCAATCGCGTCTATCTTCGCCTGGACCCGCGCACTTATTGCACGTGCGGAAATTGATGGCACCCCTGAAGTTCGTAACTTCGCGGAAACACTTGAAGACGTGATCATCAAGACCGTTGAAGCTGGTGACATGACCAAGGACCTAGCCGGTTTGGTTGGCAAGGGTCAGGCTTTCCAGAGCACCGACGACTTCATGTCTTCGATTGCTACCAACTTAAAGGCTCGTCTGGCGTAAGCACCGACAACCTGTGGAAAACTCCCGTCGTTAATTCGGCGGGAGTTTTACTTTTGTCTGCATGCATTCAAAGAAACGTAGCCGCTGGCTCAAACTCATATCCGCTACCCTCGGTCTGACTGCCCTCATCGGAGCGACCGTGGCGCTGCCGTCGCAGGCCGTTAGCCCCACCCCTTCACCCTTGTGTACCGATGGCACCTGTTGGGTGACCTTTGACTACACGGGAGACTACGCGCTTTGGAGTCCTCCAACCGGAATTAGTTCCCTACACTTTGACGTTTATGGCGCGCAAGGCGGCCGAACCGGCGGAAAGGGTGGCCTTGTTTCCGGCGATTTCGCGCTGGTTCCTCAGGCGCTAATCATTTATGTTGGTGGAGCCGGAGGCGTTGGTAACGGTACAGCCGGCGGTTTCAACGGTGGTGGAAACGCTGGAACTGGTCACGCCGACCAGGGCTCCGGAGGCGGCGCCACCGACATCCGCATTTCGGGCAATCTTGCAGACCGAGTTGTCGTTGCTGGTGGCGGCGGCGGCACCGGAGGTTGGATTGGTGGCGCTGGAGGTGCAGGTGGAATGGCTTTGGCTGCGGCTGGCTCCAAAGGTTCGCCTTCTGGCTCGGGTGGTGGCGGCGGAACTCAGGGTACTGGCGGTGCCGGCGGTGCTGGTGTTACAACCGGCAATGGAACCAATGGTCTTTCAGGTCAGGGCGGTTCTGGCGGAACCGGTACGGTCGCGGGTGGCGGTGGTGGCGGTGGCGGTTTCTTCGGAGGCGGAGGCGGCGGCTCCGACAGTGTTGCTGGCGGCAGCGACGGCGCGGGCGGAGGTGGAGGCTCGTCCTTTGCAACCATGGCCCTAACCACCAACGTTTCACATTCCGCCGGTGTGCGCTCAGGAAACGGTCTCGTGACTTTTCGCTACACGTACCCACCAAAGTTGAATTCGATTACCTTGACCAGCGGGTCGATTTCCACGACCGGCGATGCCACCTTCCAGTTGAGCTTTGATCAGTACGTCTGGGAAGTTGACCCCTGGGACTTCTCCTTCAACGGAACCGCCGGCGGCTGTTCGGTATCAAGCGTTTCTGGCGACGGTTACCTGTTCAACGTTCAAGTCACCGGCTGTCAAAGTGGAACCCTCAAACTTGGGCTTCACCCTAATTCAGTTTTGGGAGCGAGCGCTGGGCCATTGCTGGAAACTCTTGCCAGTTCCACTGTGACCATAGACACCACACCTGCCAACCTCAAATTGACAGCTCCGACTTCACCGACCCACCTCGATGTAATCAACTTCGTACTTACCTCAGACAAGCCAATTTCCAATCCAACGGCTGCGGATTTCGATTTGGTTGGAAGTGGTTGTTCAATCGGCACCATTTCGATGATTACCTCGACTACGGCCCAAATCGGAGTTCAAAATTGCGCGAGCGGCGCCAACATTCTGCTCACGGTGAAGAAAAATCAAATTCACGATCTCTCTGGTAACGCAAGCCCCGCAGCCGATCTGCCTTCCAGTGACGTGCTGACCGACTACGAGCCGCCTTCAGTAAGTTCTGTGA
Organism: Microbacteriaceae bacterium; assembly: GCA_947447395.1. Classification (GTDB taxonomy): domain Bacteria; phylum Actinomycetota; class Actinomycetes; order Actinomycetales; family Microbacteriaceae; genus Rhodoluna. The sequence goes on along the minus strand of CANFJH010000017.1, from coordinate 16,250 downwards.
TCACCTCGACGGTGACGGCAGACACGCTGGATTACGCAGTCACTTTCAGTGAGCCCGTCACAAGCGTTTCGGCAAGTGCATTCCTGCTTTCAGGAACGGGCTGCAACCTGAGCAAGTTTGATGGCACAGGTGCTGTTTATCACGTCTATGTGACCGGTTGCTCTGGAGATAGCTCGCTCACAGTGAAATCCCTGACCGCAAGAGACGCTGCCGGAAACCTAGGTCCGGTGCAAGACCAAGTCAACTCCGGTAACTCATTAGACACACTGGCCCCATCGGCTACGTTCACCGAACTGGAAAGACTCGATAAGTCGACCAACCCGAGTTTTGAACTGCGCTTCGACGAACTCGTATCGGGACTAACGGCTAACTCGCTTTCCAGAAGTGGCACGGCCAAGAACTGTAATTTCAACTTGGTTGAAGTCTCGCAAAACAGGGTTTACCGAGTTGACACAACGAACTGCTCGCCGGGAACCATCAAATTGAAACTACAGCCCGGTTCCGTTGTTGATAGCCATGGCAACGCTGGCCCAAATTCTGCCATAGATTCCCCGACCGTAAGGATTAGTGCGGGTAGTTCCGGAATTCGTGCAGCCGCACTCACAGCATTGCCAGAAGTATCAAGTGAATTGGCGGCTCCAACCGAGAGTCAGAACATTTATGGAACTAGGAAGGTTGCAATCAAACAAAGCCAAAACCAGCTCAGTAGCTTTTCGCCGGATGCGATCACACCAGACTCTTGGGTGTCGCTTCTGATCGCGCTAATTGCATTAGTAATTGCCGGGCGTCCTCGAGGTCGCCGCAGGGCGGAGGCTACTCGAAGATGACCGTGCGGTCGCCGTCCAAGAGAACGCGATGTTCAGCGAACCAGCGGATGGCTTGGGTGAGGGTCTTAGACTCAACGTCTTGACCCATCGAAACCAGTTCCGATTTGGAATGTGAGTGAGTAACTCGAATCACATTCTGTTCGATGATCGGACCCTCATCTAGGTCGGCAGTTACAAAGTGTGCGGTGGCACCAATTAGCTTCACGCCGCGAGCGTGCGCCTGGCCGTAAGGGTTTGCGCCTTTGAAGCCAGGAAGGAACGAGTGGTGAATGTTGATGATTCGCCCCTCAAATTCCGAAACGAATTCTGGTGAAAGAATTTGCATGAAACGGGCCAAGACAATTAGTTCAATGCCAGCGGTCTTGATGTAGTCACGGAGCATGTGCTCGAATGCGGCCTTGGTGCCTGCATCAACAATCGAGTGCGTTTCGAAAGGAATCGAATAAAACTCAGCCAACGAAGAGAGGTCAGAGTGATTTCCGAATACAGCGGGAATTTCTACCGGTAGACCACCGGCACGCTGACGGAACAGGATGTCATTCAAGCAGTGAGCGCTCTTTGATACCAGCACCAAAGTCTTGAGTGGGCGGCCCACTTCATCTAGCTCCCAGGTCATGTGGTACTTGGCGATGATTGGCTTCAATTCGGCTTCAAAGGCTGCTCGAGTGATGTCGGCTTCGATCTGTAGGCGCATGAAGAAGCGGCCAGAACCGTCTGAGGAGAACTGGGATGACTCGGTGATATTTCCCTTGGCGGCAACAACGGCCCCGGAGATTGCGTGAACAATCCCTGGTTGGTCTTCACAAATGAGGGTTAGTACCCAGTGGCTCGCCTTTTGCGTCATAGAGCCAATCTTAAATGAGGGTTAGTCTTCTTCGTGGTTCTTTAGCGGGCGAACTTGACGACGGTCTCGAATGGTTGCGATCACTATGTAGACCGACAAACCGAAGCCGAGTGCTATTAGTGCTGCCCCAATCATCACTGGCACTGGCACTGGCATAACAAATCCTTAAAGCTTTTATAATTGTTCCCATAATAGCGATTTACTTTATTTGTGTAAGTAAATTGGCCAATAGGCACTTCGGCTACTTGTTCATATTAGCGAATATTTCTGACACTGTTAGTTTTCCGATGGCGGGCTCCAAAGCGCCAGTCACCCCGCCAGATTGCTAGAATTGTGACATGCTGCCTACTTCCTTCACCAAGCCTCTGAGTGAGACTGACCCAGAAATCGCCGCCGTTCTTCAGAACGAGCTAAACCGCCAGCGCAACTTCCTAGAAATGATCGCATCCGAAAACTTCGTATCGCGCGGCGTCCTGGAAGCACAGGGCTCGGTTCTAACCAACAAGTACGCCGAAGGTTACCCAGGTAAGCGCTACTACGGTGGTTGCGAAGTAGTAGACGTTGCCGAAGAACTAGCCCGCACCCGCGCCAAGCAGTTGTTCGGCGCCGAGCACGCAAACGTTCAGCCTCACTCGGGTGCTAGCGCCAACGCTGCGGTGCTAATGGCACTTGCCAACCCAGGCGATCGCATTCTCGGTCTTGAGTTGGCTCACGGTGGCCACCTAACTCACGGTATGCGCCTCAACTTCTCGGGCAAAATGTACGAGGCTCACTCGTACGAACTAAACCCAGAAACCTTCCTAATCGACATGGACATCGTTCGTGCTCGTGCTCACGAAGTGAAGCCTGCGGTCATTATTGCCGGCTGGTCGGCATATGCCCGCCACTTAGATTTCGCAGAATTCCGCAAAATTGCTGACGAAGTTGGCGCGAAACTTTGGGTCGACATGGCTCACTTTGCTGGTCTAGTGGCCGCAGGTTTGCACCCAAGCCCAATCCCATTCGCAGACGTCGTGTCCACCACGGTCCACAAGACCCTTGCCGGTCCTCGTTCTGGCCTAATTCTCTGCAAAGAGGAATACGCCAAGAAGATCGACTCAGCCGTGTTCCCAGGCCAGCAGGGTGGTCCGCTAATGCACGTTATCGCCGCAAAGGCAGTAGCGTTCAAGGCCGCCATGTCAGAAGACTTCAAAGACCGCCAGGCTCGCACACTTGAGGGCGCCGCGATTATCGCAGAACGTCTAAACCAGGACGACATGAAGTCTGAAGGCGTCCAGGTTCTAACCGGCGGCACCCAGGTTCACCTTGTCCTAGTTGACCTTCGCAACGCAGTCATCGACGGTCAAACCGCCGAGAACCTACTGCATGATGTTCAGATCACCGTAAACCGTAACTCGGTTCCAAATGACCCTCGCCCACCAATGGTTACCTCTGGTGTGAGAATCGGAACCCCAGCCCTAGCCACCCGCGGCTTTGGTAAGGCCGAGTTCACCGAGGTTGCCGAGGTTATCGCAAGCGTTCTAAAGCCAAACCCTGACATCGCCGCTCTAAAGGCGAGAGTCCAGAAGCTTGCCGACGCCTTCCCGCTTTACCCAGACCTAGAGAACTGGTAAACCTTGACCGCCATTAAGCTCGACGGACTCAAAACAGCCAAAGAAATAAAAGCTGAGCTTCACCAACGAGTCATCGAACTTAAACAGCGCGATATTCACCCAGGTCTTGGCACGTTATTAGTTGGTGATGACCCAGGCAGCCACCAATACGTTGGCGGAAAACACCGCGACTGCGCCGAGGTTGGCGTCAACAGCATAAGAATCGACCTTCCAAGCACCGCAACCACCAACGACATCAAGGCCGCAATCAAAGACCTGAATGACGCCAAGGATGTCACCGGCTACATCATCCAACTTCCACTTCCCTTTGGCATCGACACCAACGAAATGTTGGAACTGATTGACCCAGCCAAAGACGCCGACGGCCTTCACCCAATCAACCTAGGCAAGCTAGTCCTCGGAGTAAATCAACCGCTCAACTCACCGCTGCCTTGCACCCCAGCCGGAATCGTTGAACTTCTAAAGCGCTACTCCATTCCCACCAAGGGTGCCGAAGTTGCAATCATCGGTCGCGGCATCACCGTCGGCCGACCACTTGGCCTGCTTATGACCCGCAAGGGAATTGACTCAACGGTCACCCTGGTTCACTCAGCAACCAAAGACCCCCACCACATCATCAAACGAGCCGACATCGTAATCGCCGCAGTTGGCGTTGCCCACTTCGTTGAACCTGACTGGATCAAAGATGGCGCCGCCGTCCTCGACGTTGGCATCACCCGTCACCTAAATGAAGATGGCACGAGTCAACTTCTCGGCGACGTTCACCCAGATGTAGAAAAAGTAGCCGGCTACCTTTCCCCTAACCCTGGCGGAGTAGGCCCAATGACCCGAGCCATGCTCGTGAAAAACGTAGTCGACCAAGCCAGCCGATAATGCAAAACGACTTCGCTAACCAAACCCTCCAGATCCTCGAGATCATCGGAACGGTTGCGTTTGGAGCATCTGGTCTAATCGCCGCCGCCCGCAAAAAGCTCGACATGGTTGGCGTGGTTCTACTAGTTCTAGTTACCGCATTCGGCGGCGGAACTCTGCGAGACATCCTTCTCGACCGGCACCCATTCTTCTGGATGCAGAACGAAATCTGGATCTGGCTCCTTGCCTTCCTCGCAATCGCCACCCAGTTCTTAGTCAAAGCGCGAAACGTTGAACTCTCCGCCAAAGCCATCGACTGGCCAGACGCCATCGGTCTCGGCGTATTCGCAGCCTCGGGAACTCAAATAGCTCTCAGCATGGGCCACTCAGCCCTGATCTCCAGCATCATGGGCGTAATCACCGCAGCATTTGGAGGTCTCATCAGAGACGTACTTGTTGCCGAAATCCCAGGCCTAGTAAACGACCACCAGCTTTATGCCTCACTGGCATTCGTCGGTGGCCTATTCATCTGGCTACTTCAGTACTTACAGGTAAACCCAACCATCGCCACCCTAACTGGCGCCATCACAATCATCATCATCCGAATCATCGCAATGCGCCTCGGATGGAAGCTGCCGGCTTGGCGTAATTAGTGAAATTTCTTTACGAGTAATTGAAGCTGTTCTGGCGAAACTGGTGCCGAAAACGGGGCGAAGCATCTCTGCGAATTCCCCAAAGCATTCGGATGTAAATTTGCTCGATTGTCGGAAGAATCTAACCCAAGTACTTTACTGCTGGGCAAACAAATTTGAGAGAGGCGTTCACCAAAGTATTTAACGCTCCACTCGAAATCTGCAAATTCAGAGTCAAATTTATATGCTGATATTCGTCCCAATAGGGCACATATCCAATCCGCAGCCTGGACCGTTTGATAGAGGTGGCTTTCCACCTGCATTGGTGGTTCAATGAGTCTCTGGCCAGCAACATTACTAAACATAAATGCCGCAGCACCAACATAAATGTCGAGTCTTTCAGTGTCACCCTGCTCATCCAGGATCATTAGAAGTTGGTCGGTTCCTGGCAAATCACCATTTACTCGGGTTATCAATTGACGCATTGTGTGGTCATAGCGGGAAGTATTATTTTCGGCAGAATCGTCTGGACCCCCAATATTCTTCTGTTGTGCGTAAAAGCTTACGTAGCCACCATGCTTGTTTATCAAGTTGATAGTGCGGAATATGAGGGTTTTTACTTCAGGGTAACGTTCAACATTTTGAGTCGTCAGTAGCGCTGAACCCTTTTTCTCCCAGTGATTCAGATTTCTACCTTTATCTAACACCTTGGCTTTTATTTCAGCATCAAGGTGTCGTTCTTTTAATCTCTTGAATGCCCCAGAAAAATTACGTACTTCGTGTGCCGGCAGAATAATTCCACCAATTCCGAAGATTGGATGAGTTTTATATTTCGAATCATTTCGAGCAACGTAGGCTCCGTTATGTCCAAACTCATCAAAATAGCCAATGTACATGGCAACTATTAAACACGAAAACCCGCGCTAAAAGCACGGGTCTCGGAAGTGGTGCACAAATGCGCGACCGTTAATAAAATAACACAAAGCCCAATAAATCGTTAATTTTCTTTGCAAGCTGACCTTATTGTGCATTTCTTGCACAGGTAATCTGGAGAAATGCCGCTAAGACCTAAACGCAAGAACGGATTCGAGCCGAGAACTTGCGAGCGTTGCGGCCTGAAGTTTGAGTGGCGCAAAAAGTGGGCAAATGATTGGGAGAACGTGAAGTATTGCTCTGAGCGTTGTAAGAAATGACGTCCCAGCGAATTCTTTATGTGGCTCATGACCACCTGAATACTTCTTATGGTGTGCTGAAGGATGCGAATCCTTCCACCGATGTAGTCGTCCTAGTTGAGAGTGCTCGCATGATCACTGGGCGGCGTTGGCATAAAGAGCGTTTATTCTTCTTACTTTCTTCGGCCAGGCACTTTGCCAGGGAATTGGAGACGGCGGGGTTCACGGTTCACTATGTTCAAGCTTCTACAACTTTGGATGGGTTGAAGTCCGTTCAGGCTTTGGTTGGGGAACTTCCGATCTTCTGCGCCGAGCCATCAAGTCATAAGCAGTTTGCTCAGCTCTCCGAGGCTGGCATCCAGTTTGTTGCAAACGACTTCTTCCTGACATCTCGGGGCTTGTTCGTTCAGTGGGCTGAGAAACAAAAGACCTACGTAATGGAGAACTTCTATCGGGCTCAACGTCAACGTTTGAACATCTTGATGCAGTCCGGAGATCCAGTAGGTGGGCGTTGGAACTACGACGCTGATAATCGACTTCCACCTCCCAAGAACTACACCTGGCCGGCATATCTTGAGCACTCTCGTGACTCGATTGATGATTTGGTTTCTAAGCAACTTGATTTCGCTCCGAGTTCTACTTGGGCAACCACCAAGGTTGGCGCTCTGGCACAGTTGGACTACTTCATCGAAAACAGTTTGAAAGGTTTTGGACCTTACGAGGATGCAATCACCAAGGAGAGCTGGGCTTTGCATCACTCTTTGCTGAGTCCTTATCTGAACAACGGGTTGTTGCATGCCCGCGAAGTTGTTTCGGCTGTTCTTCGTGCTTTCGAAAGCGGCTCGGCTCCGATCGAATCCGTCGAAGCGTTTGTTCGCCAGGTAATTGGCTGGCGTGAATACATCAACGGCATGTATTGGTTCCTGGGCGAAGACTATCGAAATGAGAACCAGCTGGGAGCAACGCGCAAGTTGCTGCCCTTGTTTACGGACTCATCGAAGACCAAGATGAACTGCGTTGGCTCAGTAGTTGCCGATGTTGAGGCGCGTTCCTGGACACACCACATTCCACGCTTGATGGTTCTGAGTAATTTGGCTTTGACCACCGGGGTGAACCCGCAAGAATTCCTCGACTGGATGCGCGAGCAGTTCATCGATGCCACCGATTGGGTGATGGTTCCGAACATTATCGGAATGGCAACCCACGCCGATGGCGGAAAGCTCATGACCAAGCCCTATGCCTCTGGTGGTGCATATCTAAACAAGATGACCGACCACTGCAAGGGTTGTTTCTATGACCCGAAGAAACGTGTGGGCGAAGACGCCTGCCCATTCACAACTCTCTACTGGGACTTTCTTGACCGTCACCGTGATGCCTTCAAGAAGAATCACCGCATGTTCCAGCAGATGAGTGGGCTAAATCGACTAAGTGATCTGCCGGAAGTTCGGGTTCGTGCAAAGGAAGTCTTGGCTGGTCTTGAACTTGGAGATATTTAGTGCGCTGGGTTGTTAGTTTCCACAACATGCATTTTGTAGTCTTTGAATCTTTTATTTTTTGTGGCAGAATCTTTCTACCGGACCCACCTCCGAATAGTCGCCGTATGGTGCGCGTGCCTTAGATGGCTAGGAGGTGGGTCAAACACTTAAGAAGTAAATTTCGGAGTTCGTTCTGGATTCGACGACTCTAATTGATTTTGCAAGGGCAATCGAAGTCTGATCCTTTTGTTCATGAATTGACCTATAAGCCCCAGCAATAAAGTCAGCAAGTTGGATTAGCGAATCGTCCTTAGAATCCCTAAAGCGAATGGAATCAATTACTTTTCGCGTTCGATTGACTTCCTTCCGGATATTCGTGGATAAAATTTGAGCATGCTTTTTTGGAAGTACTCCGTCGATTGTCACTTTTGCATTTGTCACAACACCACCAAGTTTGTCTAACGCTGAAATTAGGGTCACGTTGTGGAGATTTTTAGTTCTCGGTAATCCCCGTTTGTCGACGATAAGTACTCGGACAAAGAATTCAATCTGGCTTAGAGATTGCAAAATACTTATTTTGGTCTGAATTCGACTCTTATGAAACTTCAACTCAAAGTCGTGGTTTGCATTTAGCTGCCTCTTGACACCTGCTACATGTTGAGAAGCCACGTCCACAGCATGTGCGGACTCAAAGACGCAACAGGCTATTACGAGGAAATTACTCGAACCCTTTCCGAATTTGAATCCAGGATCACCAGAGTCGTCCACGAAGACATACATCCTCCGAGTTTAGAGAGACTGTGCTTACCGGCTGCTCTGTTATCCACACAGCCGTGATGCCCCGACTAGAAGCGCGAGCGGATAGCCCAGAGGTCTGGGAAGACCGAGCGGAAAAGAGTGCTGGCTAGGTAGTCGACGCCTGCTGAGCCGCCGGTGCCTATCTTGCGACCGATAGTTCGTTCGACCATCTTGACGTGGCGGTAGCGCCATTCTTGAAGGCCTTCGTCGAGATCTAGAAGGCGTTCGCAGATAGCCGCTGCGTCGTGGTCTTTTTTGTGAAGCTTTAGGAGAACTTCTTGTAATTCTTCGTTGGCTTCGTAGGGCTTGGTGACGTCACGCTTTAGAAGTTCCTTCGGAACCTTGTGACCGTTCTTCTTGAAGTAGTGAAGCGCTGAATCCCAGAGCGAGTTTCTGGTCATGGCGTCTTCAACTGCTTTTCTGGCAGGAGAACCCTCGATGAGGTGTTCGGCCATGCCCATGCCGGTTGATTTGACGGCTCCTTCGCCTGCTCGGTCGCGCCGGCCGAGGATTGCCTCGAACTCGCGGAACTGGGCTGACTGGAAGCCAGAACTACTTTGCAGGAAACCGCGGAATGAGTTGAACTGCAGCGGAGTCATTGTTTCAAGAATGTCAACCTGAGCCACGCAAGTTTTCATGATGGTTCGCATGCGGCCCAGGGTTGCCAGGGAGGTGTGAGTGTTTCCTTTTTCGAGTTCAGCTTGGAGGTGCTTGGCTTCGTGGAGAAGTTGCTTGAACCAGAGCTCGTAGGTTTGGTGAATCACGATGAAGAGCATCTCATCGTGCTCAGGGCCGCTGCTCTCAGGTTTTTGTAATTCGAGCAGTTCGTCGATCTTTAGATAGCTGATGTAGGTAATTGCCTTACTCATGAAAATAGCTCCCTGTGTGTAGGTCAACCCGATTCTATGTGTTTTAAATCACCTTACGGACTCCAGGGTTGGGCGGGGATGAATTGTGCCTAAGCTTTAGCCCTTATTCGCCCGAGCAGAGTAAACGCCAGTCCAGTGCCGAGCGAAAGGAGACCTGCCCAAATTGCCCAGACTGGAATCGAGTTGCCGGTGTTAGCCAGAGTCTTTTTAGGGCTCCAGTTGGTTCCTTTGAAAAGAACATCCACATGTCCGCCGCCCGAGTTTTGGCGCATACCAAATGAATACTCCAAACTCGAAACCGAGTCGTAGGTGGTTTCGGCAACCCACTTCAACTGGTTTGCACTGTCGACCGAAGCAAGGGCACCGTAGAAGTCAACCGAGGTTGAAGTTTCGGTAACCTGAAGTTCTGTCGGCTTGAAGGTTTTGTAGCTGGAAGGCTTTGGGTTCGCAAAAGTTACAGCCTGTTGACCATCAATATCCAAAACCGAAACATGTAAGTCGGTCAATGTCACAGGTGTTTTAGCGGAGCCAGTCGAGAACTGCACTTTAATGGTTCCATAACCATCTTGAGGGTCATTCCAACCACCACAAACATTTACCACGGACGAAAGGGCATTTGGGTAGTCAGGGTTCTCGGCGTCGACGATTCCCATAGCGGCGGTTAGCTTGTCGGCTGGGCTAAGAAGAGCAGCGTCGTTTCCAGCAGTTGCGTAGGCCTCACTCCAATAACAACCTTGGGTCCAACCTGCACCCAAAGCCGTTGCTTCATCTGCTGAGACATAGAATTTTTCAACATCTTTGATGCTCTTCACTGCGGCAACCAGGCTAACCGTGGCATCGATGACTGTACCGTTGATTGTCGCGACGCCCTCATAGAAATAGGAATCACCAACCACGCTGTCTTTCAATATGTCGACACTGTTTGAAAATTTGAACTCAACGCCACTGGCAGAATATGTACCCACAGCCTGCGCTGGCGAGGAAGCTAGTGGCGTCAAGGCCCAGCTAGCTACCAGTGCTGCCAACACAAGTGTTTTGAAACTGCTCTTGTGGACCAACATGTCTAACTCGCCTTCTCATTTGGTGCAAGTTTAGGAGTGCGCAAATTTTTGGAACTCTATAACTGTGGTAATCCACAGGTTTGATTCAGTTGAAATGTGGACACTCGTAGATTTAGACCATGCGTAAATTCTTTAGAGTTCTTGTAACCTCGGTAGTCATTCTCTCTGGGCTCGTGATCCCAAAAATGAGTGCCGAAGCGGCCTATGCGGCTGGAGCTGATACAACGGTCGCTTCCAACAAGGCCTCTATTCAATACCTAATGGGAAGTGAACTTTTCCCGGTCGTAAATCCGAGTTACCGCAAGCCAATTTCAGAAGTAAACACTGCCGGTTGGGCCTGGTTGGATGCGTCGAGCGATCTCAAAACCCTACTAACTTCAGCCACAACCCCAACTGGAGTGGCAGTAAATCAAAGCACTTCACAAAGTGCTCTGTCGGACAATTACTACAAGTATTCAAACACATCAACTTCTTACATTCGAGACGCTGCCAATACTGTTGGCTATCGCGGACCAAAAACCAACCAGAGTAATCCAACTGCGACCGGGGCCAAACCAATCGACTGGTCAACTGGAAGTAAACTTCCCGGCGGTGGTCTTTTGACCAAAGTTCGAATTTTTGATAACAGCGGCAATCTTGTGCCGAATGCTCGTTTCCGCATACAGATGCTCGGTCAGGACACCACAGACAACAAGTTCAAGGTGCTAGGAAACGGAACGGGGACTTCTCAGTTTGCTCCATCGAATGCCAAACCAAGTTTCACTTTTTACGATTGCGATCCTTCAGCGTCAAGTAGTTGTGCTCCGCTGGCCGCAGCCGACACCGCGGGTGGCGTAAACCCAACGTTCAATGAGACAACTGCTGGAGCCGGCGAAGCCTTCGCTCAGACAAATAGTTCAGGCGAAGCCTATGTTTGGGCGACTCTTGCAGGAACCGTAGCAAGCAATTTATTTGATTTTCAAATCAGAGTTTCGGATGCGCCAGCTACTGTCACAACTTTTCCGGGTGACCTCGACTACAGCCACGTATTCCCCGCCTACATTACCGATGGATCTGGTTTCACCCCAACTTCGGTTGTGGGTAACGTAGTTACTCAGGCAAACCCATGGGCACCTACCATGAGCGGTAAAACCTACACAACTCAGGCCTTCTTTCAGTTGACGACTGATTGCCTCTGGGGAAGCACCCTAGTTGACCCGAACTCGCTAACCTCAACCATTTCCCCAAATTCAAAAACTCTCGGCACCGGTTCAACTACACTTACCGTGACACTAAAGAATCGATGTGGCGGAAATATTTCTGGCGCATCGGTAACCATTAAGAAGCCAGATGGCACCAGCGTGACCCTGACGACAAACTCGAGCGGCGTGGCTACTCTGACTATTCCAGATGCTTCTGGTTCAAATGGCAGCTACGACACGTTTTTGGGCGGATCGGCAACTGGAACTCCAGCACTCAGCCCAACAATGACCTATCTGGCCCCACCGGTGCCGACTTCTGGCACAATCAACATCGACACACCATCAAACGCTGCCGACGGTACTTCGAGTGCCACGGTTACTGTGAACATTGTTGACCAATACGGCAACCCGGTTCCAGCTGGAACGGAAGTTTGTTTGGAGAAGACAAACGGGCTTGGAACCCTGGGTAACGGCCCATGGACCACCGACGCAAACGGTCAGGTGACCACAACAATCACATCACCAACTACCGTTGGAGCGGCAACAATCAAAGCCTGGATTGGTCCATGCACCAGTAAGGGCTCCGAAGTTGGACCAGTGAACATCGACTTCATTCCTGGCGCACCAAACCCAGGTACCTCCACAATTGGGATCAACAAAAGCAGCAATCCTGCCGACGGCACTTCGTCGGCCACCGTAACTGTGAACTTGGTAGACGTAAATGGGAACCCTATTCCAGCCGGAACCGAAGTCTGCCTCGAGAAGACTGCTGGCCCTGGAACTCTGGGGTCGGGTCCTTGGATCACCGATGCCAACGGTAAGGTGACTACCACAATCACCGCGCCAGACACCACCGGCACAGCAACAATTACCGCTTGGGTTGGTTCATGTTCTTCCAAGAGCGGGGAAGTCGGCCCGGTAAATATCGAATTCACTCCGAGAACCGCAGATCCTTCGCATTCGTCGGTTACTGCAAATAAAACCAAGACACCTGCGGATGGAACTTCGGTCACCGAAGTCACCGTAAAGATTCTTGATGTGAATGGCAACCCACTGCCTGCTGGCGCTTCTGTATGTTTGGTAAAAACTGCTGGTTCGGGAACTCTGGGCGATGGGCCTTGGGCGACCGACGCAAACGGAAACGTGACAACCACGCTAACCTCGCCAGCGTTGCCCGGTTCGGGAACGGTCACAGCCTATGTTGGTGACTGTTCAAATAGGGGTGCATCGGTTGGCGCTGTAACAGTTCACTACTCGAAAGTTTCTGGCTCACTTGCCTTCACCGGTAGTTCAATTGACGCTGAACTGTTGCTGACTCTGGGTAGTGCGCTCTTCATTTCAGGTCTGACTATAACCTTTCGACCAAGGAAACGAACCCAGCGCAAGCAATAGGAACGGAAGAAAAACTCTGTGATGCCTAGAGGTATTCTTTAGGCATCACAGAATATTCAGAAATGAAAAATTTCGTAAGAAATGCATTAATTCTCGAAGACGATCGAATGATGTCTTCGCTAATAGCTTCTTTGCTGGAACAAGCTAAATTCCAAGTCGTCAGGGCGCATTCTGTCACTGAAGCGAAAAAGGCTGTGAAAAATTTCGAACCAGATGTTGCCTTACTAGACATCGATTTGGGTTACGGGCCTACTGGTATCGACTTTGCAAAAATGTTGCGAAAAGGTTACCCAGGAATTGGAATCCTAATTTTGACTCGCTATCCCGATTCGAGGACCGCGGGGGTGACCGAAGCAATTCCTCTTGGCTGCGGATTTCTTCGAAAAGAAAACATTGGAGACGTTGAAGTTCTACTGGAAGCCGTTGAATTGGTTTTAGCAGACATGTCGACTTTGGTGCGCAATGACCAGAATCCAAAACGCCCGCTGGCGAACCTTTCTGTGCGCCAAATCGAGCTTCTGCGAATGCTGGCTCAGGGACTGACCAATTTGGAGATTTCAGACAGACTCGGGGTGTCAACTTCCGCAGTAGAGCAAAGGTTGGGGACTATTTTTCGAGTGTTAGGCATTGAAGCAATTCAGGGAGTCAGCCCGCGAGCCGAAGCTATGAGAATCTTCATTTCGAGTGCGGGAATTCCGGAACGGTCTTAGTGTGAAAACGCAAATAGGCGGGCGAGCCAGTGTTTTCATGCGGCAAGCACTTGCCGATAGTGTCGCATCGCCAATACTGTTTGCCGTAACTTTATTTATTGGTTTAGTTATTCGCTTGGTTGGTATTCCAGGTGAACCCCGACTCCCGTTCTGGTTTGAGCTCGCTGTAGCACTCATCGGAAACTTGGTTTTGTTGGGAAGTTTGCTCCTTGTGACTCGAGTTTTGGCCCGACAGCCGAAAATACCGCTGGTATTTGTTTATACCTCGGTGATTTTTGCCGGCGTTCTCCGTGGCTTTGCTGTGCAGGTTCTTTTGAATATTGTGGGAACTTCCCTGTCTTCCATGTTGACCATGAGGCTGGTATCAAGCTCCGCAATATTTAGCGTGACTATCTTCGCCGCGGCCTATTCAATCCACGTGACCAATTCAAGGTTGAAGTTTTTAGCAACTCTTAGATCGGCTCAGAATACTCTTAAGAAAGAACTGGAAGAGAATCAAGACCGAATCGACTCCTGGTATTACGAGTTGGTTTCAGGAGTGAAATCCGAGCTAACCGATGCGTTGGATAAAAGCCGAAAGCTCGACTCCATAAAACTTTCAACTGCATTGAAATCTCTGGTAGAAGACTACATAAGACCAATTAGCCATAACTTCGCTGAGGAGAAACCTACGTATACGCCGAGTGAACCCTCAGTTTTATTGAAGGCGCCAACCCTGGAGGAAGCAATTCGAAGAACTAGGGAACGCACATGGAGGGCTCATCCCATGGCGATATCATTTGCAGTTTTGTTAGCTACCGCTGCCGTGTTTATCCAGTTCAGCAGATTATCTAACTGGGGCTATTATTTTGCCGCAATTACCCTAACTTACTTGGGCTTCTTACTGTCCAACCAGATTTTGAAACGTTTAAAGACGCAGACTACCCTTGTTCGAAGGACACTGGAATATTTCGCGATAACCATCACACTCGAAATGCCTGCAACAGTTGTGGCACTCGACTCTTTCAGGTTGCTGAGAGGTTTCGGCTCAATTTGGCAATGCGTATTGCTTGCTTCCGGGGTTGCTTTGGCGTCGTTCATGATCACCCTTTCAGTTATGATTCCAAAGTTGATCCAGGAAGACCAGGAAGAATTGGAAATTGCCAACGCAGAATTGAAGTGGTTAATTGCCAGAGCTAAATCTCAAATGTGGGTCAAGCAGCGTGAACTTTCTACGCACCTGCACGGTGCAGTGCAATCGGGCATCAGTGCTGCCGCGATTCGGTTCGATCTTGATCGTTTGAATGGTGTCGAAGATGAAATTTCTAGAAATAGGGCGATTGAGAAAACCAAGAAATCAATAGATTCGATCAGTAGGAAGCCGCCCACCAACATTCGACTTTCGAGTGAATTGAATAAAATTCACCGAGGTTGGGCCGGTGTATGTGCGGTCGAAATTTCCGCCGATGAACAACTCCTAATATCTATTGAGAAGGACCAAACAGCGACAAGAGCCTTACTCGATATCGTTCATGAGGTCGTTGCCAATGCCATCAATCATGGTAACGCCACGAATGTTGACCTTTATGTAGATAACTCAAATTCCGGGCTATTAGAGGTTCATGCTCTAAATAATGGAAAGCGACTCAGTGACTTTTCAAAGCCAGGTTTGGGGGCGACCGTTTTGGACGAATGCACTACTCATTGGGAAATATTTAACACCTCTCGAGGAGTTCAGTTCAAATGCTCAATCCCAACTACTTTCATGGGCATTCACGCGGGCTAAACCTCTTCTTATGTGACGCGGCTTCCGCTGTCCTGGATCTCTAAGTACTTCTTGGTTTCAACCAGTTCCTTGAGTCTTGCGAAGCCGTCCCAGACTTCGGTGTAGCTGGTAGGAAGTGGGGCGATTGCTAGGCGAATTGAGTCTGGGGTACGGTAGTCCGGAACGACCTTGATCATGGTTCGCATTGCGGTTGCAATCTTTTTCGCGTCTGGGTGGCCAATGGTGATGTGACCGCCGCGTTCTTTAGGGTCGCGAGGAGTGAGAAGTTCGAAGCCGAGTGGTTTTAGCCATGCGTCGAAGAGGGCAACCATCATTTCGGTGCCAACGTTTGCCTTGTGTTCGATTGCAGCAATGGTTGCTTCTTCGATCATCTTGAAGCTCGACTGAATCATGCGCATCCCAATGATGCTTGGGCTCGCGATTTGGAATCGACGGATGTCGTCGGCTGGTTCAAAGAACGGGCCCATGGTGAATTGGTCTTTCTGGGAGAACCAACCCTGGATAGGTACACGTAGTTCTTTTTGGATGGTCTTGTTGACGTAGAGCCAAGCAGTTCCGCCAGGTCCGGCGTTGCCGTACTTGTAGGTGCAACCAACTGCAAGGTCGACGCCGTTGGCATCGAGGTTGAGTTCGATGGCTCCGATGGCGTGAGAGCAGTCCCAGACCACGAGAATGCCATACTTGCGGCAAAGATCGGTGATGCCCTTGATGTCTGGGCGAGAACCTGAGCGGTAGTGAATGGCCTGGAGGGTAACTAAGGCAACGTCTTCGCTTAGGAACGGTTCGAGCGCTTCCGGAGTAATCAGTTCTTTCTTTGTCTTAACGTCTTGGGCGTTTGGGCCACCCATGCCGTCGTTGTTTAGGGTGATTAGTTCGAGATTGCGGTCTCTTGCTAAGCCTTCAAGGATGTAACGGTCGGTAGGGAAGTTGCTTGAGTCGATGATGATCTTTTTGCGACCTGGTCTTGCCATGATGGCTGCCGAGCAAAGCTGGAAGAAGTTCACGCTAGTGGTGTCAACGGCGAGAACTTGCCCAGCAGCAGCACCTAGCGCTGCTCGC
>CANFJH010000016.1 GCA_947447395.1 Microbacteriaceae bacterium | reverse complement strand
TTCTTGTAATCACGATTTGCTCTAAGCGTTAGCCACACGAAGGCCACAGTGGCTACCGTTGCACCAATACCTAATAGCAACGACGAACCAGTCGCAACGATTTCCATAACAGAAAATACCGCAACGACAAGTGCAGCGACTGTGAGGGTTGCCATGACGGATCTCACTCGCCTAGCCTTAAGCGCTAAACCAGCTTGGGTTCCAAGTCGATTACTAACCGACTCCTCGACCGATCGCAAATGCTGTCTAGTCTGATTCTTAGCCTGATCGCCTTTTATGAAGGAAGGCAAGAACACTAAAAACCAGATTGCTGCAATCGCCACGATTGCTAGACCACCAGAAGAAAGATTCACATATCAACGATATGGAACAACTTGGAAACAATCGATATTTGGGCGGGCGTGTTTAATGTTTTAGATATCGGTTTAGTAGCCCGCCGGCCACTTCATCCCGAGTTAAGGCAAACACCGAGTGGTCACGCCAATCGTTATTGATGTGAATGAAGCCCTTTTTCGTGCCTTCAAATCTGAAACCCAATTTTTCAACGACGCGCAACGAAGCCGCATTCTCTGGTCGAATATCAATTTCGATTCGGTGCAAATTCACCACCTGGAACATGTAGTCGCAGGCCATCGCAACAGCTAAAGGTGTGATCCCTTTTCCAGCCACCTCCGGCGAAATCCAATAGCCAATGAATGCACTGCTCACCGAACCGTGAAGGATGTTTGAGATTGTCAGTTGCCCAACCAATTTGCCGCGGTATTCGATTACCAGCGGAATGGCCGATTCGTCATTGAGTTGTCGAATCGAGTTTCTGACCGATGCTCGGTAGTCAAAATTTGCTGGCCCGTCTGGATTAGTGGCTTCCCACTTGCGGAACCAATCGCGATTGGCGAGTTGAATGGCCTCGATTTGCTTCCAATCGCGCATTCGAATCAGCCGAAGTGTTACTTCTTCGTGAATGAGCGCAAATGTGAAGGGCACGATGGCAAGATTAGTCGCATGAGTGCAGAAGCGGTAATTCCGCAAAAACAAAGTTTTCGGAAACGCATCAATGCTTCTCGAGAAGTGGGTCACGCCTGCGGACATTCGCACTCACAGCTTCTTATTGATTATGTCTGGGAACAGCGAGCAAAATCTGTTGCCTGCTACATTTCGTTCGGCGACGAGCCAAGTACCAACATTTTCTTGAGACACTGCCAATACGAGGAACGAATTGATCTTTATGTTCCACGCGTTCAAGGCGAAGACTTGGAATGGGTTTTATTTAGTGAGGATCAAGCCAGACACCCGCTCGGAATGAACGAGCCAAATGGAGAGGCAGTACCGCTAACCGAGGTTGACCTGATGGTGATTCCTGCCTTGGCTGCAGATCGCCAGGGTCACCGGTTGGGGCGCGGCAGGGGTTTCTACGACCGCGCGCTGAAACAAATTTTTGCCAAGAAAGTCATTGTTTTGGTTCACGACGACGAATTTCTCGATGAAATCCCTTTTGAGGCTCATGATGTTTCGGTGCAAGTTGTTTGCACCTGCAGCGAAATCGTCACAGTTTAGAAGTTAAAATTAGTTCGATGCCTACCTATTCATACTCTTGCAAAGCCTGTGACCATTCTTTTGATGTTCAACAGGCGATTACCGATGAGGCGCTAACCAAATGCCCAAATTGCGGGGGCGAACTGCGCAAGGTTTTCGGTCAGGTGGGCGTTACTTTCAAAGGCTCCGGTTTTTACCGAAACGATTCAGGTTCGGCGCCTAAGGGCGACTAACCCCAGTGAGGCGGCTTATCGCCTTTTAGCCTTTGATCGTTGCTGTCGCGGGCGTCTCCCCAAGCAGCATCCGTGTCCTCGAAACTCGGCTCATCAAATAAAGTCTGTGGCTTGCGAGTTAGTTGCATGCCCAACTGATCACCAATACGAATTGCCAATGCTTGTGGGTCCGCAAAAATCTCTAGTGCGTGGACTCGAATCGATTTCCAACCCATTGCAGAAAGCAGGGCTGGCCGCAATCGAATTCGCTCACTTAGATCGTCGCCGGTTAGGTTCCAGTCCGGAAGGATGACTGCCGAGGTTGCCCCAAATGACACCGCCATAGGAATTCTCGGCGTGTACCCGAGAGTCACGTGCGCGCCCAGTTTGCGAAGGCGAAGAGCCAAGTCGGTCAACATTGGGTCACTGTCTATTTCGGCATCGATTGGAATAACTGGAGTAACGAATTTAAACATCTTGGCGAATTGCCTAGCCGCAAGCACGGGTTCGTCAGGCAAGGTATCGACACTTAGTGACGTGACCATAGTGAGTGACTTTCTAGCGCTGACCAACATGTTGGCCAGCGTCCGCCTGGAGCTTTCCAAACTCAATTGACCAAGGGTGTTAGCAGCCTTGCCGGTTGCGAGAATTCCAAACCCAGGTGAGAAAATCACCCGGTCGGCCACTCGGTGGGTTAGCCCAAGAAGTGTGGTTACTTCAAACTTTTCATCTCCGTGTGAGTCAAAGAACTGCTTGAGGTTTGGGTGTTCCAAAATCTTTTGATCTAAGGCCCCCCTGATTCGATCGGCATGGGTGTCTGATGCGGTGACCACGACAAGTGAATCAGCAGGATGTTTCATCGCATGCCGAACGACTTCGTCAACGGTCTCGGCAAGTTCGCGATCCGGGCTTTCCGCCAACAGATCGGCAACCGTTACCGGCGCTGATTTCACCGAGTGCAACTCGAAGTTTGGCTTGCCCGCGTAGTCACCCGCGGTCGGTTCGAAAACTATTCGATTCTGATAAAACTCTTGGTTGATCAGTGTGCCGAGCGTTTGCCCGGTGGGTCTCCAACTCTTGCGCATCGATTCAATTCCGAAGATTCTTGCCACCTTGTCTAAAACCGACTCGGACGACTCTTCGAGCGTTGTAGGAAATTCGTTGGCCTCTAATTCAAAACCGGTTGGGGCTGCAATGGCGCTGTCGCCAAAGGCAATAACCTGCCCAACTTTTTGAAGCGCCGAGATGTTGTCGCCGATATTCGAACCCGCAGCGTCCAAGATAATCGCTGTGTCGAACTTCAGCGCTGAAGGAATTTTGCCTGCTACCTCATAAGGCGAGAGCGCTACCGCCGACAAAAGAATGTTGGCAAGCGGGCCTGACACAGACTGAATGTTGCGATAGTTGGCTTGTTTCGCACGGAGCAGGTCTTTCAATCCAACCGATTTATCTTCGTTCGCTTGGAGTGTTTCGTTCCAGTGATGTGCTTGAAGCTGATTGAAAGCCTTTACACCGAGCGCCACTAGCGAGGCATCGGCTTCTATAAAATTGGCTTCCAATGAGGCAATGCCACTAGCCGAAATTGCGGCAATGTCTGGTGCTTGCTGCAAAAGAAGTTCGAATGCCGATTGCCACCAAACGAGGTCGAATTGCGATGCCAGGTGATCGGGCCCAACATGAAGCGTTGCAAAGTCACGGTAAACATCTCTCAACCCACCAGACTGCAACTGCGCCCTAACGGAATTCCGTTCGGTCAAATTATCAAGTGGTTCGGTTTTCGTGGCCAAAGTTTTCAGGGTCTCTGCGAACTGCGCCACTGGAAGACCCAATAGTTCGCTTGAAAGCTTCGACTCCAGATGAATTTGAATGCGAGCCAAGTCTGACAAGAAGGCTCGGTAAGAAATCAAAACATCGGCAATACCACTGACGTTAAATGGAATGCCCGCACCCGCGGAAACTTCCGCCCAAGCTTCACGTTGCGATTTGATCTTGGTCAGGGAATTGTTTAGGTCGCTGACGCTCATTCCTGGGCGCAGATATTCTTTGGCTAGCTTCTTTAGTTTCCTACGGGTAGACCCAGAAACCGAGCCTCCGAATTTCCTTGGGCCGGTCGCTTCAATTAGCTCGGTTACGTCGCGGTCGAACACTTCTGGAATGAAACGATCTAGCGTTGCGGCCACCTCGCTCAGTAGCTCGAGGTATTCACCAAACTGCCCAAAAGATTTGGGATTCTTGAAATTGGCTCGAACGGCCAGCTCGGTTAGCTTCTTCTCGAGCCCTTCCCACTGTTTTTCGTGGAGGTCTCTTGCCAACTGCGTGATCTCGGCAACCTGCTGTTCGGTTTCGAAGTTGGCATCGAACCAACCACTTTCAGCGGGGCCAACTGCAAATAAACCAGCCACCTCTGCTCGGTTCAAAAGCTCCAAGGCCATGGCGCGGTCACGGTAAAGGTCAAAGGCAGCCTGGGAAAGCCGGGCAGAACTCGTCGGTGGATTTGGCATTGATGATAACTCGGCTAGTTTTTCAAGCACTTCAAGCAGCGATAAACCTAGCTGTTCATTTCTTGCCGACAAGCCAGAAAGATATGCCTCGAGTTGAGTAGCCGCGCTTTCACGTTGCACCCCAGCAGAAATTAGGTCTACCGGTTTGGCTCGCTCATAGCGAGAGATTGCCCCAACTATGTCTAGCCAAATATTGGAACTTCTAACTAACAATCCACCAAGACCAATGTCTGCGAATCGCTCAGCCAATTCGTTAATGGTTTGGCGTCTAGGCGTGATTACTAACACCCGCTTGCCATCGTTAACTAAAGCCGTGAGCACGTTCACCACGGTTTGGGTGTAACCGGAGCCTGGTAGCGTCTCGACCGCAAAACTGTGGCCACGCGTT
Organism: Microbacteriaceae bacterium; assembly: GCA_947447395.1. Taxonomy (GTDB): domain Bacteria; phylum Actinomycetota; class Actinomycetes; order Actinomycetales; family Microbacteriaceae; genus Rhodoluna. The sequence goes on along the minus strand of CANFJH010000016.1, from coordinate 15,356 downwards.
GCCCTCGCCACGATTCGCTTCTGGGTCACATCGGCATCGGCTACCAACCTTGCGTCTTCGAGGACATCTCCAGAAACGTCCGCAACTTCTTCAATTTCTGCGAGCTGCCTAAGTAGCTTTGTACCTTCCGGCTTGATGTCGGCTTCCATGAGAGAAGGTTCAACGACAAAATTGCCAATTACCAGGGCACGCCTAATTTGAACATTTGCATCGGAATCTAAAAGTGCTGCAATGTGCTCGATGACGGCAATTGGAAGTAGGTCGCTAGCGCCTTGAAGTAGACCCAATACCTTCGACGAATCGATGGTCACGCCATAGGTGTGAAAGAGTGCCGAGACTAGAGCTGGGTTGACAAAGGGGGTTCCGGCTCGGGTTAGTTCAAAGTCGTCGGTTTTGCGAACCAACTGAATTGGCCAAAGCAAGATCGGAAGGTTTAAATCAAACCCATCTTGCTCAAGGCTTGCCAAACCGCCAATCAAATAGCTGGTGTGAATTCCGAAGTTGTCTAAGTGACTTGTAGCTTTGGCCTTGATTCGCCTGGCGATCGTCAGAGCCTTTGAAAATGCCAAGGGTTCGCGAACGAGATTGGAAAGCAGCGACGTTCCGGTGGATGTAAATTGGGCAATACCGCCGGGGTGTGAACGGTCAAGATCAATCTGCCCAAATTCATTTACGGCAAAGTTGGTGAGTCCATTGGTCTTACCAATGTCGCGGATCTCTCTGATCCAGGCGTCCCAGTTAATGTGCGAAACGGTCGAGTTCTCATTCACACTCATAGGCTAACCGCCGAAAAGGTATATTTGGTTGAAGCCACTAGCCCCCGTAGCTCAGTGGATAGAGCAGAGGTTTCCTAAACCTTGTGCGGAAGTTCGATTCTTCTCGGGGGCACGCTACGCAGCTGCGGATAGCCCCAAGAATTCGTCCCACTCAGGTTCAACTCGTTCAGCTCCGCGAACCAGCCACTGACTTCCGCTTGGCATTTTGGGAGTAATTCGTAACTCCCAACCAAGTTCCCCGAGCGTTCGGTCACTCTTTTGATTGTTGCAGCGGAAGCAGCAAGCCACTAGGTTGTCCCAGGTATCAAGGCCTCCCTTTGATTTTGGTTGAACGTGATCAACCGTGTTTGCAGCCTTGCCGCAATAGGCGCAACTCCATCCGTCGCGGCGAAGCACTCCTCTTCTGGTCACGGGGATTTTCCTTGCCGTTGGCACCCGCACGTATCTGCTGAGCAAGATCACCGAAGGAAGTTTTAGTGTTTTGCAAGCGCTATGAACTTCCAGTTCACCGGAACCAGCTAGGACAATCGCCTTTTGATTCAGCACCAAAATCAACGCTCGTTTGAACGACACCACACCGAGCGGCTCATACCCCGCGTTCAAAACCAGTGTCTTCATGACCCTCCAAACAAAAAACGCGCCACCATTACTGGTGACGCGTTAGCTGACGTGCGTAGCTTGAGGTTGTATCCGATGGTGTTGGTGACACATGACTACTCCTTAGCAAGCAAACTTGCTTTCAGATTACGACTGATGGGTTCAATTACCGATTTCGCAACGGTAACAATTTGGCGAACTATTTATAAATTCGGATGTAGTGCACCGCGGTTGAGTACACGGCTGCAAGCTTCACCGAGTCGCCTCGGCGAGGTGCGTGAATCATGTTGCCACCGCCGGCATAAATACCCACGTGGCCACCATCGTTCCAAACGACTAGGTCGCCAGGCTGGGCATCGCTTGGTTTGATCAACTTACCGCGGTGCCCTTGAGCTCTAACCGAGTGGGCGAGCGAGATGCCAAACTGAGCAAAAACATAACGAGTAAGACCGGAACAGTCAAACCCACCAGGGGTTGCTCCACCGAAGATGTATGGAACACCGATGTACTTGGAGGCAACCTTGATGATTAGCGAACCGGTGACGGCATCATATGGAGGGTTTGTGAGGTAGTCCTCTGCGGTGTAACCACTCCAAGAGCGGTAACGACTAATGATTGCGTTACGAAGTTTTGCTGCCGAGGTAATGGCGGCGCCACCGCGACCTGCGACAACCTGCTGACCAAGGGTGTCAACAACCAAACCCTGAGTGTCGGCATCAGACAGCGTTCCGAGCCCATTCAGCGAAGATACGTCTGGGCTGAAGGAGTATGCGGGAAGAGTAAAGGCTGCAAACAGTGCGGCTGCCACCGAAAAAGTGAGGGTGGTGGTCAAATTACGGCGAAAGGTTTGGCGGCTGATACCGGTAACCACACGGGATGTAAATGGAACCGAATTTCCTTCACGAACGGAATTTTCGACCTCGAGCATGCGAGCAACACGTGCGGCGCTCTTGGCGGCCCGCAGTTCAGCGCGATTGCGCTTCGCAGCTTTCTTATCGAGGACGGATCTACGACTGGTCAGTTCAAACTGCTCAAAGACGTTTACCTTAACGTCTGCACGTCGTCGCCCGCTTGGCTTTGTGGCCAAAGCTAACCTCCGTGTTCACGGTCGTTGGAAGTTCAAGTTTACCCGAAGCATGTTACTAAAGCCATTTTCGGAACCTGTTAGGTTCCTGTGATTTACGTGCTGACGTAAAAGTGAAGGGCAATATCGTGATCCACGGCTAGGCCTTCGGCAGAACCAACAGCGCTTATAAATAGCCGGCGATCGGCGTGTTCAACGTCCAGTTTTGCGCCGGGAATGATGCCCAACACCTTGAGCTGATTCAGAAATTCAGGGTCAATTTGGATCGGCTCGCCAATTCGTCGAAGTGTGAGTGCACTGCCGGAACCGCCCTCGTCGAGCGCCTGAATCAGATTGATCACGCCGTCGTTGAAGGTTGGGTTCAAATCAAGCCCGAGTTCGTCTAGGCCTGGAATCGGATTTCCATATGGCGAGCGATCGGGAGCGGAAAGTAGGCCAATAATCTTTCGTTCAACCTGTTCGCTGATTACGTGCTCCCAGCGACATGCTTCCTCGTGCACGAACTCCCACTCGAGGCCAATGATGTCGGCCAAAAGTCGTTCGGCAAGACGGTGTTTTCGCATAACGCGCGTGGCCTGGGCTAATCCGAGTGGGGTCAGTTCGAGTTGGCGATCGTCGCGAACCAGCAGCAGACCATCTCGCTCCATTCGCGCCACAGTTTGCGAAACCGTGGGTCCAGAGTGGTCGAGGCGTTCGGAGATTCTGGCTCGCATGGGAACTTGGCCCTCTTCGATCAATTCGAGGACGGTGCGCAGGTACATTTCGGTCGTGTCAATCAGATCGTGCACGTACAAACTCCTTCCTCGTTCTCTCGTAAAGGATAATTGACTCATGAGCGAAATCATCATTCCAACAAACCTGCTTCCTGCCGATGGCCGTTTCGGTTGTGGCCCTTCGAAGGTTCGCCCGGCTCAACTTGCCGCGTTTGCATCGGAAGGCGCTGCGCTTATGGGCACCTCGCACAGGCAGGCGCCGGTGAAGCACCTGGTGAAGCGCGTGCAAGATGGCCTGATGGATTTGTTCCACAACCCAGCCGGCTATGAAATCGTCATCGGCAATGGTGGATCTACTGCCTTTTGGGATGTTGCAGCTTTCAGCCTTGCCGACCACAAGGCGCAGAACCTTGTTCACGGTGAGTTTGGAAATAAGTTCGCCAGTGCCCTTGGTGCTCCTTGGCTAACTAAGCCCACGGTTCTAAACGGCGAGCCTGGCTCTCGTCTGGAACTTCAGGCAGAAGCTGGCGTAGACATCTACGCATATCCGCAAAATGAAACCTCAACCGGTGTTGTGGCGCCAGTTCAGCGAATCGCCGGTGTTGATGCTGGGTCTCTGTTCTTGACAGACGCCACTTCGGCTGCCGGTGGTATCGACTTCAATCCGCTGGAAACAGATGTCTACTATTTCGCACCTCAGAAGAACTTTGCTTCGGATGGCGGCCTATGGTTTGCGCTTATGTCGCCAGCCGCAATCGAACGAGCCGAGCGCATTGCCGCTTCAAACCGGTACATCCCTGAGTTCTTGAGCCTAAAAACCGCGATTGATAACTCACGTCTAAATCAGACTCTCAACACGCCTGCAATTTCGACCCTGTTCCTACTTGCCGAGCAGATTGACTGGATGAACGAAAACGGCGGCTTGGCTTGGGCTGATGCTCGCACCAAAGAAGCAAGCTCTCTTATTTACAACTGGGCTGAAGCCAACAGTTTTGCAACCCCATTTGTGGCTAACCCAGAGCACCGCTCTCAGGTCGTTTCAACGATTGACTTCGACGGCATTGATGCTTCGGCAATTTCAAAGACTCTGCGTGCGAACGGCATCGTCGATGTTGAGCCATACCGCAAGCTAGGACGCAACCAGCTGAGAATCGCAACCTTTACCGCAACCGAGGCTGCCGATGTTGCGCAACTACTCAAGGCGATTGACTACACCATCGAACACCTGGGCTGATGAAGTTTTTTGTCAAAGAAGAAGACCGTAGGCCAGATCCGGCGCCGGTTAAAAGTAATGCCAGAGCGGTTGCTCTGGCAGGACTTGTGATTTGGGCTTTGGCCTTAGCCGTTCTTCTTGTTTTTCCGGCGATTCTTCCACCCGAAAAAACGTGGTGGCTTGGAACTTGCCTTGTCGGCTTCGTCCTCGGTGTCATCTTCTACGTCAAATTCGGTAGACGCAAGTAGTACCTCTTCGGCGTGCTCGATGGTTTCCTCTTCGGGAGCATCAACAAGTTCAATCTCCACTTCAACAGTGCTTTCATCTACTTCGACGGCTTCCGACTCTGCTTCTAGCGCAGCAGCCTCGGCAGCAGCCTGGGCTTCCAACTCGATTTGTAATGCCTTGTAGTCGGCAAGACGTTCTGACCAAGGTACCCACTGCGGTGCAACGAGTGCGCCTTCGCCAGGCATCATGACCACTTCCGAAATCGTTGGCTCTTGACCTTCCGGCTGATAGATCGTGACCGACCAGAACCAACCAACGTAACCGCGAAGAGTGCTTTCAAATATGTAACTACGAAGGCCTGGCTCTTCTTCATCGGTGCGCACGTAGTTTCCAACGGCACGGCGACCACCGGTTAGGCGCGCAGCCTCACCAGCGTATTCGCTTAGGTCCTTTAGGTTACTCATCTAGGTCATCGGCGACGCGACGCAAAATAGCTGCGATACGACGTGCCTTCTCCGGCTCTGGGCGGCGGCCATTCTTGAACGATGGGCCTAGACCATCCAGTAGACGAATCAAATCTTGAACCACAGTGGCTAGATCGTCTGCGTTACGACGGTTTGCCTGAACCAGCGAAACGGGAGCTTCGAGAATTCTCACGCTCATGGCCTGTGCGCCACGCTTTGAGTCGACCACGCTGTATTCGATGCGGGTCCCGTTCTTTACCGCGGTCATGCCATCTGGTAGCGCGGACGCGTGTAGGTAAACTTCGGTACCTTCATCTGACTGAATAAAACCAAAACCCTTGGCATCATCAAAAAACTTCACTCTGCCGGTTGGCATTTGGAACCTCCATGTGTTTGAAACTCCATTTTACCGACCCTTTTAGACAGGTATCCTAAAAGGATGGCAAACTCTGGAAATGGTCGTACTCGACTCGAAAACGCAATTGCATACTCAATCGCCGGTTTACTCGGACTTTCGGTGATCTCCATCGTGGCAATTCCGGTGGTAACCGTGTTCTTTCCAAAGACTCCACCGATCCCGGTATTGGTTACCTTCCCTTGGCTGGGCCTTCCAGCTTCAGCACTTTTGATCATCGTTCTGCTTCTGATGCAGATTCGGTCGAAGGGTAAAAACAAATAATTTCATGAGTGAACTCAGGCAGTTGGTCGAAGCACTACGGGGGTTGTCTGATAATGACCTTCGCTCGTTAGTTGCAGCTCGGCTAATTCCGCTCGGAAATATCGATGACTTTTATTCGCTCGCCGAGGTACTAAATTCCCCAAAGAGTTACTCGGCCGTGATTGGTTCGCTAAGCAGAAATCAACTCAACTCTTTAGCGTGCATCGATCGCGGCGAAATAATCAGTGAGCGCGATTTTGCAAGTTTGGTTGCCTTGCAGCTGGTTTACAAAGACCAGAACCAAATCAAAGCCTTCGAGCCACTCCTAGAACAGCTAAGAGCAAACAAGACTTTCACCAGATCTCTGACGTTGGTTCGTGCACGGTCACTTGCTCCAAACCCGAGCGACGTTGACCGCAACTGCGGGCTCGGCGCCTTTGAAACCATGCAGGCTCTGACCGAGTTGGTTTTCGACCTCGAAAAGCATTTGGTTCGAGAAGTTGGCAAGGGCGGCGTTGGGCTCCCCGATGTAAAGCGCCTTGCCAGTGCACTCACCAAACCAAACGACTTTGCCAAGTTAACATTTGCGCATGCCTCAAGACTCGGCCTGATGACTCTGAGTGGCGGCCGTCACCTGCTGACCTCAGAGGCCGTTGAATGGTTAGAAGCCGACCAACTTTCTCGCATGAAGGCTCTTTTCGCCAGCTTCCGCGACCTCCTAGGCATCGAGCTCAGCCAGGAGCTCTCCAAGCTCACACCAGGCGATTCGCTTCGAACCTGGCTCGAGGAACACTTTCCGCTAGCCGAGAACACTCCAACCTCTCGAATTGGTCTGATTTTGAGAAGCGCGGAGAGTTTTGGTCTCACATTTGAAGAGCACACGGCGTCCTGGTTTGGTTATGCACTTACTCAAGACAGAAAACTTGATGCACTACTTTCCAAACACCTACCCGCTGTGCAGTCTCGAATCATTTTGCAGGCAGACCTCAGCATCATTGCTCCTGGCCCGTTACCAACCAAAACCGAAGCCCTGCTTCGACGCTTCGCCAACACCGAAACAATCGGCCTTGCCTCCACATATCGCCTGAGCGCGCTCAGCGTTTGCCATGGCTTGGAGACCGGCATGACCACCGAAGAGATTTCAAAAATTCTCACCGAAACCTTTGGTTCAAAACTTCCGCAACCGGTTGAATACCTATTGGCAGAAGTGAAGAGCCGCTTCGGTCGGCTAGTGGTGAGCGATACCGTTGCCAACGAGGCTCGCGCTGAGATTTTGAGTTCCGACAATGTGTTACTTACCGAGATTGGCAATGACCCAAGACTTCGACCGTTCTCGCTCGTTCGCCCCAGCAACGAAAAGCTAACCTGCCGCTTTGAACCATCCGTGGTTTATTTCGGGCTTCGAGAATGCGGTTACATGGCTATTCGCAAGGACGCCTCGGGTCGAGTAATTTCGCCAATCGAAGCTTCGGAAACAGCTAAAGCCAGCGCAACTCTTAACAAGTGGGACGAACGAATCGCCAAGTTCAGAATTGCCGATCAGGAGTCGGCCAAAGCCGGAAACGACGAGGTCATGACCCGTCAGGTTCAACTAGCGATTCGAAATAAGGCAAAACTTTCCATCACCGTGAACCGGGCCGATGGAACTCAGTTGGTGATCATTCTGGAACCGAGCGGAATCGCCAACGGCAGACTTCGCGGTTTAGATCGAAAGGCCCAGGTCGAACGAACCTTGCCACTGACCACCATCGCAGCCATATCTCTCGCTTAGGCTAGAAGGATGACTTCGGGGCCACTAATCGTTCAAAGCGATAAAACTGCACTGCTTGAGGTTGACCACCCGCAGGCTGCCGATGCTCGGCACGACCTGTCGATTTTTGCGGAACTCGAACGAGCACCCGAACACATTCACACCTACCGAATCACCAGGCTCGGACTTTGGAATGCGAGGGCAGCTGGTCATGATTCCGATTTCGTACTTGACGTTCTCGACAAGTACGCAAAGTTTGCCGTACCCGCAGGCGTTCGAAACGAAATTGTCGACACCATGTCGCGCTACGGCCGCCTGTCGATCGTCCGTGGTGAATCTCAACAACTTCTTCTACATTCCACCGACCGCGCTGTGCTCCTAGAGGCTTCGAAACAACCGAAGATTGCTGCTCTGTTGGAAGGACCGGTTGGCAGCGAAAACTTTGCGATCGCACCTTGGGCGCGCGGCCAGGTCAAACAAGAACTCCTGAAATTAGGTTGGCCGGCTGAAGACTTTGCCGGCTACGCGCCAGGCACTCCTCACGAGATCGCACTAGCCGAAATCGGTTGGAACATTCGCGACTACCAAAAGCAGGCAATCGAAAAATTTTGGGAAGGTGGTTCCGGCGTTGTGGTTTTGCCTTGCGGTGCGGGAAAAACCATCGTGGGTGCGGGCGCCATGAGCGTTGCCAAAACGAACACCCTCATCTTGGTTACCAACACTGTTTCAGCAAGGCAGTGGAAAAGTGAACTGCTGAAAAGGACTTCACTAACCGAGGATGAAATTGGTGAGTATTCCGGCTCGGTGAAAGAGATCAAACCGATCACCATCGCGACCTACCAAATTCTAACCACCAAGAGTAAGGGCGAGTTTGCCCACCTGGCCCTGCTGAATGCCAACGACTGGGGTTTGATCATCTACGACGAAGTGCACCTTCTTCCGGCACCGATTTTCAAAATGACCGCCGATCTGCAAGCTCGTCGCAGACTTGGGCTCACCGCGACCCTGGTTCGCGAGGACGGCAAGGAGGGCGAAGTCTTTTCACTGATTGGCCCCAAGCGCTTCGATGCACCTTGGAAAGATATTGAGGCGCAGGGTTACATTGCCCCAGCGGCCTGTTTCGAGGTTCGTGTAGACCTTCCTGGCGATGTTCGCATGGATTACGCCATTGCCAACCAGGAGGACCGCTACCGACTTGCTGCTTGCGCCACCGCCAAGGTTGATGTGATTAGAAGCCTGCTCAAAAACCATGTTGGAGAGCCAACCCTGATCATTGGTCAATACCTAGAGCAACTGCATGAGGTTTCCGATGCGCTGGGTGTTCCTCTAATCACCGGTCAAACTCCTGTCGACGAACGAGAACGACTGTTCCAAGCTTTCCGTGAAGGCGAGATTTTGACTTTGGTTGTTTCCAAGGTTGCCAACTTTTCCATCGACCTACCAGAAGCTTCGGTTGCCATTCAGATCTCCGGCTCCTTTGGTTCGCGCCAGGAGGAGGCTCAGCGCCTAGGTCGCTTGCTGCGACCCAAGGCGGATGGCCGTGCGGCAAGTTTTTACACGATCATTTCGCGTGACACCGTGGATCAAGACTTTGCCCAAAATCGTCAACGCTTCTTGGCTGAGCAGGGCTACAGTTACGAAATCCTGGACGCCCACGCCCTGTAAGACACACACCACACGTTCAAGTAACATTCAGGCTTCTCACAGGTTCGCGGGGGAAACTCTCAGGTATGGAACCAATCAAGATTCTCGTAGTAGACGACGAACCAAACATTCGTGACCTCCTTGCCAGCGGCTTACGCTTCGCCGGGTACTCGGTTCTGGCCGTAGGCAACGGAAACGATGCGGTAACCGCAGCCGAAAAAGGCAACCCAGACTTGATCTTGCTAGACGTGATGCTGCCAGACATGAGCGGCTTCTCGGTAACTAAGAAACTTCGCTCCATGAACATTTTGGCGCCAGTGCTATTTCTCACGGCACGCGATGAAGTTGAAGACAAAATCACCGGCCTCACTGTGGGCGGCGATGACTACATGACCAAGCCATTTAGCATCGACGAAATCATTGCCCGAATCGGTGCAATCTTGCGCCGAACCAAACAGACTTCGGTCGAAAAGAGCGTCATAGAAGTAGGCGAGGTTCGCATCGACGAAGACGCCCACGAGGTGTTCGTCAATAATCAAGGAATCGAACTCTCCCCAACCGAATACAAGTTGCTGCGCTTTCTTATGGAAAACGCCAACCGAGTACTGTCCAAATCGCAGATCCTGGATCACGTTTGGGAGTATGACTTCAACGGAGAAATGGGTATCGTCGAATCATACGTATCGTACCTTCGCAAGAAACTCGACCCGCTAACTAGCGAGCCGGTTTTACTAACCAAGCGTGGGCACGGCTACATGTTTAAATCGACCAAAAAGAATTAGTTTATGAATCAAAAGCTAGCCAGTGGCTGGGCCAGGATTTCCCTGCGCTCAAAGCTGACCGCTCTGTCGGTCGCAATCATTGGCATACTTTTGACAATCTCGAGCGTTGGTACGATTTCGCTACTGGCTACGTACCTGCAGCGCAACACCGATGCAGTGCTGATTTCAACGGCCAACGCGCTGCGCGATGAGATTCCTAGCCAAATTCCTATTCGAGTAAGCACCGGCCAGTTAGTTTTGCCAGACCTTCCGAGTAATTACTACATCGCTTACGTAGATGACAGCGGAACCCTGCTCAAGGGGTTCTTCTCCGGTATCAACAAGAATCGCAGTTTTCCCAATGTGAGCAAATTTACCCTTGCCGAAGTTTCTCGCGTGGCCGGAATTCCATTCGAAATCGATGGCAACGGAAATCCGATTGCGGGTATCGACGATAGCCACGGTTGGCGAATCGTTACGGTTCCAACCACTAGCTACCTAGGTTCGATGGTGGTCGCGCTTCCGGTAGGTAATAACAATGCACTGATTACTCAATACCGAAACATTGGAAATGGTTTCGGCGCGCTACTGCTTATTTTGAGCGCACTTGCAATTTGGTTCACAATCACGTCGGCGCTTCGCCCGCTAAAAGAAGTGGAGCGCACCGCGGAGGCAGTCGCCGCCGGAGAAATTGGTCGCCGTCTGATTGAGCGTTCTCCAAAGACTGAAGTTGGGCGAATCAACAAGGCACTGAACTCGATGCTCGAGAGCATTCAGAGCGCGCTTGACTCTAGAGGCAAGGCTCTCGATCAGATGCGTCGCTTTGTCTCCGATGCATCCCACGAACTTCGCACTCCCCTGGCTTCGGTGCGCGGCTATGCCGAGCTGTATCGAATGGGGGCACTAAAAGACAAAGCGAACCTCGACGACGCGATGGGCAGAATTGAGGCCGAAGCCATTCGAATGGGTGGCCTGGTTGAAAGTCTTCTAACCTTGGCACGTCTAGATGAATCAACCGAAATGACCATGGTTGAAACTGATCTAGTTCCTATAGCCATCGAAGCCGCCAAAGACGCCTCAGTAGCCGAATACAAGCGCAATATCGTGGTCTGTAACTTCCAGGGTGAAACTCTCACCGAGGATCACCACGTGACCGCCTGGGTGGATGCCATGGCATTCCGCCAGGTGCTGACCAACCTTCTTGCCAATGCCAGCCGGTTCAGCCCGGTTGGTGGCACAGTCGAGCTCGCAGTTGGAATTCAGGGCCACAAGACCGTGATCGAAGTGCGGGACCACGGCGAAGGCATTCCGCCACAATTGCGCGAAAAGGTCTTCGAGCGATTCTTCCGCGCTGACAATTCACGCAACCGTGAAACTGGCGGATCTGGCTTGGGTCTTTCGATTGTGAAGACCATCCTCGATAGACACCGTGCCAAGATTGTGGCTATGGAAACTGATGGTGGAGGAACCACCATGCGCATTGAGCTTTCCTAAAGTTCTGCACAGATTTTTGTAATTCGCGTTTCGTAAAACTTTTTGGTTCGAAACTTCCTTCATGACAATTTTCAGAGTAGATAGCGAGCAGGTTCTCGCCGCAACCAATAACATCCAATCGACTATTGGCAAGCTTCAGACAGAAGTCGAAACCCTTTACACACAGCTGCAGAGTCTTGAGGGTTCCTGGCAGGGCGCCGCGGCCAACAGCTTTCAAGAACTCGTGAAGCGTTGGCGCCTAACGGCGAACAATGTGGAAGGCCAGTTGGGCGAGGTTGGAAACCTTTTGGCAATGGCCGCCAAGTCTTACAGCGAGATCGAGCAGGCAAATCTCAGGCTATTTCTATAGTCAATAAAAAACGGCGAACCCGTTTGGGTTCGCCGTTTTTCAATAACTGACTTTAGAAGTCCATTCCGCCACCCTGAGGCATGGCAGGCGCCGCTGGCTCAGGCTTGTCGGCAACAACTGCCTCGGTGGTTAGGAATAGTCCGGCAATCGAAGCTGCGTTCTGAAGAGCCGAACGAGTCACCTTTACAGGGTCGTTGATTCCGGCCTTCATCATGTCAACGTACTCACCGGTCGCGGCGTTTAGACCCTGACCTGCTGGTAGGTTGGCAACCTTCTCGGCAACCACGCCTGGCTCTAGGCCGGCGTTGATTGCGATCTGCTTTAGTGGAGCCGAGATTGCCACGCGAACGATGTTTGCACCGGTCGCTTCATCTCCGGTTAGGTGCAGGTTCTCAAAAGCAACCTTGCCAGCCTGAAGTAGTGCAACACCACCACCGGCAACAATGCCTTCTTCAACCGCAGCCTTAGCGTTACGAACTGCATCTTCAATTCGGTGCTTGCGCTCCTTGAGTTCAACCTCGGTAGCAGCACCGGCCTTGATAACCGCAACACCACCGGCTAACTTGGCTAGACGCTCCTGTAGCTTCTCGCGGTCGTAGTCGCTGTCGCTGGCTTCCATCTCACGACGGATCTGGTCAACGCGACCCTGTATTGCAACGCTCTCGCCGGCACCCTCAACAATGGTGGTTTCGTCCTTGGTGATTACAACCTTGCGTGCACGACCAAGAAGATCGACTGTGGCCGACTCAAGGCTTAGGCCGATCTCCGATGAGATAACCTGACCACCGGTAAGAATTGCGATGTCCTGGAGCATTGCCTTACGACGGTCACCGAAGCCAGGAGCCTTAACGGCTGCCGACTTAAAGATTCCGCGAACCTTGTTTAGAACCAAAGTGGTAAGAGCTTCGCCCTCAACATCTTCAGCAATGAGCAATAGTGGCTTGCCGGTCTGAATAACCTTTTCAACAATTGGAAGCAATTCCTTCATGTTGGAAATCTTGCTGTTTACGATCAAAACATAAGCGTCTTCAAGAACGGTTTCCTGGCGATCTGGGTCGGTAACGAAGTAACCCGAAATGTAGCCCTTGTCGAAGCGCATTCCTTCGGTCAGTTCAAGTTCGATACCAAAGGTGTTCGACTCTTCAACAGTGACAACACCCTCGCGGCCAACCTTGTCGATGGCCTCGGCGATTAGCTCACCAATCTGGCTGTCGCCGGCAGAGATCGAAGCGGTCGCAGCAATTTCTTCCTTGCTTTCAACTGCCTTGGCCTGAGCGATTAGCTGCTCAATAACTGCAGCGGTAGCCTTTTCGATTCCGCGCTTCAAGCTGATTGGGTCGGCGCCGGCAGCTACGTTGCGTAGGCCTTCGCGAACCAATGCCTGGGCAAGAACGGTGGCAGTTGTAGTTCCGTCTCCGGCAACATCGTCGGTCTTCTTGGCAACTTCCTTAACCAGCTCTGCGCCAATGCGTTCTAGCGGGTCTTCAAGTTCAATTTCCTTAGCGATCGACACACCATCGTTGGTGATGGTCGGTGCGCCCCACTTCTTTTCTAGGACGACATTGCGTCCGCGTGGGCCAAGGGTCACCTTTACGGTGTCGGCAAGAATGTTTAGACCGCGTTCTAAGCCGCGGCGGGCTTCTTCATCAAAAGAAATGATTTTTGGCATTTAGGGTTCTCCCGAAAGTCAATGGTTTTAGCACTCTAAGGTTTTGAGTGCTAATTCAGTTTTAGCACTCTCCAAGCCAGAGTGCAAGTGCAGGTTGCGCGAAAACGGCACCACCCAAATGGGTGATGCCGTTTTCTGGAAGTCTTAGTTAGCCGATTAGATCAGGGTAACAGAAGCTGCCTGAGGGCCCTTTGGGCCATCGGTTACGTCGAACTCAACGCGCTGGTTCTCTTTTAGCTCCTTGTAGCCATCGCCACCGATTGCTGAGAAGTGAACGAAAACGTCTGCTCCGCCGTCCTGAGTAATGAAGCCGAAGCCCTTCTCAGAGTTGAACCACTTTACGGTTCCTTGTGCCATGTGTATCTCCTGTATTGCTTTATGCCAAGGCTCGAAAAGCTCTTCGAACCTAGATCGACCCGGGGCAAATTGCTCAAGGACTTTATTACGACCTAAAAACGAAACTACGCTAATAAACACGGATCGACTAATCGAATGTTCAACCTTGATGAAAGCGTTACAAAGCGAAACTCGCGCTTTTTACTTGTAATCCGCTCCAAGGACCACGGTAATCGGGTCGATGTACTGGTTCGAAACCGAAATTGTGTATGAGCCAAGATCTCCAACTAGCGCCTTAGCGGCAGCCTGCAGTTTGTCTGAGTTGATAAAAATGGTCGTCTTGTCGGCTTTGAGGCCCTGTGCAACATTCGCTGCTGTAACCACATTCCAGCCTTTATCCATAAGCTTGTGCGCTACCGAACTTGCCAGGCCAACTTTTCCTGCGCCGTCGAAAACCGTGGTCTCATTGATTCGAAGCGGGTCGGTCGAAGTTTTTGCGTTGTCACTAAAACTGCTGACGTCGATGCTTGAGCCGCCGAAATAGGTTTGATAACCGAACAGCGCTCCGCCAGCTACGACCGCCGAGATCGTGAAGTAAACGAAAAACTCTAGGGTCTTAGAACCCTGAGACAACCGAGCGCGCCGAACACCAGTCGCCGGAGCGACTTCATCGAATTCGTCTTGTGGGAAGTTTTCGTCCATAACTAGTGTTTAGTCTAAACGAGTCAAACAAAGCGAATGAGGAATGTAAGTGAACTATCAGGTTTCTAAAAGCGAAGACCAGTGGCGCCAAGAACTAACCCCGGTTGAGTTTCACATTTTGCGCGAAGCCGGCACCGAACGCCCTGGCACCGGAGAGTTGCTGAACGAGGATCGAGTCGGAACTTTTAGCTGCCGAGGTTGTGGCGCGGAGCTTTTCAAGAGCGAAACCAAGTTCGATGCTCACTGCGGTTGGCCAAGTTTTTATGAACCGAAAGCCGGTGACGCCGTTGAACTAATCGAAGACAACAGCCATGGCATGTCTCGAACCGAAGTGCGCTGCGCTAAATGCGGTGGCCACCTTGGTCATGTGTTCGAGGACGCCCCACAAACCCCAACCGGCGACCGTTACTGCATTAATTCGGTGAGCATTACCTTCACCGAAGGTTAACCGAGCGCCTCGCGCAAGGTGACCAGCTTCAACTTCCTTGACCTGAAGATTTGAAGGATCTGCGGAAAAACCTTGGTGGTTGACGAACTGTTGGCATGGTCGATAACGATTCGACCATTTGCAATCCACTTTGACGCCATGCGCAACACGGTGGCCGATGAAACCCCACTGCCCGAAGCAAACGATCCGTACCAGAGAACTGGCTTAGTGAAACCTATTGAAGCGGCCACTCGAATTACCCGATCATCGACTTCACCATAAGGTGGCCGAAAGTATGGCTTCGTTGATTTTCCAAATTTGGACAAACAGAATTTCTCGCATGCCATGAGCTCAGACCTAATTTGAGCATCGGTTAATTTGGTCAACTTACGATGTGAAGCCGTGTGGTTCGCGAGTTGAATTTGACCGCGCTCCTGCAGCGCCTTCAATCTCGGTGCCAAAGCCGCCCATCCGGGAGCTCCGGAAAGCAC
>CANFJH010000015.1 GCA_947447395.1 Microbacteriaceae bacterium | reverse complement strand
GTGCCCGCCATCAAGCGGTGGCAGCGGAATCATGTTGAAGGCAAAGAGTGCGAGGTTCAGCGAACCAATCAACATGAGGTTTGAGTAAATCTTGTCGAGAGGATCGGCAGCGGAGGAAGAAACCTGACCTGCGACCTGACCGATTCCAACTACGGAAATAGCCGAGTTGCCGCCACGTTTTTCACCGGTGAACAGTGAAGAAACCGACGAATAGACCTGCTGAGGGAACTTTCCAATAAAGGACAGTGTCTGGCCAACCGAGGTGAAGCCGTAACCTATCGAGCTACCGAGGGACATGCCGCGACGCTCAAAAGCCATGCGCACACCAATGTATGGGCGCACCTTATTCACTACTTCACCCGAGGAGTTCAAAGTTGGAAGTAAACCCTCAGCTGGAAAAACGTCAAGCGTTTGCTTCACTCCCCCACGCTCAATGACTACCGAGTGACTTACCAGTGGCTTGGCCGTTAGCACGGCTAGGAGCGGGGCTGCAGTGTCGACCGCTTTGCCATCGACTGATACAACCAGGTCGCCCTTTTTCAAACCAGCTATGAAGGCTGGCGTTCTTGCCGAGTCTGGCAAACAGGTATCGCCCGAATGAATCATCTGCTCTTGGCATTCCAAAACTGCATCCACCTTGGTGCCCTGGGTCCAGGAACCAATTCCTGAAAGAGCAATGGAAATGAGAATCAAACCGAGCAGAAGGTTCACTGTTGGGCCGCCCAGCATGATGATGATTCGCTGCCAAGCAGGCTTTGACCAAAGCGTGCGATCTTCGTCTCCCACTTCAATGTATTCCGAATGAGCTGCTCGCGACTGCGCAATCAGGGCACCAAAAGGGCGCTTGGCGTCTGGTTTCTTGGGGTTTTCTGGCGGAAACATGCCAATCATGCTGATGAATCCGCCAAGTGGGATGGCTCTTACCGAATACTCGGTTTCGCCGATCTTCTTTTTCCAGATTCGAGGACCAAAGCCAATGGCCCAGTGCGGGACCTTAACCCCGAACAGTTTTGCAGGAATAAGGTGGCCAAACTCATGCAGGCCAATCGAAATGGCAAGACCAATTACCACGATCACAATGCCGAGGATGTAAAGCAATACTTCGTTCACTTAGGTAAACCTAGCGTTAGATTCTGACAGTTTGCTTAGCAAGCATTGGCCATCTGACCGTGAGCGCGATCACGCGCCCAAATTTCTGCTTCAAGAACCGATTCCAGCGTCAGAGAAACTGGTGCTGAGTGAGCGTCAACCACTCGCTCAATCACTTCGACAATTTGAGTAAAACGAATTTTTCCAGCGTGAAAAGCTTCGACGGCTTCTTCGTTCGCCGCGTTGTAAACCGCGGGGAATGTTGAACCAAGTTTCGCCACCCTCCTAGCCAGAGCCACCGCTTGGAATACTTCTTCATCCAGTGGCTCGAACGTCCAGGTTGCCGCCTTTGTCCAGTCACAGGCAGGCGCCACATTTGGAACACGATCTGGCCATGACATCCCTAAGGCAATCGGTAGCTTCATGTTTGGAGGCGACGCTTGGGCGATCACCGAACCGTCGACGAATTCAACCATTGAATGAACCACCGATTGAGCATGCACGGTGACCTCGATGGAATCGATTGGCACGCCAAACAACAGGTGGGCTTCAATTAGTTCGAGTCCCTTGTTGACCATGGTTGCTGAGTTAGTAGTTACTACCTTGCCCATGACCCAGGTTGGGTGAGCCAGAGCTTGCTCCGGTGTCACGTCCCTTAGCTGCTCGAGTGACCAGCCGCGGAATGGGCCGCCCGATGCGGTGAGAATAAGTTTTCTCACTTCAGACGTTTTGCCGGCAAGCAGGGCTTGGGCAATCGCTGAGTGCTCGCTATCCACAGGAACAATTTGTCCTGGTTTGGCTAATTCGGTCACCAGGGCTCCGCCAACAATTAGCGACTCTTTGTTTGCCAGGGCCAAAGTTTTTCCTGTGCGCAGTGTCTCAATAGTTGCGGCTAGGCCGATCGACCCAGTGATTCCATTGACAACCACGTCGGCGTCTAAATTGCGCACCAAATCGGTAGCTGCCGAGGCTCCAAGGACACAAACTTCCTGGCTGAGATTGAATTTATGGCGCTGAATTTCAAGTAGTTCCGCGTTGGTTCCAGCGGCTAAACCAACCACTTTAAACAGGTGGGGGTTCTCGGAAATGACCTCTAAAGCCTGAGTTCCAATGGAACCGGTGCTGCCGAGAATGATGATGCTGCGCATTTACCAATCTTCGCACCAAACTCTAAGAGTTGCGGGGTTAGACTAGCCCTATGAGTGAAGCCACTGTTCGTAAATTGGTAACCGCTATCCCAGGACCAAAGTCCCAGGAACTACACCAGAACCGCCTCCAGCACGTATCTGCTGGAGTTGGCGCGTCTCTTCCGGTGTATATCGATCATGCGCATGGCGCGATCCTTACCGACGTAGATGGAAACCAGCTAATTGATCTAGGTTCCGGTATCGGCGTTGTAACCATTGGTCACACCAACGAGGGTGTCGTCAATGCCGTTTCTGAGCAGGTAGCCAAACTGACTCACACTTTGTTTACGGTAACGCCTTACCAGGCCTATGTTCGCGTCTGTGAACTGCTAAACAAGCACACCCCTGGTTCGTTCGCTAAAAAGTCCGCCCTATTCAACTCGGGCGCCGAGGCAGTGGAAAACGCCGTCAAGTTTGCTCGCAAGTTCACCAGAAAGACTGAGATCGTCGTTTTCGATCACGCTTACCATGGTCGCACCAACCTAACCATGTCAATGAACTTCAAGGCTGCTCCTTACGGAAACGGATTCGGTCCGTTGGCAGGCAGCGTGTCGCACGTTCCAATGTCTTACCCATTCCGCGACCCTGAAGGCATGACCGGCGAAGAAGCAGCACGCCGTGCAATCACCTACATTGAGAAGCGCGTTGGAGCAGAAGATTTGGCTGCGATTTTCATCGAGCCAATTCAGGGTGAGGGTGGTTTCATCGTGCCAGCGCCGGGCTTCCTAACTACCCTGCAGACCTGGGCTCGCGCCAACAACGTTCTAATTGTTGCCGACGAAGTTCAGTCTGGTATCGCCAGAACCGGAAAGTGGTTTGCCAGCGACTACGAAACTGGCTTTGAGCCTGACATGGTTACCATCGCCAAGGGTATTGCCGGCGGTATGCCAATTTCGGCAGTAACCGGTCGCGCAGAAGTAATGGACGCGGCACACGCCGGCGGCATCGGTGGCACATATGGCGGTAACCCTGTTGCTGCAGCAGCTGCCATCTCGGTACTAGAGCAGATCGAAGCCGGCGGTGTTCTTGAACGCGCCGTTGCGATCGAAGGTTTCATGATTCCTCGCCTAAAGGAACTTCAACAGCGTCACGGCATCATCGGCGACATCCGCGGACGCGGCGCCATGATTGCTATCGAACTGGTCGAAGCCGGTACCAAGAACCCGAATTCAGCAGCGGTCAACAAGGTTGTTTCGTTCTGCCACGCAAACGGTGTTCTTGTTCTAAATGCGGGTACCTACGGAAACGTCATTCGCTTCCTACCCCCGCTAGCCATCACCGATGAGCAGCTAACCGACGCACTCAACGTGCTCGATGCAGCACTCGCAGCAGCCATCTAATCGCTTAAACAAGTTATGCCCGTCGGTTTTCCGGCGGGCATAACTTTTTGTAAGGTTTAGTTATTTTTTGAGCATGCGCTTGCGCTTGACCGCGCCGTTGATCTGAGTAATCAGCACGATGAGGATGGCGGCAATAAACACGGCCGAGGCAATGACGTTGGCCTCTGCTGGAACACCACGAGCCGCTGCAACATAGATGTACTTCGGGAAGGTTTCAACGCTTCCGGAGTTGAAGTAGGTGATGATGAAGTCATCAAAGCTTAGCGAGAACGAAAGCAAGGCGGCCGAAATGATGCCTGGAAGTAGCAGCGGGAAAGTAATCTTCCAGAAGACCTGTGTGGGGTTGGCATAAAGATCGCGACCCGCTTCTTCGAGCACTGGGTCTAGTGTTTGCACACGAGCCTTCACGGTAACAACCACGAATGAAAGACAAAAAACCACGTGGGCAATCACAACTGTGACCATGCCTGCACCAACGCCGGCGTTGAAGAACAAGCCGGCAAGACCCGCACCAAGAACTACTTCAGGCGTGGCCATTGGCAGGAACAGAGCAAGGTTTACAAGCGCCCTAGCTCGGAAGCGGTAACGAACCAAACCGATTGCTAGAGCCGTACCCAAAATCGTTGCGATCAGAGTTGAAACCAGGCCGATGAAGATCGAGTTGCCGAGAGCAGAACACACATCAGGCTTGTTACAGACACCTAACCACTTATCGAGAGTGAAACCCTGCCACTGCGTGTTGGTTCGCTGCTTGGAGTTGTTGAACGAAAAGACGATGGTGTAAACGATTGGAATGAGCATGAAAGCCATGGCCAAGAACGAGTAAACCGGAAGGGTGAGCTTTCCAATTGAGAAACGCTTCACAGTAGGTCCTCCGTTCCAGAGCTTCGAACGTAAAGCGAAACCAAAGCCACGATGACCGCCATTAGCAGCACACTAAGTGAGGAAGCAATTGGGTAATTCTGGGTCTGCAAGAACTCGGTATCAACAATCGTTCCAATCATGGACGTCTTCGACGAACCGAGGAAGTTTTGTCCGGCGTTTACGTAGTCACCGGCGATTGGAATGAACACCAGGAGCGTTCCGGAAATAATTCCAGGCATGCTGATTGGCAAAGTGATCTTGCGGAAGACCTTTGCAGGGCTTGCATAGAGGTCTGAGCCGGCTTCAAGCAACCGCACATCGAACCGTTCCAAGGTGGTGAACAGAGGCAAAGTCATAAACGGAATGAAGTTGTAGGTGAGGCCGAAAATAACTGCGGCATCGGTGCCCAAGAAATGCTGCGATGTTGGCATTAGACCCAGCGAGTAAACGGTCTGCATGATCGCACCACCATCGGAGAAGATTTGCTTCCAGGCGATGGTGCGCAGTAGGAAAGAAATGAAGAATGGGGCGATCACCAATACCAGCATCAATCGCTGCACTAGCGGCCGAGAGCGCAACTTCACACCAATGAAATAAGCCAGAGGGTAACTAACCAAAAGCGCGATGATGGTTGCAATTCCGGCATACATAAATGAACGCAAAATCTGCGGCATGTAGGTGGTAACCACGGTGACATAGTTTTCCCACGCGAAGCCATACTGGTAAGCGCCAATTGCTCCACTGGCATCTGGAACCTCGAGCGAAGTAATAACCAACGAAATTAGTGGCGTGAAGAAGAACAGACCTAGGTATACCAAACCAGGCATAAGTAGCGCCAAAACTATTTTGCTGGTTTTGGTGGGACCCTTATGTTCCGTGGTTGGAGCTGAACCGAAAGCCGCGAATGCCATTGCTACTCGTCTTCGTTGCCTGCAGGCAGGTCAGACAGCCCAAAGGAGTGCTCAACCTTCCACGAAACCCAAACCTGTTCGCCAAGTTCAATAACCGGGCTGATGCCAACGTTCTGAGCGAACACCGTGACATCACCAACATTCGGAATGGCAATAAGGTACTGGTTACTAACTCCGGTGAAGCGGATATCAATAATTTCACCAGGACCAACCACCACGTGATCCGAGCTTAGTTTTGGATTACTGCGGTGGAATGTGGTCTTTTCTGGGCGAACTCCGATGGCGATCTTGCCGGTTTGCTTCTCGGCGCGATCCTTTGGCACCGTGATCTTGTGGCCACCGACCTCAATGCTCAGCGACTCCTTGTTGCTGTCAACAATCGAGCCAACGAATAGGTTTGATTGACCTAGGAACTTAGACACGAAAGCAGTCTTTGGGCGCTCGTATAGGGCTTCCGGCGCTCCCATCTGCTCGATGTGACCCTTGTTCATAACTGCGACGGTGTCGGCCATGTCCATGGCCTCTTCCTGGTCGTGGGTCACGTGAAGGAAGGTGAGACCGACCTCCATCTGAATTGCCTTAAGTTCGATTTGCATCTGGCGTCGAAGCTTCAGGTCTAGAGCGCCGAGCGGCTCATCAAGTAGCAAGAGAGCCGGACGGTTTACAAGTGCCCTGGCAAGCGCCACTCGCTGCTGCTGACCGCCTGAGAGTTGCTGTGGGCGACGCTCGGCTGCATAACCTAGCTCGACCAGGTTCAATGCGTCCATAGCCTTTTTCAACGGATCTTCGATCTTGCGCTGACGCAAACCAAAGGCAACGTTTTCGAGGATCGTCATGTGCGGGAAAAGCGCGTAACTCTGGAACACGGTGTTAACCGGACGCTCGTGAGGCTTTGTGTTCGTGATGTCCTTGCCGCCGATAAGCACCTTGCCGGCAGTTGGTTCTTCAAGTCCCGCGACGATGCGCAAAGTAGTGGTCTTGCCACAACCAGATGGACCCAACAAAGCAAAGAACTCACCTGCGGGAATGTGAAGATCCATGTCTTCTAGAGCGGTGAAACCAGGAAAATCTTTACGGACATCGATTAGTTCGAGGTCGGCGCCAGAAGGCTTGAAATCAATTGCCAATTACACAACTCCGTTAGATGCTTTGGCCCAAGCTTGCGAGAATTCGTTGTCTTCCTTTGGGGTCAAAGGTCGGAACTGCTTCAACTTGGTTGCGTACATTTCGTCGGTTGGGAAAATAAGCTCGTTATTTGCCAACGCCGGATTCTCCTTGATTACGATTTCGCGAGCACCCATAACCGGAGTCACATAGTAGACACCAGCTAGGGCAAGCTTTGCGGCAATTTCTGGGGTGTAGTAGTAGTCGATCACTTCCTCCACGTTACCCTTGTGAGCCGAACCCATAGGAATCACGTAGTTGTCACACGCGAAGGTAGAGCCGCTGTCGAGAAGCACCACACCTAGGTCTTCGCTGCCAAGCTCAAGGTTGGCGCCAACAAGGTCTCCAGCCCAAACAATTCCGGCAACAGCGTCACCCGACTTGTAGTCATCAACGTAAGAGTTTCCCTTGATGGAACGAATGTGACCCGAAGCTACCTTTTTGGTGAAGAGGTCAAGGGCTGCATTGAAGTCATCCGCGGTGAACTTCGAGATGTCCACGCCAGCAGCCATCATCATGATGCCTAGGGTGTCGCGCATTTCGGAAAGAACCTCAACGCGACCCTTCAGTTCAGGGGCCCAAAGGTCCTCAAGCGAGGTTGGTGCATCCTTGCCGGTTAGCTTCTTGTAGTTCGCCTTGTGGTAACCGATAGCAGCAATAATTCCCTTCCAAGGAAGCGAGTGCTTGCGGCCAGCATCGAACGCACCGAAAGTGGTCTTGAATGCTGGGTTTAGATTTGCCGCTACGTTTGGCATCTTCGAGTAGTCAAGTTCCTGAACATATCCGTTGTCGATTAGACGAGCAACCATCCAGTCGGTCAAACAGAAAGTATCAGCGCCAGTGTCGGTGCCAGATGCAAGCTGGTTTTTGATACGAGCAAAGTAGGTGTTGTTGTCGTCAACGTTGATGTTGTAAGTGACTTTTATGCCGCTCTTCTTTTCAAACGCCTTCAGGGTCGGGAATGAGCCGTCCTCGCCGTCCATGTAATAAGGCCAGTTGTCCCAGATGCAAGTCTTCTCGGTAGCCGAAAGATCTTTGGCCGCCTTGAGAGTTTTTCTGGCGCCACCAGGTGAACATGCGGCTAGAAGTGCTGCCAAGCTAATCGCACCAGCGCCACCGAAAACGGCACGACGGGTGATTTGGGCGGCATTAGGAGTTTGAAGCTGCTCAGACAATCTGGGCTCCTTTACATCGAACGGACATCACTGTCCAAACAATAACCAAGTGATCCGCCTGTGGACGTATCAAATCAAATACTGCCATAAACACTCCAAGGGAAATAACAAAATCGGCAATTCTTTTCTGGTGGAGTATCGTTTATTTCGGTAGACGGCAAAGGTGCCGCCCAAAGGAGCAAAATGCGTATCTCGGTACCAGCAGAAGTGAAGAACAACGAATTCCGTGTAGCCATAACCCCGGCTGGTGTTCACGAACTAGTTGCAGCCGGACACGAAGTGTTTGTTCAGGCTGGAGCCGGAAACGGTTCGAGTATTTCCGACCAGGAATACGCGGATGCCGGAGCGAAGATTGTGGCCGACGCCGCAGCCGCCTGGGCAGCCGGCGACATGGTCATGAAGGTCAAAGAGCCAATTGCTTCCGAGTACGGTTTTCTTCGCGAAGGCCTTGTGCTCTTCACTTACCTGCACCTCGCTGCGGATCTAGAGCTAACCAAAGCGTTAATTGACAATAAGGTCACTGCAATCGCATACGAGACCGTGCAACTTCCAAGCCGACAGTTGCCACTACTTGCTCCGATGAGCGAAGTGGCTGGTCGCCTCTCGATCCAGGTTGGTGCCGAAACCCTGATGCGCCACAACGGCGGTAGCGGAATGCTGCTGGGGGGCGTTCCTGGAACTCGCCCAGCCAAGGTAGTTGTGCTCGGCGGTGGTGTCGCTGGAACCAATGCCGTAGCAATGGCTGTTGGCGCAGGGGCCGAAGTAACCGTAATGGACACCAACATTAACCGTCTTCGCGAACTAGACCACCACTATGCCGGTCGCGTTCGCACCATTGCCTCAAACGCTTTCGAAATTAAGCGCGCACTTTCTGACGCAGACCTAGTTATTGGTTCAGTGCTAATCCCAGGTGCCAAGGCACCAAAGCTGGTTACCAACGAACATGTAAAGAACATGAAGCCTGGTTCGGTCTTGGTTGACATTGCCATTGACCAAGGCGGTTGCTTCGCTGATTCGAAGCCAACCACTCACGCTGAGCCAACCTTCAAAGTTCACGACACCATCTTTTACTGTGTTGCCAACATGCCTGGCGCGGTGCCTCACACCTCGACCTACGCACTAACCAATGCAACTCTGCCTTACGCTCGTTCCCTTGCCTCAAACGGCTGGAAGAAGGCACTTCAAGTAGATGGTTCACTTGCACTTGGCCTCAATACCCACAACGGCGAACTCACCAGTGAGCCAGTTGCTTTGGCTCATAACCTAAGTTTCAAGGCGCTATCCGCGGTGCTCGCCTAGCACCCAGAGGAACTTGAAGACTAAACGTTTGGCCGTCATGCAAAAGCATGGCGGCTTTCGTTTGCAATGATGACTGGCTGAACTTTTCGCGAAAACCAAGTTGAAGTAATTCAACTTCGTCGGTACCAGCCAAAACCAACCGCGAGCGCAAATTGATTAACACCTCGCGAGGAATACCAATCAATGACTGCGAAGTAACAAGTAGGTGCATCCCGAGCGATCTGCCTTTTGTGGCAACTTTGGTTAAAGCGTCGAGTGACCTAGGAGTTGACCTTATGGCAGCCACGACTTCATCCACAATCACAAGCATTCGTGCGGGAGCCAAACCCTGCCGCTCGGCATTGTCCCACGCGGCTAAACCGTTATTTCTAAGAAAGGTTTCTCGCTCCGACAACTTTTTCTCCAACATCGTCCAAAAGGCAATTTGGCTATCCAAAATCTCGAGATCGCTGGTTGAAAGCTCTGCTCTTACCTCAGTGAGTACAGCGCCACCCTTGTAGTCGGCGATCGCAACTTCAACGGCCGGATCGATGCTGGCAAGCACCAGATGCAGCAGTTCGCTCTTACCAGATCCGGTTGGTCCGACCACCAATAGGTGCCCAGCGCCCTCATTCAATCTGAAAGCCTGTTCTAGCCCAACTAGGTAAGAGTTTGGTACCCCCAGAACCCATCCCCGATTTCTCAAATCTCTAAAACCATCTATGCTGACGGCTCGACTTTCTAGGTACTTTTCGTACACCCGCTCCCCTAGTTTTCGAGACCAAAATAACTGCCGCTTTGGAAGTCGTTTGTCACCCAACCAAACCCGAGAACCAGAGAGCCGAAAATCACCTTCAGGCACCGGTAGAGATCTTCGCCCCAGAAATAATGCAACCAGCGCAGTTAGCGAAGATGCACCAAACATCAACCAATTGCCACTACCCGCGGCATAGACCAAACCGAGCGCAAGTGAGGGCAAATACCAAAGCGGGCTCATAAGGCATTCTGGCCGAAACCAGGGGCCTTATGAACCCGCTATAGATAATCTGTGGATTAGTCGCCGATGTAGCTCATCACGTGCTTGATACGGGTGTAGTCCTCAAAGCCGTAAGCCGAAAGGTCCTTGCCGTAGCCCGAGTGACGGAAACCACCGTGAGGCATTTCAGCAGCCAACGGAATGTGCGTATTGATCCAAACACAACCGAAGTTCAAACCCTTTGAGAAACGCATCGCACGGGTGTGATCCTTGGTCCAAACCGAGCTGGCCAAACCATACATAACGTCGTTTGCGTTTTTCATCGCCTCTTCGTCGGTCTTGAAGGTTTGCACCGTGACGACTGGACCGAAGATCTCCGACTGGATGTGCTCATCTTCCTGCTTTAGACCTGAGATAACCGTTGGCTGGATGAAGTAACCGTCGCGCTTGACCTGCTTGCCACCGACCTCAATCTTGGCGTGCTTAGGAGTGCGAGCGATGAAACCTAGGACGCGCTCCAGCTGGTTGATGTTGTTGACTGGGCCAACATAGGTGTCCTTGTCGTTCGGGTCACCAACCTTGGCATCGTTCTTAACTGCCTTCACAAGTTCCTTGATGAAGGCGTCCTTGACTGACTCGTGCACCAAGATGCGAGTAGCCGCGGTGCAGTCCTGGCCAGCGTTGAAGAAACCAGCTCCGGCAATACCAGCGGCAGCCTTCTTCAAATCTGCGTCACCGAAAACGATTACTGGAGCCTTGCCACCAAGTTCTAGGTGAACGCGCTTCACATCGGTTGCAGCGCTCTTGGCCACGGCAATACCGGCACCAACCGAACCAGTGATCGAAACCATCTGTGGAATTGGGTTCTCAACCAGTGCAGCACCTGTTTCGCGATTGCCCATAACTACGTTGAAAACACCCTTTGGAAGGTGCTTGGCAGCTAGCTCAGCCAACATCACAGTCGAAACTGGGGTGGTGTCAGAAGGCTTTAGAACAATGGTGTTGCCAGCAGCCAAGGCTGGGGCAAACTTCCAAACTGCCATGTTTAGTGGGTAGTTCCAAGGGGTGACCTGACCGATGACACCGATTGGCTCACGACGAATCGATGAGGTGTGGTCAGCGGTGTACTCACCGGTTGCCTTGCCCTCGAGGTTACGGGCAGCACCTGCCATGAAACGAATCTGGTCTACCGAAGGCATGATCTCGTATTCGATCAGCGTAGCGATTGGCTTACCGCAGTTCTCCGACTCGGCCTTAGCGAACGCCTTAGCGTTCTTCTCTAGGTCATCGGCAATCTTTAGCAGAGCCAGCTGGCGCTGCGAAGGAGTGAAGTTACTCCAGATTGGGAATGCGGCCTCGGCTGCCTTGAAGGCCGCGTTGACATCCGCTGCCGAAGACAGCGGTGCTTTTGCGTAAACTTTTCCGTTGGCCGGATTGATTACGTCGGAGTACTTACCCGACTTTGGGGCAACCGACTTGCCGTTAATGAAGTTCTTCAACTCACGAAGCGCCATTTATATGATCTCCTTTGATTGGCTCTTAGTTAGATGCTAATCATTCGGCAAATACTTCACCACTCAAAGCGAATAAATCTGCCAGAATGACAATATGTCCGAAAGACTCACACCTATGACCGACGCCCGCAAAGCCGGCGTGCCACTGACCACCGAGCAGTTGGAACACGGTGCCCGCGAGCACCTGTGGCCACACTTCACTCGCACCTCTCTTTACGATGGCGGATCAATTCCGATTATCACCAAGGCCGAGGGTAAATACATCTGGGACCAGCACGGCAACAAACTCTTCGACGGCCTATCGGGTCTGTTCTCGGTAAACGCTGGCCACGGTCACGAGCGCTTGGCAGAAGCTGCTAAGAAGCAACTGATGCAGATGGACTTCGTGCCACTTTGGAGCTTCGCTCACCCACCAGCCATCGAGCTTGGCGAGCGCCTACTTTCATATGCACCTGAAGGCCTGGACCGCGTCTTCTTCACTACCGGCGGTGGCGAGGCCAACGAGACTGCCTGGAAACTTGCCAAGCAGTACTTCAAAATGATCGGTAAGCCTCTCAAGCACAAAGTCTTGACTCGCAAGACCGCGTACCACGGCACCAGCCACGGAGCTCTAAGCCTGACCGGTATCGCGAACATGAAGAAGGCCTTCGAACCTCTAGTTCCAAGCACCTTCCGCGTTCCAAACACCAACTGGTACCGCGCCAAGGATGACTTCGCCAATGAGGAAGAGTTCGGTTTTTGGGCTGCTAACCGCGTTGAAGAAATGATCTTGATGGAAGACCCAGACACCGTCGCGGCTTTCTTCTTCGAGCCAGTTCAAAACTCGGGTGGAGCTTTCACCAGCCACAAGTCTTACTTCAAGCGAGTTCGCGAAATCTGCGACAAATACGACGTCATCCTGGTTGCCGATGAAACCATCGACGGCTTTGGTCGCACCGGAACCATGTTCGCCTCTGAGAAGTACGACTTCCAACCAGACATGCTGGTTTGCGCCAAAGCAATCACCAACTCGGTTCTTCCACTAGGTGCGCTCATGATGAAAGAGAAGTTCTACGAGCCATTCAAGAAGGGCATGAACATCTTCCCTCACGGTTACACTTTCGCCGCGTCCCCAGCAGCCTGCGCAGTAGCACTTGAGAACCTCGACATGTACGACGAAATGGACCTAATCGGTCACGTGCAAGCCAACCAGGACAACTTCAAGAAGACCCTAGACAAGCTAAGCGATCTAGACATCGTTGGCGACGTTCGTGGCACCGGTTACTTCTATGCAATCGAACTCGTCAAAGACAAAGAAACCAAAGCCCGCTTCGACCTCGAAGAGATCGAAAAGCTTCTCCGCGGCTTCATCACCAAGGACCTCTACAGCAAGGGCCTATATTGCCGCGCGGACGACCGTGGAGACCCTGTTGTTCAGCTGGCCCCGCCACTGACCTCAGATCAAGCCGACTTCGACATGATGGAAGCCAAGGTGCGAGAGACTCTCGCCAAGGCTTGGGACATCGTCAAGTAAGCAAGGAAAAGGCCCTAGCGCAATGGCTAGGGCCTTTCTAAATCGAGTGTTGCCTTGCGAATCTCGTTTGAGCTAAGTACTACTTAAATTTTGCTTGGGAATACCCAAGTTCTATAAGGCAGAATTACATCTGCGGTGTTTTTACAGTGATAGTCAATTCCCAATAAATACTGTTGTTAAATTCCACCAACTTATAGGCAACACCTTGGCGTTGTAGAAATCACGTTTCTTGGACCACCGTTTGGTTCGATAGCAGAACTTGGAACAACTGAAGAAAACAAAACCACCGCTGTGAAAATGACGACGTATATCTTTTTCATGTAAACCCCTTTAATTTGTAATAATATTTACAAATCTTTACATATTCTTTGGAGATCTGTTGAAACCGAACCAAGATTTACCCCTGGGTGCTCAAATTAAGGCGCTCAGGAAGAGCAAAGGCCTGACGCAGTCGGCTTTCAACCCAGTCGGCATTAGTGCGGGTTACATGTCTCTCATAGAACAGAATCTTCGGACTCCATCAAAAAAGGTACTGGAAAAGATTTCCAGTGTTCTCGGTATAAACCCATCTGAATTAATCCAGAACTCCGTAAAGTCAATGTCTTTAACGGACCTTGCAACCTTAAACCAAGCCACTGCAGCCTTAGAACTGGGTGCACCAAATGAGGCAGTTTCAATTTCAGAGCAACTTTCGGCCAGTGCAAAGTCTTCGGTTGCCGGCATTTTGCTCGAATGTTCGATTGACATCGCACAGGGAAATTACCTTGCTGCTTCGCTAGTTTTAGAAGATTCTTTCAATCATGTAATTCATGAAGGGACCTTCAGTGAAAAGATAAAGGCAATCGGCCTTTTTGGCGAAGCCTGCACTCGTCTTGGGTTGCGTCTAGAAGCAATCTTGAAATTAATACAGATTCGCAAAACTATCGACAGAAAAATCGACCCAGCTACATTTTCCTATGCGAGTTTGACGCTCGCAGTGAGAATGTCAGAAATTGGTGAATTTGAATCTGCAACGAAGTTGGTGATTGAAAGCCAAAGTGAAGATTCGGAGTTGGATTTCAAGTACATTGGTTGGCGCAGACTCTGGGCAGAATCAAACATTTGGTTTGATCGAGGAAATTTCGAAAAGGCAGCCGAATGTGCAGAACAGGCAATCGCCTTGAACACCTTAGTTTTCGGTTCATCGAACCAAGTGCGATTGAGACTCACAAAATTTGAGGCGCTTGCAATGATGCAAACAAATGAAGTGGAGACAGAGGTTGCCCTTGCAGATCTTTTGATTGTAAAAAACGAGTTCGCTAAAGCGAATGAGCAACGAGACTCACCACTTGGAGACTTTGAAATTTTGGAAGCCCAATTTCTGTTCAAATTAAACCGCAGTGCTGAAGCATCGAAGTTGCTGGAAAGGCTTGTGGCTGGGAATTGGATTTCTGCTGAGCTGTACACGCGTGCCGTTCTACTTCAGTTTGAAATCTCACTCAATACCGATGACAAAACCGAATTGAATCTTACTTTTGAAAAATTAATGGCCACGCTAAGAACGGAAAATCCAACGCAATTAGTTTCAAACAAACTCAATGAGTTAATTGGGTTAGCAATTCAAAATTCCCATTTCGAGATCGCTAAATCGTTGGCAACCTTCGTCTCAAAAATGAAAGAACCGCTTTATAACGAGTTAGCATATTTACTTTAGATAGAGCAATAAGTTAATTTTTGTAACTATTCTGTTAATAATGAACACACAAGGTTTTCATTAATTAGGGAGCACAGAATGAAATTCAAAAAATCTGGATTGGCAGCCTCGGGGGCAACCATCCTTCTTGCCTTGACTGGATTTGGCCCGGCGTCACCTGCCGACGCTGCAGTTCAATCCTGCATAGCAACCACCGCATACCCTGTAAGCACACGTGCTGCTGGATGGATGCCAACTGACACCGGGAGCATTTGGATGTCAGCGCCAGGAACCATCTCATTTAGCCAGACCAAGAGCGTGTCCACCTCCACTGCTTACAGCGGCTCGGTAGCTGTGACCGTAAGTGACGTATTGGTTTCAGCCACGGCAACTTTTGGTATTTCTTACACCACAGCCAGTACCATCACCTCGTCCTGGTCTTACAGTAAGCCAGCCCCAGTTGGTGTTTTAGGGCGAATGCTGATTCTTCGAGCCGCCGATAGACTCACATTCTCAAAAGTTACTGATAACTCGAATTGCACCAACACGACAACCACTGGATTACTCCTTTATGTTCCCAGAGGAGCAGATGTGAATTCGAACACCTGCATGATTATGGACCTCTACCCAGCAAAAACTAACTGGTCTTCGTCATGCGTAGATTAATGCCCAAAGGAAAGAGACTGGCTTTCGTTGCTGCAGCATCAATTTGTGCCGCAACTATTTTGACTTCATGCAGCCCTGCCATCCCCACATCGGCGCCGGAAAAAGTTAATTGCAAAGCTACCCAAAGCTATGCCGATGCCACATTTTGGTTCCCTAATTGGAAACCAAACGAAACACGGTTCGCTGGATTTGGCGGGTACGTTTGCGATCAGAATGTCGTACTCACTCTTAAAGAATTACCCACTGGAGCAACCACTTTAACAGCGAGAGTGTTTTACATAAGCACCACGGGAACTGAAAACCTTGTTGGACTGGTGAATAGTGAGAAGGACATCAAAAAGTTGGGGCTAGAGCTGATTCCTGTCGAAAATTCTGGTGTTGCGTTGAAAGCGGGTGAAGAGTTTCAAGTTGTTGCGGCGCTTCAAGGTAACTTTGACGTCTTAGAGCACAAGGGGTTGCAAAAGAAGTCAATTCAAATACAGCTAACTTCTCAATCCGACGGTGGAGCGGCAACTATTGACGCCTACTCGAACATCGGCACTAAATAACTGATAGTTCCCCAAGTAATTAGGTGTGTAGTTTTACACAGGGCCTTTTTACTTGGGGAACTCCTTCATATTCGGAATAACCTAGAGTTATGAATCTTCCGAATCATGATGCGAAATTAACCTTCGACTCCCCTGTCGGAGCAATCACACTGCTGGCGAAAGACAACAAGGTCGTTTTCCTCACCATGGGCAGCGACATCACTCCAGACTTCGGTAAAGCATCGGTTCTACAGGATGCCAAGAAGCAGTTGACCAATTACTTCAAAGGCAAAAATAAGGATCTAAACTTCGCCACCGAACTAAAGGGCACGGATTTCCAGAGAGCTGTTTGGAAAGAGATCGAGAAAATTGGTTTTGGCGAGGTAACCACCTATGCCGAAATCGCTCAGAACATTGGAAACCCAAAGGCTGTTCGCGCAGTGGGCGGAGCCGTTGGGTCTAATCCAGTTCCACTAATCATTGGATGCCACCGCGTGCTAGGTGCCAGTGGAAAGATCACCGGCTATTCCGGTGGTGATGGCCTACCAACAAAGCGATGGCTGCTGGCTCTCGAAGGCATCGAGACTAAGGACTAATGCAGCGCTGCGCTTGGGTATCTTCAGACCCCATTTACATCGAATACCACGACACCGAGTGGGGTAAGCCGATCACCGGCGAAGACGCCCTGTTCGAGAGAATCAGCCTCGAAGGTTTCCAGTCTGGTCTTAGCTGGCTAACCATCCTGAAACGCCGTGAGGGCTTTCGTGAAGCGTTCTTAGGCTTCGCCATCGACAAGGTTGCCAAGCTGTCTGAGAAAGACGTTGAACGCCTTCTCTTGAACGAGGGAATCATTCGCCATCGCGGCAAGATTCAGGCCGTGATAAACAACGCTCGCATCATAAAAGAGCAGAACATCTCGCTCGAAGAATTCATTCGAAAGCATTCACCGACTGCCGACCGCAGAAACCTTTCGGTCTCCCCAGAGTCGACCGCACTATCTAAGGAACTTCGCAAGCTCGGTTTCAACTTCGTTGGGCCAACAACCATGCATGCCATGATGCAAGCTATCGGCGTGATTCAAGATCACGAAGATCTTTGCGAGTTTAGAAAGATTTAGGCAGTCCGCGACATAGGCAAGGGGGAGACAAATGAACGCGGACGAATTTACCGAAACCTTTAGGCAGTATTTGCCAAAGGTCTCCAAGTACTTGGCCTACCGAGTCCATCGAAACGATGTTGAAGACCTTGCCGCAGAGATATTCTTAATTGCCTGGAATAAGCGAGCTAGCTGCCCCAAAGATGCCGAACTACCATGGCTCTATCGGATTTCAGGATTCGTGCTGGCAAACCATCGGCGGAAGTCGTTTCGAAACCAAAGTTTCCAGCTATTCGATACCGACCTCACCGCACCAGCAGCTGAGGAAGTTTTCCTTGCCGATCATGTGCTCCAAACGGCTTGGATGCGGCTTGAGAAGAAAGACCAATCGATCTTGGCCTTGGCCGCCCTCGAGGGCCTAAAACCTGGCGAAATTGCCGTTGTCCTTGGAGTATCAACCAACGCCGTGAGCATCAGACTCCACCGGGCTCGAAAGAACCTGGAAGCAATCCTGAAAGAACTCGAGGGATAACAACATATGCCTGATATGAATGACCCACTACTAAAGCGCATCACTAAAGCCGCGAAGGTTTCAACACCAAAACTTCCTGACAGCGTTATCACGGAGGCAATGACTCAAGGCCGCTCTCCAGCCACTGCCCGTTTGGTTTTCGCAAGCACTTCCATTGCAGCCGCACTGGTGGTTGGTTTTATTGCGGTCAATGTTTTAGGGAAGCCAGCAATTACTCACCTAGATGCGCCCCTTTTCAGCATGGCAAGGGTTGACTCCATACCTGCCTATGGCTCAACCATGCAGTCAGGGCCTGAGATTCAGTATTTAGCAGGACCAGCCATTACCGACGTTGAAGGAACAGGCAAGATTTACCAGCTTCGCCGAACTGGGAACCCGACCGAGATTGTTCAGCACCTAGCCAAAATGTTCAACCTTGAGGGAACAATCACCAAAAACTACTACTCGAACGACTCAGACAATTACGTGTTCACCAATGGAAAAGTGCCTGATGAACCCTCAATCTTCCTATCCTGGCGTGGTACCGGCACCTGGGCTATTGATTTCTATGAGCAAGCTAGATCGAATTCAATGCACTCTTTTCTGAGTGATGACCAATTGAAAGCGAAGGCCTTGCAGGTCTTTTCCGAGACTGGATTCAACACCACTGCTGACGAACTCGAAATTTACAAGGATTCTGGTCGGAGGGTAGTTGGGTCGCTAAAAGTTGACGGTCAGAAAACTGCGCTCCAGTGGGAAATCGATTGGGACCAACGAGGAAATCTGCAGTCGGTGACGGGACACAGCGTTGAGGTAGTTGAACGCGGAACTTTTGAGACGATTTCCGAGAAGGCTGCAATTGATCGCATCGACGACAGCCGATATCGCGGAATGGTCCACAATCCTTGGGGTGGTCGTGATTGGAAGTCCATCTTGGGAGATAAGTCAGATGAGGACACCCTGACTATCGATAAAGCCACAGAGTCGTTGATGATCGTTTGGGATAAGAAGGGTAATGCTTGGCTTACTCCTGGCTATGTGTTCCAGACTGATGAATCGCCTTACTGGCCGATGGTCATCAGCGTAAAAGATGGCGTAATCGAACTACCTAAAAAAGAACTTCCGACTTATTAGCGCTGGTTGGTAAATAGCTTCAAGGTATCGCCGTCGAGTTCCATTTTGAGTTTGGCGGCTTTTGCCATTTCTGGAAGACTTTCGGCGCCTTGCAGGAAGGCTCTAACGAACTGCCCTTTGGCCTTCTTGTTGAAGTGGTTCATGGCTTTGCCGGACTCGATGTCGTAGACCTCAACTGTTAGGGCTTCGAAGTGGTCTGGGATTGGGGCAAGTTCCGCATAGGAGTTCGAGCGTAGGTCGATGATCTGTTGACCTTCGAGGCGCTTCCAGATGATGTTGTGGGATTCGGACCAATGCTTCTTGAGGTCGAACCCGGGGATTTTGGTACTTGCTGAGAATCGGTAATTAGGAATTAGATTGCTGGCTGGGATCAGACCGAAGAGTGCCGACTGAATGAACACCGATTGCTTTGCCCGATCGCGTTCTTCTTTGGTGAGGGTGTTGAACTCGGTTGGCGTACCCTTGAGCCCTCTGCCTTGGATGGCATCGAACAGGGTGCCTACATAACGATCTATGGCTGGCAAAGTTGGCGCGGTTTGGAGGTTGAGATTGAGTTCAAGCTGTTCCTTCGTGAACTTCTCTTTGCCCGCTTTGGACTTGCAGAACTTTACAAGTTTCTTGAAAAGTTCGTCACGCGCTGGTTGCATGCCACCAAAAGTTAGAGCAACCATGTCGATTGAGAGTGGATTGCCGCCCGAGGCTTTGGATTCAGATGGTGGCAATAGGAACAACATGGTTCAAGCCTAAACTTAGAGGCATGGTCAAACTCACCAAGATTTACACAAAAACCGGCGATGAAGGTTTCACGGGCCTGGGCGATAACTCGCGCGTGCCGAAAACTGACCCACGTATTGAGGCTTATGCCGACGTAGACGAAGCGAATTCGGCGTTAGGTGTTGCTGTGTCCTTGGCGCATGGTGAGTTCTCACCTGAACTTATGGCGCTTCTGGCGCGCATACAGAACGACCTGTTCGACCTTGGTGCCGATTTGGCAACCCCCGGCACCGGAGGCTTGCGCATCGATGAAGCTTGGGTAGCTGATCTAGAGGTTGCGATAGACACCTACAACGCTTCTTTGCCAAACCTGGACTCGTTCATCATTCCTGGCGGTTCTGGTTTAGCTGCCGGATTGCACCTTGCTCGTACCGTGGTTCGACGTGCTGAGCGCGCAGTTTGGGTCGCGTTGGAAGCTGGTACCGATGTTTCTACGGTTTGCGCGGTTTATCTGAACCGACTTTCTGACTTGTTATTCGTCTTGGCTCGAGTTGCTAATGTTCCGCATGGCGGCGACGTCAAGTGGGTCCCGGCAGGATCAAGATAAAGAAAAACCCCAACCGATTGGCTGGGGTTTTATCTTTTAGTTTGTTTAGACCAGTTCGGCGTGACGAGCAACGATGGTTACAACATCGTGCTCAACCGAAAGGAAGCCGTCTTCCGCGTTAGCGATTAGCTTGTCGCCATCTAGAAGAGTAATGCGAACTTCACCGCTTGAGAGGATCGCGAGCATAGGCTCGTGACCTGCAAGTAGACCGATTTCACCCTCAACGGTCTTAGCGATGACCATTTTGGCCTCGCCAGTCCAGACGGCTTTATCGGCTGCTACCAGCTCGACGCGAAGAACTTTTTCCGACATTATTACTTACCGGTTTCCTTCTGGATGCGCTCCCAGTTTTCCATAACCATGTCTAGGCCACCGACGTTGAAGAACGCCTGTTCTGCAACGTGGTCCAAATCACCGTTAGCGATGGCCGAGAAGCCTTCGATGGTGTCCTTTAGCGGAACAGTTGAACCCTTAACACCGGTGAACTTTTCAGCCATGTAGGTGTTCTGGGATAGGAACTGCTGGATACGACGGGCGCGAGATACGGTTACCTTGTCTTCTTCAGAAAGTTCTTCAACACCAAGGATGGCGATGATTTCCTGAAGTTCCTTGTTCTTCTGAAGGATCGCCTTGACGCGAATCGCAGTTGCATAGTGGTCTGCTGCGATGTAGCGAGGGTCCAAGATGCGCGAGGTCGAGGTTAGTGGGTCAATAGCTGGGTACAGACCCTTCGAAGCAATTTCACGGCTTAGCTCAGTGGTTGCATCCAAGTGAGCAAAGGTGGTTGCTGGGGCTGGGTCGGTGTAGTCATCCGCAGGCACGTAAATTGCCTGTAGTGAAGTAATCGAGTGACCACGGGTCGAGGTGATGCGTTCCTGAAGGAGACCCATCTCATCGGCCAAGTTTGGCTGGTAACCCACGGCAGAAGGCATACGACCTAAAAGGGTCGAAACCTCTGAACCGGCCTGGGTGAAGCGGAAGATGTTGTCAATGAACAACAGAACGTCCTGCTTCTGAACATCGCGGAAATACTCCGCCATGGTTAGAGCCGAAAGAGCTACGCGAAGACGGGTGCCTGGTGGCTCATCCATCTGGCCGAACACGAG
>CANFJH010000014.1 GCA_947447395.1 Microbacteriaceae bacterium | reverse complement strand
TGAAACCCAGCAGGTGAATGTTGGAATTCGCGTTAAGGGAACCACCACCCACTCAACTCTGAACAACCTTTATTACCGTCCATCTTTTAAGATCAAGTTCGACTGGGCGACCGGTTACGAAAAGCAAACATTCTTCGGCAAGAAAGAACTTACCTTCAACGGGTTCGTTCAAGACAACTCTCGAATTCACGAGACCTACGCCTACAAGGCTTACAGTGCCATGGGCGTTCCGGCCCCTCGAACCGGATTTACGACCATCACGTTTGAAGGCGCCACTCTCCCAGACAAGCCAAAGCGCGGGCTTTACCTGGTACTCGAATCGGAAGACAACCAATTCATCGCCGATCACTTCAAAGACGTCACCCAGCACGTTTACGAAAACACCCATGACGTAACGGACTTCGACCCAGCCAAGCTCGGCGGCAACACCGCAAATGGAAGCTATTTCCGCGTGAAGTCTGGTTGGAAGGCAACTCCAACCCGAGACGACCTGCGCGCATTCAGCAAAGCCATCAACACGGCCGGCGCAACCTTCTGGAATAACCTAGACACCGTGACCGATCGCAACGAACTGATCATGCTGTTCGCGGTGGATAACTTCACCGGCGGCTGGGACACCTACTCTGGGCCACTTCGAAACAACATCACGTTCCGCAGCAACATTGCTGGCAAGTTCACCTTCCTGCCATGGGGAACCGACCAGACCTTCGGCGAGAACCTGTTCAATGACCCGAGCGCCAGAGTTCGCTACCCCGGCTACCGCCTGCCAACCAAACTGCACGATGACTTCTTTATTAACATCGACAAGCCATACACCGCCTACCCCGGCAGCTACATCTTTGCTTATTCGGCAGGTCTTAGAAACATGGCCTCGATGGCGAACTACCAAATCGCACGCGGCAAAATGTTCGTGAAGTGTCTTCACTACGCGCCTTGTTCGACTCTTTACTTCCAAGACCTACAGAAGGTAAGCAACTGGGCCAAGAGCACCAACATGAGTGACCAGATGACGAATACCAGCAGCCTGATTGACAGCTACCTAACGCCTTACCAAAAAGCGGAAGGCGTTCGAACTGCTAAATGGGTTACCAAGCAAATTGCTCGCGTAGATTCCGCAGTAGCGAACGTTTGCAAGCTGGACGCTTCGAACTTGGTTACTGACTGTAAGGCAGTTAATGGCTAGTCGCGAACTGAAGGTAATTTGGGGGTCCGCCGTCGTTGCGATTGCGCTAGCCGCGTCAGCCGTCCTAGTACCAAATCTAAATACTTACCAAGCACCAAAGAAGACCCAGACACCTGCCCCAACCAAAACAGTTGACCCCACGGTAATCACCGATCAGAAGAGCATTTTTGATCCGGGAAACATCAGCAACATTCAGCTGGACATCCCCAACAAGTCGAAAAAAGTTTTGGCAAATGCCAACGAGACGCAGTACGTGCCGGCTAAATTCCAGCTCACAATAGGAACCAAACAAACGCCGCAAATGGATGTTGTCATCAAAATCAAGGGAACCACTTCCCGCTACGGCATCAACACCACCTACCAAAATACTTCGTTCAAGGTGAAGTTCAACTTCGATAAAACTCACAAAAACCAAACCCTGCTCGGCCTAAAAAGCCTCACGCTTAACGCCATGACGCAAGACTCGTCGAAAATTCATGAAACCTACGCCTACGCCACCTACCGAGCCATGGGTATCCCCGCCTCCCGCACTGGCTACGCTCACCTAACCATGAGCAAAAACATTGCCAAACCAGACCGCGGGCTCTACCTGGTACTCGAATCGCTCGACGACGTCTTCCTCGCCAACAACTTCAAAGACATCACTCAGCACCTCTACGAGAACAACAAAAACTTCACCGAAATCACCCCGTCCAACGTTGGCGGAAACGTTGAGGTCAACACCCATTTCAAGGTCAAGGAGGGCTGGAAGGCAACCCCCAACCGCGACGACCTTCGCGCTTTCGCCAAGGGAATTCAAACCAACGGTAAGAAACTCTGGGACTTCCTAGAAACCAACACCGACCGCGACAAACTAATAATGCTCTTCGCGGTGGATAACTTCACCGGGGGCTGGGACACCTACTCGGGTCCGCTTCAAAACAACTTCCAGATTCGTTCAAACCAACTCGGCAAGATGACATTCCTGCCATGGGGCCTCGATAACACCTGGGGCGAAAACTATTTCAATGACATTAATCCCAAAAGTTGGATGAAAAATAATCCTGGCTTGGTGGGTAAATATCACGATGATTTCTTCTTCCCACTTGATAAACCAACCGCTGCGTTCCCTGGTAGTTTCCTAATTGCTCATGCACAGGGCGTAACCAACACCTCGAAAATGGCAAATTATCAACTAACGAGAGGTGCCTTATTTCGTAAATGTTTGAATTATGATCCTTGCGCTACTGCATATTTTCAAGACTTGAAGGCTATTTCCACTTGGGTTTCAACATCTGGTATTCAAGCAAACATGATTCAAACTGCCAAACTGATTAGCGCTTATGTTGGCAAATATGACAATGCAGAACAAAAGCGAACCATCGCCTGGGTTTCTAAGCAAGTGAAAAATGTGAATCTGGCCATAAAAACTCATTGCAAAGTGTCTGCGGATTCCGTGGCCAGCTGCCATTAACCGGCCTACCTGTTGCCATATCGGCTTCGATAATAGTTGTTTGTAATATGAACCATAGGTAGTTCCAACCACATTTATTCAGAAAGCAATCACCAAATGATCACTAGGTCTCGTTTTGTCTATTCGATCATTACCATTTGCACAGTGGTTTTTATGGCTTTCCTATCGTTTTCGCAAATAAACCGCGACTCCACCACAAATGCACGTTTCGATGTGTATGACGAGGGTGCACACTTTGACTATGTTTTGAAATTAAAGGAAAACAAAATCCCCTCGTGGGGTTCTCAGTATGACCAACTGACAGTCAAAATCGTTGACTGCCTTGGCACCGCTTTTGCTGCGCCGGGCAATTGCGGAGACGCAAATCGAACTGTGACGAACTACGCACCGTATGGCTACAATTACGAAGCGCAGCAACCACCTTTGGGTTACCTGCCTTACGTTTTTTACAATTTTTCTCCAAAAAGTGAATCAAAAGCTATTCTCTTGGGGATGCGCGCTTTTGGTTCAGACTTCTGGTTAGGGTTGACGTCAATACTTTTGATTCTTGTTTTCCTAATAAGGCGGGTGAATTTAGGATGGTTGGCCATTGCGACATTCTTCGTTCTCCTCAACCCCACTTTTATACATGCCCTAGCGACAATTAACAACGACGCCGCGGTGGTTCCTGCTGTTCTGATCTGGCTGCTAAGCGAGTTGTATCTTGGAGCCCCAGGGAGAAACCGTGGCAAGTTGGACTGGGTAATTAGAGTAGGCGTCGCTATATTGCTTGGCGGCGTCAAGGGACTTCTTGTGCTGATCCCTATCTGCAACTTCTTGGTACATGGGATTATGAAATTATTTCGAGGTCAAAAACCGCGATTTGTATTTGCCAACATTCGAGGAGCTTTCAGCCTTCGTGAAGCCCTGCCGAGCGTCGCGGCCGCCTCTACGTATGTAGGTTTTTTAGTCTTCCAAAAAATCACAGAGCTAGTTCCAAGTTCTATTGTTTTGAATAAGTTGCTAGGTTTTTCAAAAACTTCGCATGTGCGAATCACTACCATTGCCGATTCAATGTCTAATTTGCTTAGTTCGCAAAGGGGTTATTACCTAGGGATTCAAATTGACTCGAGTTTGGGTTATCTGTTCTCTTTGGCATTCGTGGTGCTGTTTGCAATCCGTGCTTATTTAGATTTTTCAGCTGAAAAGTTCGACAGATTGGGAGCCTTGTCATTAACGAGCTGGGCGCTAATTGCCAGCCTTGCCGTGGCTTGGCCCATCGTCTGCTTCGTTGAGGGTGGCTACGATTTTTCAACACCGCCGAGGTACGCCTTGATGGCGCTACCGATAATCAGTTACTGTTTCACTTCTTTCAATTCAAACAAGATTCGCTTGAGTCCCTTTAAAAGCACTTCATAACCTGCCGCTTTGAGCAGAATTGAAAACGGAAACCGTACTGCCAGTTTCAGAAGGGCTCTCAAAATAGTTGGATTGATAGATGTCGCTATATCTAAGGCGAATTTTTTCCTTTTTTGACCTTTGGTGCTTTGGTTCTGCAAGAAAAATGACCTTAACTCCGCAAGTCGCCCTCGGTTTTCATCCAAATACGCATCTTTGAAAAACAGGCTTCGAAGGTAGTCGTTTACTATCGTTGGCATAAATCTCGGCAAAATCAAATCTCTAAATATGAATTGGCCAGCAACTATATCGTCTGGGAATGACTCCATTAGTTTTTTCACGTAAGTGAATCTACTCCTAGACATTTTTATTGAATAACTGGTGCTGGATTTATTGATGGTCCAGAACGTTACGGGACGAGTAGAGAAGACACTCGTATAGCCAGCCGCAAAGAATCGTATAAACAAGTCATCATCTTCATAGCCCATGAAACGTTCATCAAATCCACCAATTTCTAAGAAAGCGGAAATCTTTATGATTGAGGCCGATGGGAGAATATGCATGTCATCTTTGATTTGCATGTATAAATCGGTTTTTGGGTGAACGGCATGCCTGACCGAAGTTGAATGTTGAAGGACTTGACCGTCTTCGTTGCCCCGCCAAAGGTCTCCATAGGCAAAACCGAACCTCTCGTCAGCTTGTTTCTTTACAACTGACAATAGGTGCTCAATGTGCCATTCCAAAAAGTAGTCATCTTGATCCAAAAAGCACACATATTCAGCTTTGGATGACTTGACCCCCAGGTTACGTGCCGAGCCTTGGCCACCGTTGGGCTTTGTTAGGAGAGTGAATTGGTAACTTTTTGCCAATTCTCTTAGGAATGCAGCCTCTGTTTCATTAGAGCCATCATCGACGATGAAGATTTCTGCCGCCTTGACGGTTTGGTTAAGCACACTTTTTAGAGCTCGTTCAATGTAATGCGAACCGTTGTAGTAAGGAATTACAACACTGACGGTCTTAAGTTTCTTAAACTTCACTGGGTTTGTCTCAGTTGGCGCTTTTGAGGATTTGGTCAATTTTGACTTTCCAATCTGTCTTATCTGAATAATATTTCGATGACTTGGTTAAATCGAGTACCGAGTACTTGGGGCGCGGTGCTACACGCCTAGATTTATCGATGCCACCTAAATACTCGCTAGTAGTGACTCGATCAACGTCCTTGCCACGTGAATCTAAACTTTCAAAAATATATTCAGCAATTTCATGCCAATTTGACGGCTCAGATCCATTTGTAAAGTTATACACGCCGGATGGGGCATTCGATTCCAGGAGTTTGGATATAAATTTCGCAATTTCATCCGCGAATGAAAGCCTCCCAAACTGATCGGTGACAACTTTTGGATTTTTACCTGACTTTGCCAAGTTGATCATTGTATTTACAAAATTTGGTCCTTCACCAATAACCCAGGATGTTCGTACTATGTAATGGTTATCTATTTGGGCTACTGCTAAGTCCCCTGCCGCTTTGCTTTGACCATAAACGCTTAGCGGGCTTAGCGAATCTGTTTCTAGATAGGGCTTTGAATCGCTGCCGTCAAATACATAGTCGCTAGAGACGTGCACCAGCTTGATGTCGAATTCTTCACACAATTTAGCCAAATGCCCGACCCCAACGGCATTGGTGGCCCAGGCTATCGGGCGTCCCAGGTCAGATTCCGCTTCATCGACTTTCGTATAAGCTGCACCGTTGATTATCGTTTCAACATCTGGCCAGTCGATTGAAGTCCAGGTTGTGGTGTCTGATAAGTCAAAATCCTGACGCGCTAGAGCCACTGCGTCTGGGAACTGCTCCTTAAGAGCCTTTCCGAGTTGGCCATTGGCCCCGAGAATGACGGTTTTCTTTCGCTTGAATGGTACAACTTCAGATAGCCGAGGTTGGTTCAGGTCTTTTTCCGAAATTTCGACATCGCTCAGCGAAATAGGCCACTGAATGTTGGCTGTTTCATCAGCAAGGTTGAGAAATGTATATTTTGCGGTTGGAGACCAATGTGAATTTACTAGGTACGTATAGCTAGTGTTTGGCTCGAGAGTTTGGAATGCGTTGCCAACGCCACGCGGAACATAGACAGCTACGCCGGGGCTAATTTCAATTGTAAAAACTTGGCCGAAGGATTCTCCTTCACGCAGATCCACCCAGGCTCCAAAAACTTTGCCATTTGCGACTGAGACATATTTGTCCCACGGCTCTGCATGAATGCCCCTAGTAGTTCCA
Organism: Microbacteriaceae bacterium; assembly: GCA_947447395.1. Lineage (GTDB taxonomy): Bacteria > Actinomycetota > Actinomycetes > Actinomycetales > Microbacteriaceae > Rhodoluna. The sequence continues at coordinate 14,789 of CANFJH010000014.1, read as the reverse complement.
ACCTTCTCGTTGAAAGAGATGTTGTTTTGAATCGGCTTGAAGGCTGGAAAGCCTAGTTCACGAAACTTTTGATTTTGCCAGTTCTCTTTAAACCAGCCGCGAGAGTCGCCATGGACTGGCAGGTTTACGACAAACAGACCCGGAATTGTGCTTTCGGTGATCCTTAATTCATTTTCCATTAAACGTGACCCTGTGACGCATAACGAGCCTCAACTTGCGCCTTGAGAGGCTGCCACCAACCTGGATTTTGGGTATACCAATCGATGGTTTGTTCCAGCCCAGATTCGAAACTTGTGTATTTAGGTACCCAACCAAGTTCTGTTCGAAGTTTGGTTGAATCAATTGCATAGCGAAGGTCGTGCCCAGCACGATCCTTCACGAAATCAAAGTCGTCTTCTGATTTACCCATTAACTGCAAGATAAGTTTGGTGACTTCAAGGTTGTTCTTTTCCCCGTCGGCACCAATTAAATAAGTTTCACCAATTTGGCCTTCTTCTATAACCTTGAGAACCGCTCGGTTGTGATCTTCGACGTGAATCCAGTCACGAACGTTTTCTCCAGAACCGTAAAGTTTTGGGCGAATTCCTAAAAGGACGTTGGTAATTTGGCGAGGAATGAATTTCTCGATGTGTTGGTAGGGCCCGTAGTTGTTGCTGCAGTTTGTGATTGTGGCCTGAAGTCCGAATGACCGAACCCATGCTTTTACTAGCAAATCACTTGAAGCCTTTGTTGAAGAATATGGGCTCGATGGATTGTATGGTGTGGTCTCAGTAAACCTTTGAGGGTCATCCAATTCAAGGTCTCCGTAGACCTCGTCAGTTGAAATGTGGTGGTAACGCTTACTGCTCTTGGTTGCTGCATCAAGCAAATTGAAAGTGCCTACAACATTTGTTGTGACGAATGAATCTGGTGACTCCAGGGAGTTGTCATTGTGCGATTCTGCCGCAAAGTGAACTACGGTGTCGTGGTCCTCAACGAGCTCATGAACTAGACCGTGGTCTCTAATATCGCCATGGACGAGTTTTATGCGGTTGCCTAGCAGCCCTTCGATACTGGCCTTGTTACCTGCGTATGTGAGTGCGTCTAGAACGGTGACTTCGTGGTCTGTTTCGTTCGAAAGAAGGTGCACGAAATTTGCACCGATAAATCCTGCACCACCAGTGATGAGATATTTAGCCACGAAACTGTCCCTCGGTGATTAGTGCTAACAGGTACTCGCCATAACCAGACTTTGCTAAAGTTTCAGCTAGTGACTTCAATTTCGAATCTCCAATGAATCCATTGCGCCATGCCGCTTCTTCTGGGGAGCCAATACGAACGCCCTGACGCTTTTCTAACGTGCGAACGAATTCGCTTGCCTCAAGCAGTGAGTCGAAGGTTCCGGTGTCAAACCAGGCAGTTCCCCTTGGGAGAACTTCAACACGAAGGCGTCCCTTTTCTAGATAGGCACGATTGATGTCAGTGATTTCCAATTCACCGCGAGCGGATGGCTTTAGATTCTTGGCGATCTCAACAACTTCGTTGTCATAAAAATAAAGACCCGGCACTGCATAAGGAGACTTTGGTTGCTTGGGTTTCTCTTCAAGGCTTATCGCTCTGCCATCGGTGTCGAATTCAACCACTCCGTAAGCAGTTGGGTCTGCCACTTGATAAGCAAATATAAGCGCTCCGTCAATTTCACTAGCCGACGACATCTGGTTTGCAAGGTCTTGGCCGTGAATAATGTTGTCACCAAGAGCAAGCGCGACTTTATCGGCTCCAATGAATTCTGCCCCTATGGTGAAAGCCTGAGCTAGACCGAGTGGTTGTTCTTGAATTTCATATTGGATTTTAACGCCAAGGTTTTCGCCATTACCTAAGAGACCTTTGAATTGGTTCTGGTCCTCGGACCGGGTGATGATAAGAATTTCACGTATTCCGGCGGAAATTAGTGTGGCCAGAGGGTAATAGATCATTGGCTTGTCGTAGACAGGGGTTAGTTGTTTTGAAACCCCGAGTGTAATCGGGTGCAATCGAGTGCCAGACCCTCCTGCGAGAATGATTCCCTTCAATTACGACCCCTTAAATTGGACAACCTCATAAGTTTATTTGGTTAATCGAAATTCGAAGCAAAATTCTATTGCCAACTAGGATTGACCGGTAGTAAAGAACTTCTAGGAGCCAATTTGTTCAAGAACAATGTTCAGCTTGCGCTGATGCTTGGCTGGCAAGACGTGCGACAGTCATATAGAAGGTCACCAATAGGACCATTTTGGGTCACGATCACTACCTCCGTTTTGATCACAACTATGGGCTTTGTTTTTGGGTTACTTTTTAAGATTCCATACAAGAGTTATCTTCCCTATTTGGCATTAGGTATCTTGGTCTGGAATTTCATTTCTGGAATTATCTCTGATGCCAGCAATTTGTTTATCGGCGCAGCCGACTTGGTTAAGCAAATTAAATTGCCAGTTTACGTCTACGTAATTCGCCTGCTTTGGAGAGCATTCGTTATCTTTTTACACAACATTATTTTGATTCCAATCTTATTTTTAATTCTGCAAGTACCAATGAATTGGACGATGTTGCTTGGATTGTTGGGCCTCATTTTGGTTGTTATAAATCTTGGTTGGATTGTGGTTGCACTCGGGATTGTCGCTACGAGGTATCGCGATTTCAGTCAATTAACAACAAGCTTCCTCACAGTGTTTTTCTACTTGACGCCCGTCATGTGGAATAAAGATGGTTTGAGCACTTCAGTAGTGAATTTATTAGTTAAGTACAATCCTTTTGCGATCTTTTTATCCCTTGTGAGAGACCCAATGTTGGGGGAATACCCAACCCTTCGGACCTGGGTCTCGGCGCTAGTTATGGCCGCAGTTGGCTGGGCTGGAGCGGCCTTCATTTCCCGTCGATACGCTAGCCGCGTTGTTTACTGGCTGTAAGGACTAAACCTTGGTACATGTAAACCTGACAAACCTGACCGTTGATGTTCCGGTCTACAACACCAAGTCTCGCTTTCTAACGGCCGCTCTTATGGATGTTGCTACAGGTGGGCGCCTGAACGCTGCCAAAGACGGTCACGTGCAAGTTCGTGCACTTGACGATATATCCCTTGAGGTTTCCGATGGCGAGCGCGTTGGAATACTAGGACACAACGGGGCCGGCAAGAGCACGCTACTGCGGGTGCTTGGACAGGTCTACGCTCCAAGTGCCGGCAAGGCTTCGATTCGAGGCAAGGTTGGCTCGCTGATCGACATTTCCTTGGGTATCAACCCGGAAGCTACCGGTCTCGAGAACATCTTCATTCGCGGGCAACTGTTGGGGCTTTCGAAAGCCACCATTAAGCGCAAGCTGGATGACATCATTGCCTTTTCCGAACTTGGTAACTTCATCAACCTTCCGGTGAGAACTTACTCAACGGGTATGCACATGCGCCTCGCTTTTGCCGTGGCCACCGAGATTCGACCTGAGATTTTGCTCATGGACGAATGGCTTTCGGTCGGCGACGAAGAGTTCAAGCACAAGGCGGAAGCTCGCCTTCGCGGCTTGGTTGATGGTGCAAACATCATGTTCTTAGCGAGCCATTCGCGCGACATGATTGAGAAGACTTGCACTCGTGTGATTGTTTTAGAGCACGGACGTATTGTTCACGACGGATTACCGAGTGAAATTCTGCCTATATACTTCGGTTCTTAATATTTTCCAGCAGAGTTTCGTACTCAACCACAATTTCTGACCAAACATAACGGGTCGAGATGTCTTTGGTGAGTGACTTTGCACGAGGTGCTTTATCCCACTTGTGATTCTCGAGCACGCGAGACAGGTCTGCCTGGTCTTTCCAGAGCCAACCGTTCTTGCCAACCACTTCTGAGTTGAACGGGTTTTGGTGAGCGAGAACTTCTGCGCCAGATACTCCACCAATGAGCAGTGCCGGGTTAGTGCCACCAGCGGTGTGGCCATGGATGTAGCAACGAGCACCGGCATACAGCGCTCCAAGCTTGTGTAGGTCCCAAACGCTTCCGATTGCCTTGGCGTGAGGGTGAATTTCTACAGCTTCACGGATCTTGGCTGCGTAGTGGTTGTTTTTGTGGTCTTCTCCAACAACGATAAGCGGGGTCTTTACGCCAGAATTTCGGTGTGCCTCAACAACTTCGGCAACCTGGTTGTCTTCATCCCAACGGGCAACAACGAGATCATAACCACGAGTCTTCAGGCCTAACTCTGCAAGCACCGCTTCGTCGATTTCTGGCTTTTTAGCGCCGTATTTGATTACGTGAACAGGGCGGTTGAATTTGTTGAGATACCAGTCAGCCACGGCATCTGAGTCGGTTAGCAGTGGCACGTTTGAGTTGACCGCGCTCTTTACTGCGGCTGTTAGAACTTTGGCGCCGAGACCCTTCCACTTCACGCGGTGAGGCTCTAGGCCGGCAACGTGAAGAACACCACGAATGCCGAACATGTTCAAAAACTTGAGTGCCCAAATGTTCGATGGGTTACAAACGAGGACAACCTCTGGTCGAGTTTTCAGAATTGAGTGCAGCGCTGAGAAGATTCCCGCACTGATCGATTCGGTGCCCTTGAACTTTAGAGCTGGAACTCTCCGAGCGATTAGGTTTTCGTTTATCCAAAGTCTCTTTGGCTGACCGTATCCGCTGCGTCCGTAAACCACAACTTGGTGTCCGCGCTCCGACAGGCCGCGTCCTAGTTCATCGGCAAGGGTTTCGAAGCCACCATATTTAGGTGGGATGCCTCTAGTTCCTAGAATTCCGATTCGCATTATGCTCCCCAGTTACGAGTCTCTCAAGGGGAATGACTCCGCCGTTGTCTTTGGCAAGCATACCAAATAGCCTTTCGAGAACATGCTCGGTTGCGCCGTCGTCTGGGCTTGGTTCGCCCTGGAAATCGCTTCTGGTTACCGCGAGCTTCCCGATCAATTCGGCGAACTTACCTGTTGTCCAGAATATTGTTCCCGAAGGGAAACGAAGTTTTCTCGGCAACGGTTCAACCTCTAGTGTCTTTAGCAACTTGAAGTACTCACCAATGTTCGCTCCCCAGTGCACGGTTTTTCCAATGTACTTCTTATAGGTAGCGACGAAGTATGGGTTGGCCTTTGCTTGGCTTAGCAGACCTGGCACAAGCTCTGGTTTGAGTAGCTCTTGCACCGACTCAACGCCAAGTGATACTTTCGCACCCAACTGGCGCGGCGCCTTGGTGTGAATTTTCAAAACTAGGACGCTGCTGGATAGCTTTCCAGATTGGCAGACCCGCAGGAACGGCCAGATGTCTCGTCCGTGGTTTTCCACTTCGATAACTTCGGAGGTGAATGCGTCGCTGGTAGCAAGCGTCTTTACCTCGACGACGTTCGCTGCAGGAGTTGTGATGATCAGATTGACTGGAAGAGTGGCCGCCTTGGCAAAATCTTCTATCCAAACAAAGATTTGCTTTGCAAGCTTCAGGTGATAGGCGTGGAAGACGATTGAGATTTTTTGTTCGGGAGTTCCCGCTGGCGTCCCGGCCTCTACCCGCGCCGGCTTGGCTTTCATGGTGCCTTTTAGAGAGAAAGTTATCTTGTTCCACCAATAGCGAATGGTGTGAATGGTGACCTTCGCAAGATACTTTGCCCCCGCAAAAAGCCACTTCATAAACGAAATGATGATGAACTCCTCAGTAACAATAAATAAACTATTACAAGTGGGGGTTATATTTAGCCAAATCGGCTGAATTGGTATTCATACGCAAACCTCCAGATCTAGACAGGTTCCAGTTGGCTAAGAAACAGTATCGCCCAAGGCACGCCAAAGGTTCGCTCTATGGGCGAAGCAAGCGTCTTAATGCTTTCCAGCGCGTACTTGTGTGGTTACTTTCGCTTACTCTTATAGCGGCCGGTTCCACGGTGTCTTTCGGGCTAATTGCACTCAATCAGTTTCAAAAGGGAACCACGGTCATTCAAGAGCCGCTTGATCTAAAGCCCGCAGCCGTTGGCACCGCTGCCGAAAACATTCTTCTTATGGGCACCGACACCCGTGGCGACCTTGGCACCAGCCTCAACAAAACTGGCTACCGCTCTGACACCATCATGGTTTTGCACATGGACAAAGACCGCAAGAACATTCAAGTGGTTTCGATTCCTCGTGACACCTGGGTTCCAATCCCCGGCTTCGGCAAGGGAAAGATTAACTGGGCGCTTTCTTATGGTGGCGCAGCCCTCGCGCTCAAGACCATTTCGAATTTTATGAACATCCAGATCGACCACGTGGTTCTGATCAACTTCAAGGGTGTTATTAAGCTTTCAGAGGTTTTAGGTGGCATCCCCATTTACAACCCTCAGGCCTTCACCAGCGACCCGATCGCCTACCCGCAGACTTTTCACTTCAATCAAGGCAACATCGTGCTCAAAGGCCCTAACGCCCTTGCATTCGTGCGTGAGCGCCATGCCTTCGCTGGCGGCGACGTAGCCCGCATTGCTAACCAGCAGCGCTTCATCAAGGCCGTCGTTAGTCAAATCCTCACTGCGGGCATCATCACCAACCCTGGCAAGGTTCTAGACCTTTCGAACGCCATTGGCACGCTTCTTATCGTCGACAAAGGCCTTGATTCCAAGTGGGTTCTTAATAAGGCGGTAGAACTCAGTAGTTTCAAGAGTGACAATATCCAGTTCTTCACAGTGCCAATTATCCGCTCGGGCTCAGAGCCCTACGGCGGCATCAACCAGTACGTGCTTTATGCCAACGACACCGAGGTAGCCAAGATGGCAACTCTCATGGACGCCGACCAGCTTTCAACTTACGTGGCACCGCCACAGGCAAAGACTCAGAACTAATAGATCAGTTTTTACTGCCTAGCCAACTTGTTGATTTGATCGATAGTTGAATTGTCTAGTTCGACGATTTTCTTGAAAACATCTTTAAGGTCGCTGCTCGAAACCTGGCTGTCAATCTTTAGAGAATCAAGTTTGCTTGCCAATTCGCCGAATGCCAAAGCAAGTGCGTGTGTTGGGTCAAGTTGCTTTCCAATGGCGAATCTAACTCTTGAGCCGTCTACAGTAAAGATTTTGTCGCTCGAAACCTCACCGGTGACCTGCACGTGGTTTTTTTCTTGCCAGGCCTTAATGGCCTTGTTTTGTTCTCGTAACACAGTAGACCACTTAGCCGCTACAGTCTTCATCTCAGCCGACTGGCTGTTTGATTTAGCTATCTCAGTGAAATGAAGAGCTTGGGTGTTGCGATTGTACAAACTTGATGCAACAGTCGCATCAATTGCCACCTGGGCCCTGACTTCGGGGGCAGTTATTGCTGAAATGATGGCTGACGCGGCTGAAAAGATCAAAACTAGGGCTATTGCGCCGGCGGCGACTAGTGTCCAGAATTTCTTTGGGTTAGCTGGCTTAGGGATTTGCATTTTACTCCTTAGAAAAACTGAACAGTGCTACCGAGTTGGCAGCACTGTTCAGTTTTATTTACAGATTTAGTAAGTCGCCTTGATTACTACTCGGCGGTTCTTAGCCTGGTACTTGATGCTAACTGGGTTAACTGCTCCGGCACCAATCGTGGTCCACTTGCTCTTAACTCCAATGCTCTTTAGGTAGCGCTGTACCGACAAGGTGCGAGCCTTAGCAAGCTTCTTGTTGAACGCCTTCTCAGCCGTGCTCTTCACGTTCGTCTGGGTGTAACCAGTGATTGTGATGTGCTTGGCACCCTTTAGTAGCTTCTTCAGCGCCTTTAGCGATGACTTTCCGCCCTTAGTTAGCTTCGAGCTCATGTAACCGAATAGGAATCCGCTTAGAGTCCATTCGTTGTCAGCAGTTGCAACCGCAGTTGCACCAACCTTACATCCGTCAACCAGAGTGAACTTTGCAGTGTCACTTGTTGGCTCGCCTGCTGGGGTAATACCAGTCAAGATCAGCGAGTGTAGACCGGCAGCTAGACAGGCAGTCGCTGGGATCTTCACGCTCTCGTTGAAGTTACCGTCTGCATCCGAAGTACCGGTGTAAAGCAGTACTGGGTTCGAGTGCATAACTAGGGTGTAGGTAGAGTTTGGCTGCAAGCCACCGCCCTGGATTCCAACGTTCTGGCCAGATAGCTTAGAACCAACGGCTAGCTTCAAAGCAAGCTTCAAAGATAGGTCTTCGGTTACTACACCGGTTCCGCCAGGTACGCCGCTTGAGTCGTATACATACAGCTCATCAGCTTCTGCAGTTCCAGCGTTCAAGACTAGGTCTAGAGCACCGACACCGGCAGGTACCACGAAGGTGATCTTCGTTCCGTCACCGTTTACGGTGAACAGCGGCTTGCGGATGGTGGTGTCGCCTAGCGAGATGCTGGTTACTGCACCCAGACCGGTTCCGGTGATGGTTACGGTGTTTCCACCGGCCTCAGGACCGTGCGCAGGGTCGATCGCAGTGATCACTGGAGGTGCTGGTGTAATTACTAGCTTTCCAGGGATGTACTTGGTGTTGCTGGTGTAAGCAAGCGGGGTGTCGCTTGTTACTGAACCACCACGAGGAACAATTCTGTAGGTACCAATTGCGGTTGGCGCCTCGGTTAGAAGAGTTGTACCTGAGTAGTAGTCGAATACAACACCGTCGAACGAGTCTCCGTCCAATAGGCCGGTTGGGCTGATGCTTGGATCAACTTGGCTTCCAAATGCGACCTTGATGTCGTCAGCCACAATCGAGATGTCCTTTGCAGATGCGTATACCTTGATTACAAGCTCTTCGGTAGTGCTTGTTGGGTCGTGGTATGCAATTCCGGCGTTGTAGTTGGTTGATGCAGCCTGGGTGATACGAATCACACAGTCTCCACCAGCAACTGCAGTCACGGTCGAGTTGTCGCTCGCAAGAGTACAAATCGCTGGAGTGGTGTTTGACCAAACCGGTGCATTGATTGCTGCATCAGAAATTGGGTCCTGGTGAGTCACGGTGTCCTTGTTAGTGAAGGTCAACGCGGTCGAGTCAGTGACGCCCATTACTAGCGCAGTCTTTGCAGGAATTACCTTAAGTTCGGCGTCTGCCTTCTTGATGATTCCCGTTACCGGCATCTGTGGGTTAGTGATGTTGTAGTTGTTGGCATAGATACCGGCCAACTTGAAGCTACCATCGCCACCCAAAGTAACAACCTTGTTCGAACCTGCAGTGGCGTCAGCAAAGTGAGCGCCGGTTGCAAATGTCGAGTCAAGAAGTGGGTTTTCGCTAGGGATAGCACCAGTCATGGTGATGTCCTTCAAAGTAACCGAGTTGGTTCCGTCGTAGATCTTTTCGGCCTTGACGGTACTTAGAGTTACATCCTTCTTGCTGATGGTCAACGTGAATGGAGCAAAGGTCACGTTGTACTTGTAGGTCATGTCTTCACCGTTGTGAAGCATTGCGTACTTGTATACCTTGACGGTCCAGGAACCGGTGCCGGTTGAAGTACCGGTACACACGTTGCCTGCAACGTTCTTTGGCAAACCAGTTGACCAGTTGTCTCCATCGGTACAAGCCGAGTTGTGGTACTTGTAACTAACCGATGTGATCGCGTCAACAGGGTTGATCGATGCGTCGTAACCAATGTCAGTTGTGGTGCCATTGGTTCCATCACCAAGTTGACCCTTGTAGACGAGGCTTGATCCGCCCGCAACTAGCTTTGGAGTCAAAGTGATGTCGGTTCCGGTGATAGTAACCGGAACTTCAGTTATCGATGAGATGTTGTACTTGATGCGGTCGTAGTCTGCTGTGAGCATCTTGGCACGCACGTAGTACGTTCCAACACCCTTTGGAAGACCAGCAGCCCAGCCAAACTGAATACCGTGTGCGGTTGACGACTGGAATTCGTAACCACTTGCTGGCTCGGTGTAAGTGGTGCCCGCAATCTTGTTGTTCAAGATTGAGGTTGGCACAAACGCAGTACCTGCGGCACGAGTAATCGCAGCAGTTCCACCGTCAAGCTTGGTGGTAACTGAAGTGTTTACCTGACAGTTGAACGAAGAAACGATGTCTTCACTGCCGTCAGTTGCCGCACCGTTTGGTCGGATAACTAGAGGTTGTACGCCCCACATGGTAGGCATTCCTGCAGCACCGTTGAAGTTCACAGTGATGCTACTTGAGCTCCAGGTGATCTTTCCGGCTGGAACGCTGTAGGTGCCGATGGTTACCGCGCCCTTGACTGAACCGTAAGGTGCGCTGGTGTCAGTTAGAGTTACCGACGCTGGGGTGTATGACGTGCCATCTGAAGCCAAAGTTGCGTTAGCACATAGTCCATTGGCTGGACTCTGAGTTGCATTCGAGTTCTGCTGAGGTGGCTCAACGTAGTACTCCATGTAGGCAACTGCATTGTCCAACGAAATGACTGTGTCGTTGGTGTTGATGGTCATGTAAGTCCAGGTACCACCGTAGTTGAAGTCAGAAGCAGGAATCGTTCGTGGAAGGTGAACCTGAATCTGAGTGTCAGAGATTGCACTAGCAGCTGGCAACTCTAGCGTTACGTTGTCTCCAACGTTGTAGTCATAGTAGCTGAGTTTGATAGTGGTTGATGCACCATTGTCGCTGCCCAAGAAACCAACACCAGTGATGGTGTAAAGGTCGCTTTCGCTTAGGTTACCTGGCCAGAAGGTGTTTAGACCAGTTGGGTCACCGTTGCTGTCGTTAGGTACAGCAGGCGCCTCAATCTTTGTGATAACTGGGGTTCCAAGCTGCTTACCAATGGTTACAGCATTTGCCAAGGTGGCAGTTAGAGTACCCACTGCAGGAAGAACCTGAACATCATAGTCGCCAGCGGCGAATGATGATGGAGCCACAAAGGTGATCAAGTTGTCTGTGTAAAGGGTTGGGGTAACGGTAGTGGTACCAATCTTCAAAGTACCTGCATTACCAAAACCTGAGCCCAGGACAGTGATTACTTCACCAGCGCTGTTAGCAGGCGCTGCTGGGATACCGTAACCATCGCCAGTCCAAGGGTTGGCGTCACCGAAGTAGATACTGGTGTCGTCAGAATGATTCTGTGGACCAACAAAGGTAATCTTTGGTCCGGTTACCTTAACCGAGGTGGTTAGAGCCTTGGTCTTTCCAGTTGGAACGATCGAAATTGCAACGGTTCCTTCTGCTGTGGTTGGAATTGCAATGTTCGAGATGGTGGTTCCATTCGAAGTTGCGGTGTAGTTAGCTGCAGCCAATGAACCAACGGTGATCTTACCGGCAGTACCGAAACCGACACCGGTGATGGTTACCTTGGCATCGGCGGTCAACGTGGTTGAAGGAATGATGGTTGGGGTAACGCTGGTCACACCAGCATCTGCAACGTAGGTGAAGGCGTTGGTCTTAGTTACCAAGCCGGTTGGGGTTCCAACTACAACATTTACAGCGGCAGCTGCATCTCCAGTTGGTACGTCAACGGTTAGCGAGGTTGCGGTTGCGGCCGTTACCTTTGCTGGGTTTGCACCGAACATAACACCGGTTGCGGTCTTGTCGAATCCGGTACCGGTAATGGTTACCGAAGTTCCGCCCGAAAGGCCGTCAGTTGCTGGCGAGATGCTAGTTACGGTTGGGTTCTTGCTCACTGCTGCATAAGTAATGGTTGCAGGAGTGTCTAGACCGCCACCGCCAGATGAAGAAAGAATGTTTAGGCTCACAGCACCGGTTCCGGTGTGTTCTGGAACCATTGCGGTTACCTTGGTTGCGCTACTGCGAACCACATAAGGTGACTTCACGCCATCAATGATTACAACTGGGGTGCCCGAAAGACCGAAGTTGGTTCCAACTAGGGTGATCATCGAACCACCGGTGGTAGCAACTGTGGCTGGGGTTACCGATGTAACAGTTGGCTTTGCGCCGTAGATGTACTGCTGAGACAACGTAACTGGGCCATAACCCATGTCAATGGTGATGTCTGCCTTGCCCGCGGCACCAGCTGGCACGATGAAAGTAGCCTTAGCTACACCATCCCACTTGATTTTGTCGCTCGAGGTGAAGAAATCCGTAGCAGTGACGTGAAGGTCGGTTACTGGGTTTCCACCAATGGTGATGTAAGCAACCTGGTTCTTCGATGGACACTGGCTGATACCGTGAGGCACGTCAGTCCAGGTACATTCTGGGTTGAACTCATTTTTGCTTGGGTTCACAAGTCCGTGGCCAGTGATGGTTACCTTGTTGCCACCGGCAACAGGGCCCTTGGCTGGAGATAGAGCAACCTGAGTTGCCATTTCTGGGGTGAAGTTGACGTCCTTCGTGTAAAGAACGGTGTCTTCCGCACATGCACTTTCATCGTAAGGGCAGGTGCCCCACTGAACAACAACCATCTTGAGCTTTTGGTTCTCAAGCCAGTGAGATCCGTTGTCACCGTCTACCGTGACAAGCATCTTGTTGTTGTTGATTAGAGCCATGCTCGACCACAACTGGTCGCCGGTGGTTTCGTCTAGGAAGTAAACACCAAGGTCGTTGGCGTTACCTGCTGTGATACCAGGACCCGAGACAGTGAACGCAGTGTGCTGCGAAATGGTTGCAGGAAGAGTGGTTGAGCTAACTGTTGGGTTGAAGAAGTTGATCGACGCAGGTACGTTTGTCTCTGCATAAGGTGTCGAGTCGTAGTGGTTGTATAGGTCACAGAGGTAGTAGTAGTCAGTGCTGTCGTTATAGGTTGCATTTCCCCAAGAACGGTCACTTACTCCGGTATAACCGTTTGTAATTACCAAATCGGCAACGGTTGAAGCATCGCGATACTTAGCCTGAATTAGCTCTCGGTTGGTAAGTGAAATCTTTGACACACCATTTGCATCGGTGTTTATGTACTGAGTGTATACGCGGTCCCATTCGGTCTGGGTGTCGCCGTTTGAGTCAACGTATTTGTAAGTGAAGAAAACTGCAGAACAAGGTGAGAAGTTTTTAGCGTAAAGAACACCCTGGGTTCCACCGGCAGTGCTTACTGAAGTTAGAGAGTTGCTAATTACCTTTGGCTGAGGAGTACGGCCATACGAGATGCTTAGGTCGTATGTCTTCGAGTCATCAGCAGTGGTCACATTGACGTGAATGATCTGGTTGATTGCCTCGGTTAGGTGAACAATTCCACGCAATGCGGTGTTGTAGTAAGGAAAGTTTGCGTCCGTGCTGGTTGCAGCTGTTACTGGGCCGCTAGTTCCACCCACGATTTGAACAGTTGCCGAAGGGTCTGTTGGCGTTACGTACACGCGAACGGTGTCGTTACTCGACATGACGTCGTAGAACGGCTGGTCCTTGTTGAAGTTTGGCATCGCAATGGAGCCATAGAACTTGTTTTCTCGCGTGGTTCGGCTGTCGAAGGAACTGTAGTCGCCGTGTAGCTCCATTTGGTCCAGGGTAGCTGGGTGAACCGGTGCGTCGGCGCTTGCCGGCATTGACATGGCCACGAGGCCAGCGAATGCTAGAGCGATAATCGAGATGTAAGCGGCAATCTTCTTCAACATGAGTTTCCCTTTTAAAATGCGTTGCATGATTCGAACAGAGTTCTAAACCACGAGTCTAGCAATAGATTCTTCGAATTAACCAAATTATTTAGACTTTTTTACTATGAGATTTGTCTCAGAAAAATCCGACACAAATGCCCCTATATAAGAGGTATTACTCGACTAGCGCGGCAAGCTTCTCGAGGCCGCGGTTGAACGCCTTCGTCAAGACACCGTTCATGATCGGCCACATTAGGCGCTGAAGGCCTTGGTGCTCGCCAGTCATCTCCCAAGTCACGGTGACGGTGCCAGGCTTTGAACCAGGAGAAATCATGTAGCGAGTGGTAGCGAGCTCGGTCTTTTTGTTAAAAAATTCGATTTTCAAAGTAACGACCGACGGAGTCTCAGAGACAATCTCCAAACGACCCTTGCCCACGCGAGACGACTCGTAGCGGTACCAAGCGCCAACACCGATCTTCTGGTCAGACATTTCGGAACGCAAAGCGGGATCCATCTCAACGTAAGGGTTCCACTCCTCGGTGCGTCCTAGGTTTACTAGCAGGTCATGAACCTTGCCAGCGGTCGATTTGATTTCACGGGTAGCGATTACAGAATATTTAGAAGCCATAAGCCAAGCCTAGCCAAAGAGCCCCGTGCCGACACGCTAAACTTGACGGGAAGGCATCGTCGCCGCCGCCCACAAAAGTGCAACAGCTACCCCTGCAGGAGATATTCCGTGCCAAAAATCATCGTCGAGGTAATGCCAAAGGCCGACCTACTAGACCCACAAGGCAAGGCAGTTGCAAACTCGCTGAACCGCAAGGGTCACACCGAAATCACCGCGGTGCGCATCGGTAAACGAATCGAACTTCACTACGACGAAACCCCTACCGAAGCACAACTTGAAGAAGCGAAAGCTTTCGCCGCAGATTTCCTTTCCAACGGCGTCATCGAAGACGTCGTCGCTGTTACCATCGAGGCGTAGCCCGTGAAGATCGGTGTAGTAACTTTCCCAGGAACCCTCGACGACCGCGACGCCCAACGAGCCGTGCGCTTAGCTGGCGGAACCCCAGTACCGCTTTGGCACGCAGACACGAACCTCCACGACGTTGACGCAGTTGTGCTGCCTGGCGGTTTTTCTTACGGCGACTACCTGCGCTGCGGAGCAATTGCTGCCCAGGCTCCGGTAATGCAGACCATCATCGAGAAGGCAAACCAGGGTTTGCCAGTACTCGGCATCTGCAACGGTTTTCAGGTTCTAGTTGAGAGTCACCTGCTTCCTGGCGGCCTGATCCGCAACGAAAACCAGCACTTCATTTGCCGCGACCAGATCCTAGAAGTTGAGAACACTTCCACGGCTTGGACCAACCAGTTTGAACTTGGCCAGCACATCACCATTCCACTAAAGAACGGTGAGGGTG
>CANFJH010000013.1 GCA_947447395.1 Microbacteriaceae bacterium | reverse complement strand
TATGAAATTCATTATTTTCGTGATCGATGACCAGATCGAAAAGGCCAGCAATAACGAGATGGAAGCCATAAACGCCTTCAACGACAAACTTGAGGCAGGTGGTCACTGGATCACCGCAGCCGGCATCAACCATGGTGAGGCTGCCACGTTACTAGATAACCGAAACGGCGCTGGAGTAGTCTCCGCTGGCTCGCTATACAACGAAGACGAGCACTACAGCGGATTCTGGCTTATCGAGGCTAACGACAAGGAAACTGCACTGCACCTTGCTGCCGAAGGTTCAAAGGCTTGCAACCGCAAGTTAGAACTGCGCCCTTATCTTTAGAAAAAGCTTGAAAAGTCGGATTCATTGAGCATCGCTTCCAATGCTCCCCTGAATCTCGGATCGAATGGCTTGGCTAGGAATTCGCACAACTCTCGGTATTTCGAGTCGGCGACTCTAAGTTTTAGATCAACTGCCTCAAGTTGGGCCTTATTTAGATCGCCAAAATCAATCCAAAATGATTCCCTAAGGTTACGGAAAGTTTCTGCAACTTCCGCAAAATGAGAATCCACGGCATGAAGTTTTATTGCAAAGGCAACTTTTGAATTGAGTAGCATGATGTGTTTTGCAACCAGTTCATCGATTGATTGCTTGGTTGCATTACCCCAGAAAATTACACAACTTCGGTCAATAATTTCTATTTCAGAATTTCGAACTTCATAGAGGTCAGAGTTTTCCAAAATGTTGAATGCGGATACCGAGTTATGTGAAGTTGCACCGCGACCGGGAATTTCAAAACTCGGCGAATAGCAGAAACCCCGAATCACTTCCGTTTCCCAAAAAGAATCTCGTTCTTCCTTGGTAAGTTCGTGTCCAGCTTCCCACTGAACTGAATTCGACATATTCCCCCTTTGAAACTTTAAAGACTCTGAGCGACTTTGGACAGAATGTGACCGTTGAGTGGGCTGAGACGAATCCAACCCTGTGTTTGGTAGATCGGTACAACTTCGTTTTCGGTTAGAAAACCAAGACCGGCTGCAACGAAGGCAGCTCCGGTTGGTACTGGCGAGTCACCTTCCATTGATCGACCCCAGATCTCACCGCGAATACGTGCTGCAATTGGGCCGCCGACCGACTCTGGAAGTGAGTCGGCAACTTCGGCAATGCCGTCTTTGGCAATTTGAGTGAGCAGTTCCTCGGAAACCTCTCCAACCAATTCCCATCCGCTGCGAGGAGGCTGAATTCCAGACCAAGGAGCGCGAACCGAATCGGGAAGAACTAGGTGGTACTCACCCTTCCAGTTGTCGCCGTTAGCAACGAGGGCAGCCAAGCGGTCAAGCACTGCGGTAATGGGAACAACTATATCTACTTCGGCGTCTTCTAGGAGTTCACTGGTGCGAAGGCCGAGAACCGTAGGCCCCTGCTCCATAAGGCTTCCAGCGAAGATAGGCGCTACATAGCAAGCCAATACGCTTCCGAACGCACGAACGCGAACCATTCCCGTTGGGTCTAGTCGCTTGGCGCGAGCTAGGTAAGCCTGAAGGTCAATTGTTGAGGCGCGATCTGCCAAAGTGAAGTCGTTTTTCATCTTTACCTAGACTAGCGATATGAGCATCGACATACCGATTCCTTCCGACCCTCTGGCACACCTAATTACTACGCTCGACTTGAGCGATGCCGGAGGCGCTAAGACTCGCGAGGACATCTTCACAGGTCCGAGTCAGTGGATGCCGCACGGTCGGGTTTATGGCGGTCAGGTGTTGGCTCAGTGCCTAGTTGCGGCTACTCGAACCGTGGAAGGCGTGCGTCCGGTGCATTCGCTACACGGATACTTTCTGAGGGCTGGCGATATTCGCCTACCAATCACATTTTCGGTAGACCGTCTTCGCGATGGTCGCTCTTTCAGCACACGTCGGGTGCAGGCTTATCAAAATGGAGAACCCATCTTTTCGATGATTGCTTCATTCCAAGATGAAGACCCTGGTATTTCTCATCAGGATCAGTTCCCGAAGGGAATTCCGTCTCCCGAGTCGCTGCCTTCGGCAAAGGATTTGCTAGGCGACATCGATCACCCGGTAGCTCAGTACTGGGCAAACGCTAGGCCTTTTGACATGAGACACGTTTCAGACCCGATCTACTTCCAGGTCAAGGGCGAACCACTGGCACATCAGGCTGTTTGGATCAAGGCATTGGGAACTTTACCTTTTGACCAGAACCTGCACACGGCGGCACTGGCCTACGTTTCGGATTACACCATCCTGGAACCAATATTCCGTCGCCATGGAATCGCTTGGACACACGAAGGTTTGAAGAGTGCATCACTAGATCACGCAATGTGGTTCCACCGCCCAGCGCGCGTGGATGAATGGATGCTTTATGTGCAAGAGTCCCCGAGCGCACAGGGCGGTCGAGGACTCTCTTTGGGTCGAATCTTCTCAGCTGATGGTTTGCTTTTGGCAACAGTGGCTCAAGAGGGAATGGTTCGAGTTCCCGAGGTTCGTTAGTCGCGAGTTAGACGACGGTATGTCGAGCGGTGAGGCTTGGCTGCTTCGGCACCAAGACGCTCAATCTTGTTCTCTTCATAAGCCTCGAAGTTTCCTTCGAACCAATACCAAGAGTCTGGCTTGTCGTCGTTTCCTTCGTAAGCCAAGATGTGAGTTGCCACGCGGTCAAGGAACCAACGGTCGTGTGTAATCACCACGGCGCAGCCTGGGAACTCTAATAGAGCGTTTTCGAGACTTCCAAGCGTTTCAACGTCGAGGTCGTTAGTAGGTTCGTCGAGTAGAAGAACGTTTCCACCTTCCTTGAGGGTAAGCGCTAGGTTTAGGCGGTTTCGCTCACCACCCGAAAGGATGCCGGCAGGTTTCTGCTGATCTGGACCCTTGAAACCAAAGGCTGCAACATAGGCGCGCGAAGGCATTTCAACGTTTCCAACCTGCATGTAGTCGAGCCCGTCGGAAACGACCTCCCAAAGTGACTTGTTAGGGTCAATACCGCCACGTCCCTGGTCGACATAGGAAATCTTTACGGTTTCGCCGATCTTCAGCTCTCCCCCATCGGCTTTTTCAAGCCCCACAATGGTCTTGAACAGGGTCGACTTACCGACACCGTTCGGACCAATGACACCTACGATGCCGTTCCGAGGCAACGAGAAGGTAAGACCGTCAATAAGCGAGCGACCGTCGAAGCCCTTCTTGAGGTTTTTGGCTTCGATGACCACGTTTCCTAGGCGAGGGCCTGGTGGAATCTGAATTTCTTCGAAGTCGAGCTTTCTGGTGCGATCGGCTTCGGCAGCCATTTCTTCGTAGCGGGCAAGTCGAGCCTTCGACTTGGTCTGTCGAGCCTTTGGTGAGGATCGCACCCAGTCAAGTTCATCGGACAGACGCTTGGCAAGCTTTGCATCCTTCTTGCCGGCGACCTCTAAGCGCTCGCGCTTCTTTTCTAGGTAGGTCGAGTAGTTGCCCTCGTAAGGGTAGGCGCGACCACGGTCAAGCTCAAGAATCCACTCGGCAACGTTGTCTAGGAAGTAACGGTCGTGAGTTACGGCAAGAACTGCGCCAGGATACTTTGCTAGGTGCTGCTCGAGCCATAGAACCGACTCGGCATCGAGGTGGTTAGTCGGTTCGTCAAGAAGCAATAGGTCAGGCTTCTCAAGAAGCAACTTACAAAGCGCAACGCGACGACGCTCACCACCCGAAAGGTGGGTGACTGCGGTGTCTCCAGGAGGGCAACGAAGTGCATCCATGGCCTGCTCAAGCTGGTTGTCTAGGTCCCAGCCGTCTAGGTGATCGATTTGTTCCTGAAGCTTGCCCATTTCTTCAAGCAGAGTGTCGAAGTCGGCATCCGGTTCGGCCATTGCTGCCGAAATCTCGTTGAAGCGATTGAGTTTGTCTTTGGTTTCCTTTACGGCAAGCTCTACGTTGCCAAGAACCGTGAGGGTTTCATCCAATGGTGGTTCCTGCATAAGCATGCCAACCGTGTATTCGGGGCTCAGTCGAGCCTCACCATTGCTTGGCTGGTCGAGGCCGGCCATGATCTTGAGGACCGTTGACTTACCAGCACCGTTAGGGCCGACCACACCGATTTTGGCGCCTGGCAAGAACGCCAAAGTTACATCGTCAAGAATTACCTTGTCGCCGTGCGCCTTACGCGCCTTGATCATTTGGTAAATGAATTCAGCCATGAAAATGCCCTCTGCCGATAGATGTTTGCTTTGGATAAGTTTATCCTGCGAAGTTCTTCGGCAGAGGGCAAGTGCCAGGCGTAGCTTGAGGGGGAGGTCTACGCCTGGGGTCTATTTGGCTAGGGCTAGCTCTTTTTCTTCAATTTCAGGAGTTTCATCTTCCGAAGGTTCAGGAAGATCAGAAGTTTCGCGCACCAGAACGGTGCGGGTGAATGCTGAATTTCCCCAGCAAAGGTCATGGCCAAGTGAATCGGCTTCGATTTCGACCGAGGTGCCAGCGCGCTCGCCGTTATCCCAGTCGCGAACACGCAGTTTGCCAGTTACCAAGACACGTTCGCCCTTAGTAATCGAACCCGCTGAGTTTATGGCTAGCTGACGAAAAGCGGTCACGGTGAACCAATTGGTTTCGCCGTCGACCCACTTGTTGAGAGCGCGATCAAACTTACGGTGAGACGCAGCCATGCGAAATGAAGTTATTGGTAGCCCATCCTGGGTAACCAGGTGGCGAGGAGTTGTGGCTACTAGGCCGGCAACGGTAACAAGTTCTGACATTTTCTTCCTTCCTTTGGAAAGCAATCCGCTTTACCTGAAAGAAAGTTTCGGTCAGAAAGTACGCTCAAAACGAGCGAGTTTAAATCTGTGGAAAACTACTTCGTGAACGCCAAAAAGGCCTTGCGAACCTTGGCCATTTTTGGAGCCACCACGGCATTGCAATAGCCCTGATTCGGGTTTTTGGCAAAGAAGTCTTGGTGATATTCTTCTGCGTCCCAGAAGGTACCAGCAGCAGTTATTGCCGTTACCAGCTCCCCATCCCAGAGGTCTTTGGCACGTTCCAAAGCAGCCTCAAACTGGGCCTTCTCCCCTTCGCTTCGGTAGAAAAGTTCCGAACGGTACTGAGTACCAATATCGTCGCCCTGACGATTTAGCTGGCGAGGATCGTGCAGCGTGAAGAAAATATCCAAAATGGTGTCAGCAGCGATTTCGTCCTCGTTGAAAAAGACTTCGGCTACCTCGGCGTGGTTAGTCTTTCCGGTACACACCGCTTCGTAGGTTGGGTTTTGAACATCACCGCCCATGTAGCCACAGAGCACGTCACTGACTCCCTTGAACTGCATGAACGCACTATCGAGACACCAAAAGCAGCCACCGGCCAACACAAAACTCTTCATGTCTCTACTCTAAAGTGAGACCATGACCTATGTTGCTGCCGATAACCGTTATGAAGTAACCAAAACTCGCCGAGTTGGAAACAGCGGTCTGATACTGCCCGAGGTTTCACTTGGGCTTTGGCATAATTTCGGATCGGTCGACGACTTCTCAAATCAGAAGGCAATTTTGCATCGAGCCTTTGATCTTGGCGTTTTTCACTTCGACCTGGCCAACAACTACGGACCTATCGCCGGCAGCGCAGAAGTGAACTTCGGCCAGCATCTGCGAGATGGGCTGTCAAAATACCGCGACGAGCTAATCATTTCCACCAAAGCCGGTTACGACATGTGGCCAGGCCCGTTCGGTGAATGGGGTTCACGCAAATACCTAACGGCCTCGCTCGATCAGAGCCTAAAGCGAATGGGTTTGGATTACGTTGACATCTTTTATTCGCACCGCTTTGACCCAAGCACCCCACTTGAAGAAACCATGGGCGCTTTAGCCAAGGCTGTGCACGATGGCAAGGCTCTTTACGTGGGCATTTCAAGTTATTCGCCCGCCGACACCGCCAGAGCAAAAGAGATTTTGGACGGGCTCGGTGTTCCGCTAACGATTCATCAGCCGCGTTACTCCATGTTTGACCGAAATGCCGAGAATGGCCTACTCACCGAGCTGGAACGCAGCAACGTTGGAGCAATTGTCTTTAGCCCGCTGGCACAAGGTTTACTAACAGATCGCTACTTCAAGGGAGTGCCAAGCGGTTCACGCGCAGCGAAAGAAGTTTTCTTACACAAGAACCAGGTCAGCGAAAACTACCTCGAGAACGCCCTAGCGCTCAATGAAATCGCGAAGTCTCGAGGCCAGTCTCTAGCCCAATTGGCATTGAGGTGGGTTTTGCGCCACAAGATAGTTTCGTCGGCTTTGATCGGGGCGAGTTCAGTTGCTCAGCTCGAGGCAAACCTCCAAGCGGTTCAGGCACCGGCACTTACTTCAGCCGAATTGGCTTCCATTGAACCTTTTGCAGTGAACGGACTCGGCTAGCGAGCAATCATAGTTACGCCCTGAGGAATCGTTCGAACCCATTCCGTGGCGGGTAGGTCAATCCTGGTGTAACTATTGGTTGGTTGTTTCACATACATTGTGGTTGAACCTCCACCGTCTACTGCAACTGCCTGAGTAGCTCCAAGCTCCTTCAGCCAAGCGGTCAACTGATGAACCGACGAACCTCCAAGTCGGAAGCGGTTGAACACATCGGCAGCATTTCTAACTCCCATGGTGGTGGTGGCAAACCACACATCACCATTTTCATTCCAACCAATGGCAGTACGCGGACGAATGTCTTCGTGTCCTGGTGTACAGCTGGCAACAATGACGCCATTAATCATCGTGTTTTCACGGTCTCCAAATGCGGCGTAAAGCGGAAGTGCCTTTTTGATGGCGTAGGAGTTTTTAATGGTTAACTTTGTTCCCACAGCCAGCGAACTGACAAGGTCTGCAGATTCGGCGCCAACCTGCAAAACGTATTCTCCAGTTGGAACCTTGAGACTCTGACCCTGAGGATAAACCGATAAAACCTTTCCGGTGAGATCGGTCACAACTGTGGCTGCCAATTTTGAAGTGGCTGGGTATAGTTTGTCGGTGAATAGGACTGCCCCAGCTTTTACGCGGGCACCGCGGTGATTTACCGCTCGAATTGCGATTGTCTTACCACCTGGCAAGGTCACGGTGCCATTTGCCTGAATGCCGGTTCGAAGGAACCTGGTGGCTTTAGCGTTCTTTGGCTTCACGTAATTTACCGAGTCACCCTTGTGAAGCGCCATCAAACTGGTAGCACCCGCACCTGCACCAACAAAGATCATGGTGTTTGGATCGGTCGGAATTGCAAAGGTAGTTGCAGCCTGGCTGCTTACCACGACTCCGTTTTTAGCTTCAACAACATACTGGGCGGCAGGAAGACCAACAGTGGTCTTGAGGCTGTTGTAAGCACCGATTGAGTCTTGAGCAAGAAAAACCAAGTTCAGACCCTGAGTAGCGATTCGGCCTGACTTGCTCTTGATGTATGAGGCTCCCTGCAATCCAGTGTGCTCATTGGCCGCATCTTCAACGACACCAACGATTTCGGTCTGACTGCTTGGTGCATAGACCAGTTGATTCTCTTCAACCATTGCGCTGTAAAGAAGGTTGGTTCCGCGAAGGTGAAAAAAGTCTCCATTGATGTACGCAGCCGAGTTAGTACGAGAGGCCAGCTTCTCTTGGGTGGCAACGTTTCCGATTTTCGTAAAAGTTGGCGCGATTCGCATTTGAGAAAGGTTCGATTTGGTGTACGCGAGGCGAGTTTTCCAAATTTGACCGCCATTGGTTTTACCAGGCGCCCAGTCGAATGTGCCATAGGTTCCGCCACTGGCCAGTGGCTTCTCTGAAACTGCTGCAGCAGTGGTGATCGAAGGCGCTTTACGGCAAGACTCGGTTTGAGCAGTTGGTACAAGTTTGCTGGAATCGATTCCGTCGATTTCGGTTGGAAGTGGAACATCCTTCACACCAGTTACGTGTGTTGAAGGCACCTTGGCACAGCCAACGGTTAGGGCCAAACTTAAGATGGCGGTGCCGGCAATTAAACCTCGGACAGAAATGCGCATCCCGCAATTTTACGTGCCGAACCTGCAAGAATCCTGATAACCACGGGGCGGTGCCGGTAGTCTTAACCTGTGACTAAAGTTCTCTCTTCCCTTCCTGTTGGCGAAAAAGTGGGTATCGCATTCTCTGGTGGCCTTGACACTTCGGTGGCCGTTGCCTGGATGCGCGAAAAAGGTGCCATTCCTTATGCCTATACCGCCGACCTTGGCCAGTACGACGAAACCGATATCGGGTCAATCCCAGACCGCGCACTCATCTATGGCGCCGAGGCTGGCCGATTGGTCGACTGCCGTCAGTCTTTAGTTGAAGAGGGCTTAGCGGCAATTGCCTGTGGAGCCTTTCACATTCGCACCGGCGGTAAAGCCTATTTCAACACCACCCCACTAGGACGAGTTGTCACTGGAACGCTTCTAGTTCGTGCCATGCGTGAAGACAATGTTGAGATCTGGGGCGACGGCTCTACTTACAAGGGCAACGACATCGAGCGTTTCTACCGATACGGCCTTTTGGCAAACCCAAACTTGAGAATCTACAAGCCATGGCTAGATGCCGATTTCGTTCACGAACTTGGTGGCCGCCACGAAATGAGCGAATGGCTTCAGGTTCGAGACCTTCCTTACCGCGCCTCAACTGAAAAGGCTTACTCGACCGACGCCAACATGCTTGGCGCCACCCACGAGGCTAAGAGCCTTGAGGAGCTAAGTACTTCCTATGAAATCGTTGAACCAATCATGGGCGTTAAGTTCTGGGACCCGAGCGTCAAAATCGATAGCGAAGATGTGACCATTACTTTCCGGCAAGGTCGACCAGTCGCCATAAACGGCAAGGAATACTCCGACGCGGTGGAACTTATGTTCAAGGCCAACGAAATTGGTGGCCGACACGGAATTGGTATGAGCGATCAGATCGAGAACCGAATCATCGAAGCCAAGAGCCGCGGCATCTACGAGGCTCCTGGAATGGCACTAATTTTTGCAGCCTACGAGCGCCTGCTGAGCGCAATTCACAACGAAGACACGATTGCCAACTACCACGCCGAGGGTCGCCGCATGGGCCGACTACTTTACGAAGGTCGTTGGTTAGACCCGCAGACTCTAATGCTTCGCGAATCGCTCACCAAGTGGGTTGCTTCGGCAGTAAACGGTTCGGTTACCCTTCGACTTCGCCGAGGCGACGACTACACCATCATGGACACTCGCGGTGAGGGCTTTAGCTACCACCCAGAGAAGCTATCAATGGAACGCACCGAGGACGCAGCCTTTGGCCCAACCGACCGTATAGGTCAGCTAACCATGCGCAACCTAGACATTCAGGACACCCGGACCAAGCTGGACATGTACCGCAAGCAGGGACAAATTGAGGGCGGTCAGTTCGAACTGACCTAAACCTTAAAGATTTGCTTCGATTAGCCCGATGATTTTCGAATCGTCGGGCTTTGTCGTTGGTCGGAATCGCTTCACGTCGCCGTTTGGCAAGATAAGGAACTTTTCAAAGTTCCACATGATTGGTCCAGCCAAGCCTGCTTCGTCCTTAGCTTTCACAAGTTCCTTGTATAGATTGTGACGGCGGGGTCCGTTTACGTGAACTTTCTCGGTGAGTGGGAAAGTAACGCCGTAATTCAGCTTGCAAAATGAATCGATCTCCTCGGACTTACCTAGTTCCTGTAAGAAAGTATTTGAAGGTAAACCGATTATGGTTAGCCCCTTGGAGTGATACTTCTGGTAAATCTCTTCCAGCGCCTCGTACTGTGGCGTGAGCCCGCACTTGGAGGCAACGTTCACCACTAGAGTGACTTTGCCTGCCAAATCTTTAAACGTGGTTTTCTGGCCACCCAAGGTGACCAACTCAATCTTCGCTAGGTTCATGCAGTCAATAATCAAGTAACCGCCAGAATAATTCCAGACTTTATTAGGCTGGAGTAATGCATAGGGTCAACGACGCCACGGCGGAATTACGTAACCGCGTTTTCGAATACGCCAACACTCGAATGAATTACAGTCCTCCCCCTCTAGACAACACCGAAACAGCCGAAAACCTATTTCAGGCGGCGGGTCAAACCATTACCGATCAAGGCTTAGGTTCGAAGGCACTGGACCTTTTTGCAAACGTCCTGGCTCCAGCAACAATCTCAACCGACCACCCCGGTTATCTCTCCTTCATCCCCTGCGCCCCAACCGAGGCTTCAAAATTGTTCGACCTAATCGTTTCCGCCTCCGGCATCTACGGTGGCTCCTGGATGGAAGGCGCCGGAGCAGTCTTTGCCGAAAACCAGGTTCTGGCATGGCTGGCCAAAGAAGCCGGGCTTCCGGAAACCGCTGGAGGCATTTTCGTTCAGGGCGGTACGCTTGGAAATTTGAGTGCATTGGTGGCCGCTCGCGACCACGCTCGCAGGCAGGGTAAAACCGCCAATCGTTGGAAGATTGCCTGCAGCGCAGAAGCGCACTCTTCGCTGAAGACCGCTGCCATGGTTATGGATGTTGAACTAATCAAAGTTCCGGCTGATGAGCAAGGCAAACTAGGACGCGATGCGCTTCGCTCAGCACTCGAAGGCAACACCGAGGGGCTGTTTGCGATTGTCGCCACCGGAGGTACGACCAACTTCGGTATCGTCGATCGTCTAGATGAGGTTGCGGAAGTGGCTCGGGAACTCGGAGTTTGGTTCCACGTTGACGGCGCATACGGTCTTGCCGGAATGCTCTCCCATTACACTCGACCACTTTTCAAAGGCCTAGAGCACGCTGACTCGTTCATCGTTGATCCACATAAGTGGCTCTTCGCCCCATTCGATGCCTGCGCACTTGTCTATCGCGATCCAGAAATTGGTCGCATGGCTCACACCCAGCACGGCGAATACCTAGACACCCTTACCAACTCTGGTGAATTCAATCCGAGCGACTACGCCATCAACCTAACCAGGCGCCCAAGAGGCCTACCTCTTTGGTTCTCGCTTGCCACCCATGGTGTTGACGCCTACCGTGAAGCGGTAACGAAGAATATCGAAATTGCCCACTACGCCAGAAACCAAGTCAAGCTTCGCGATTACCTTGAACTTGTGCGCGAACCAGAATTATCGGTAGTGGTCTTTGAACGAACCGGTTGGACACTAGAACAATACGAAGAATGGTCGAAGCGTCTGCTCGCCGAAAACATTGCCTTCGTAGTTCCAAGCTCCCACCAAGGACGCCCGAATGCCAGATTCGCAATAGTAAACCCACTAACCACCGAGGAACTCATCAATGAGATTCTCGACACCATGGAGTAAATATGTTGATGCCAGCCGAATGGGAAAAGCACGAACGCACCTGGATGGCCTGGCCTCCTGCCGGTTACACCTTGGGTGACACCGATGCCGATGCCGAACTCGCTAGAAAATCTTGGGCAAACGTTGCCAATGCAATCGTGCGATTTGAACCGGTCACGATGGTGGTTAATCCCGGCGATGAACTAATTGCAAAGAGTTTCTTAGATTCCAAGGTAGAAATCGCCGTTGCGCCTCTAAACGACGCTTGGATGCGTGACATTGGCCCAACCTACGCCAAGGCGGAAAACGGCTACAGGGCAATCAACTGGGTTTTCAATGGCTGGGGCGCGGCCAGTTGGGCATCCTGGGATCGCGACTCAAAGATTGCCACATTTGTTGGCAATCAAACCAACACCGAAGTGGTCGATTCACCAATGATCAATGAGGGCGGCGGCTTTCATGTGAACGGAACCGGCACAATCTTGCTGACCGAAACCGTACAGCTTGGTAAAGGAAGAAACGAAACTTGGACCAAGCAGGAAGTTGAAACCGAGTTCCACAAACAACTCGGAACAACCAAAGCCGTTTGGATTAAACGAGGACTAACCCGCGACTACGACGAATTTGGAACTCGTGGCCACGTCGACATCGTGGCTTGCTTCTCAGACGAAAACACAATCCTGTACCACGACCAGCAAGACCCAAGCCATCCAGACTTCGCAGTAAGTCAAGAAGTTAAAGCAACTCTGGAAGCGGAAACCAATTTCAAACTTGTTGCTGTTCCAGCCCCAAAGGTGCTCCACGACGAAGAAGGCCCAGTCGATTACAGCTACATCAATCACTACATCTGCAACGACGCTGTGATTCTTTGCGCCTTCGATGATCCAAACGATGAGGTCGCAAAAGCAATCCTAGAAAATGCATATCCCGGTCGCGAAATCGTCCTGGTGGACGCCCGGGAAATCTTCGCTCGTGGCGGAGGCATTCACTGCATCACCCAGCAGCAGCCAAAATAGCGAATCACAATGCAAGTACCTCCACTCAAAAAATTTGACCTACAAGATGCCTGGAATCTCGGTGTGCTTGCCCACGATCTAGCCGCCGAACGAGGTTACCCAATCACGATTGATATTCGCCAAGGTCAAACTTCGCTGTTCACCGTGAGACTTCCCGGCGCAACCGAAGTGAACCTGGATTGGGCCAGACGCAAACGAAACCTGACCTTGCTAACCAAACAAGCCAGTTGGGAATTTGACAAGGCTAGAAAAGCCGGTCAAGACATCGTTGTGGAGCAAAACCTTGATCCAAAAGAATATGCCTCGCACGGTGGCTGCGTTCCAATCATCGTAGGTGGCGAACTTGTAGCAACCTTCGCAATTTCCGGCCTACCTTCGATTCAAGACCATGAATTTGCGGTCGAGTGCCTGAACCTACTGAACGCCCATTAGCGAGCGAATCGCTTCTTCAAAAACCGCTTGGTGGCGATCCACATCGGCCTTAGTAGTTGTTGGGCACATCAAAGCCATGTTGTGGAACGGGGTTAGCAAAATGCCTCGGTTCACCAGATACAGGTGCAGAAAGTCTTCCAATTCGGCATCGGCCGACTCAAAGGCTTCGGTTCCGGTAATTGGGTATGGTCTTGCGAATCGGTATTCTGCACGAGCGCCTAACTGGTTGATTGCCCATGGAAGTTCATATTTGTCGAACAACTCATTGACGCCCTTGGTGAAATAGGTTGCTAGGTCGATCATCGAGGCGAAGTTTTCTTTGGTTAAGACATTCTCCAAAGTAGCTCTCATTGCCGCCACCGAAAGTGGATTTCCAGCCAAGGTTCCACCAACGCCTCCCATGTCTACCAAGTCGAGGTCGGTGCGTTCCAAAACCCTCGCAGCGAATGATTCAGACAAGCCATAGGTACCGGTAGGAATACCCCCAGCAATTGCTTTACCGATTACGAAAATATCTGGCTCAAGGTTATCGCGCATGGTCATACCGCCCCAACCTGCCGAGAAAGTGTGAGTCTCGTCAATGATGAGCAGAGCATCATACTTTCTAGTCAATTCGCGAACGCCCGCCAAATAACCGGGCTCAGGCAAAACGATTCCGATATTGGTTAGGGCAGGCTCCATCAGCACGGCTGCCACATCGCCATTCTTCAACTGACGCTCGAGACCCTCAAGGTCATTGAACTCAGCCACTCGCGAAGTTTCGGTTACATCAACCGGCGAACCAACATTTCCAGGGCGACTCATGCCCTCGCCATCAGGACCAACAACGATCAATGCCTCATCAACCGAGCCGTGGTAGCAGTAAGCGTTGAACAAAATCTTTGGCTTGCCAGTGATTGCCCTTACCAAACGTATTGCCCAGCGGTTGGCATCGGTTGCAGTCAATGAAAAACTCCACTTGGCCATTCCGAAACGTTCGGTCAGATTCTTGGCAACCCATTGAGCATCCTCAGTTGGAAGCATCGTAGTCATACCACCAAGCGAATCAACGCGGTGCTTGATAGCCGAAACAACTTCTGGGTGGGAGTGACCAGCCATGGCACCCGTATCGCCCAGAGCAAAGTCAATGTATTCGTGTCCGTCAATATCCCAAATTCGATTCCCCTGAGCTCGCTCAAAGTAAATCGGGAACCCGCCAGCCTTCTTATTCATCCAAGTCATTGGAACACGACCGAAAAGGTTGTCGGCACTTTCGTAAGCAGCTTTTGACTTTGGGTTTCGATCCAGAAACAGAGCCTGCTCACGCTCAAATAGGGATGAAAGGCGATTGCGATCAATCATGGAAATTCTCCAAATCTGGGTCCCCCGTCAAAGCCACGATGCCTTGACTACTGCCCGAATCCAGAGGATATTATTTTTCCATATTGACATAAGAACTCCGTTCCTTTTGGTTGATACAGTAGCCAAATGACCGCAAAGCCGAGCAAAGCATTACTTCCCGTTATCGCTATAAGCCTTATGACTGTTGTGTCGGCGGTTGCTTCCTTTAATCTGGCATTACCTTCGGTTGCCACAGACACTGGTGCCACACAAACGCAATTGACTTGGATTGTGGACGCCTACACGGTTGTTTTTGCCGGCCTACTTTTGCTCTCCGGGGCGATTGGAGACCGTTTTGGGCGCAAATACCTTCTAATTGCCGGTCTAGCGATCTACGCGGTGGCCAACGTGTGGGGAATCATCGCCGGGCGTGACACCACACCAGAAAACCTGATCGCAATTCGCGTCATTACTGGAATTGGGGCATCGATGATCATGCCTACAACTCTCTCTGTAATCACCACCGCCTTTGATAAAGAGGAACGGGCCAAGGCAGTTGGAGTCTGGACTGGAGTTGCAGCAGGTGGAGCCGTGCTTGGCATCGTAGGAACAGCCACTCTTATGGTTTGGTTCCCCTGGACTTGCTTCTTCTGGCTGAACTTAGCTTTTGCAACAATTGGTCTCGTTGGAGCAATTAGAGTGGTGCCCAATTCTCGAGGTGAATCCCACCCGATTGACTGGTTTGGCGGGCTGCTTGCTCTAGTCGGAGTATCTGGTTCGGTATGGGGCATCGTGTTCGGGCCGGACGATGGATGGACTAGCACTGCGGTCATCACTCCGATGGTAATTGGTGCGCTGGCACTGGTGGCATTTGTTTTTTGGGAACTGAATCACAAGCATCCGTTGCTCGACCCTCGGATATTCAAGAACCGAGCTTTTTCTGGCGGAGCCATAAGCATTACCATTCAATTTTTTGCTCAGTTTGGCTTCTTCTTCATCGCCATGCAGTACCTACAACTAGTTGGAAAACTTGAGCCTTACCAGGCTGCGAACATGCTGCTTCCGATGCCATTCGTGGTTATACCAATGTCACGTATTTCAGCCATACTCTCGAAACGGTTCCCTCAAAAGATCCTTGGCTCGATTGGATTAGCAATCTTCGGTTCAGCACTTTTAGTCTTTTCAACCATGGGTGAACACCTAGATATCTGGAAATTCGAATTGTCTGTCGCCGCACTAGCACTTGGTATTGGCTTAGCAAGTACTCCTGCCACCACGGCAATCACTACGTCATTGCCTCAAGAAAAACAAGGAGTTGCGTCAGCAGTGAACGATGTGGCACGTGAGTTTGGTAGCGCCTTCGGCATTGCGATACTAGGTGCTGCACTAAACGACCACTACAAGACTTCTATGACCAACTACCTTAAGAATCTCACCCTGCCGACCGGAGTTCCAGCTCAAGCCTCAGAACAAATCCATACCAAGTTGAGCGATTTTGCGGTTACGTCAGCTGGGTTCACCCGTCTCGAACACCCTCAAGAAAAATTGGGTCAAGCTTGGCAATTTCTTTCGAGCTCGTGGGATGCCTTGGTGAGCCACGCGTTGCAGTATTTCGCAGAAGGATCGACAAGTGCCCTTCGAATTGCTGGAACAGCCGCCATCATCGGCGCTATCGCAGTTGGAATTATTGCACCGAGACAAAAAGACCGAGAAAGCCTAATGAAATAAGCCGAATCGGCATCTCGCTTCTAGATAGTATTTAGGAAGCAACGACAGTGAGGTCAAAATTGGCGATTTCAATTCGCAATCTAACGAAGAAGTTCGGCGAGTTTACCGCAGTAGACAACCTGAACCTCGAAATTAAATCTGGCGAATTTTTCTCAATGCTCGGCCCATCAGGTTCTGGTAAAACTACCGTCCTACGAATGATTGCTGGTTTTGAACTTCCAACTAACGGAGAAATCTTCCTCTACGACGAAGAAGTTACGACCAAAGCCCCCTTCGACCGTGATGTCAATACGGTTTTTCAGGACTATGCCCTATTTCCTCACCTAAACGTTGTCGAAAACGTTGAGTACGGGCTTAGAGTTCGGAAGGTTGGAAAGGCTGAGCGCCGCATTCGTGCCATGGCAGCGCTGGAGAAAGTGCACCTTGCCGATTTCTCAGAGCGCAAACCATCCCAACTATCGGGCGGTCAACGACAGCGTGTGGCCTTGGCTCGCGCCATTGTGGTTCAACCGAAAATCCTTCTCCTTGATGAACCGCTTGGTGCACTTGATCTCAAGCTCCGCGAGAAGATGCAGATTGAACTAAAAGAACTACAGCGCGAACTTGGTATAACTTTCATTTTCGTTACTCACGATCAGGATGAAGCTCTAACGCTCAGCGACCGCATAGCAATCTTCAACAATGGCAAAATTGAACAAATCGGCACGCCGCAGGACCTTTACCAAAGGCCAGCCACGGAGTTTGTTGCCCGATTTGTTGGTACTGCCAATGTATTCGACGGCGAGGCTGCCCAGGCATTGTTCGGCACCTCGTCCAAGGTGATGATCCGCCCAGAGCAGGTCGAACTTGGCAGCAAGGGAAGCCAAGCAACCATTGTTGAAACCATTTACCTAGGTTCAACGTTCCGATTTATTCTCGACCTAAACGGTCACCAAATCATTGCCGAGGTTTCGGCCAGCGATGACCAAGCAAAGACTTACCGCCGCGGCGCGACGGTCAAGGTAAACATGAGCAAGACCGATCTGGTCAAACTCGACTAAGGAGAAAAAGTGAAGCTAAACAAAGCAAAGGGGCTTGTAGCAGCTGTTGCTATCTCGCTCGCTCTATCTGGTTGTTCGGCAGGTGCTGCGAACACTGGCGGAACCATGCTGGAGAAACTTGGTAAGAACGAAAAGTCTTTAACCCTTTTGGGTTGGCCAGGTTACGCCGAAGATGGTACCAACGACCCCAACACCGACTGGGTTACCCCGTTCGAAAAAGAGACGGGTTGCCAGGTAACTTTTAAGTCATACGGCACCAGCGATGAGGCCCTAAGCCTTTTCAAGACTGGCCAATACGACGCAATCGCAGCCTCAGGCGATGCCACCTTGCGTTTGATTGCCGGCGGATACGTACAGCCTTTGAACACCGCCCTAATTCCTAGCTACGCGGGCGTCTATGACTTCCTAAAGAACCGCAACTGGAACACGGTTGATGGTAAGTCTTATGGCGTTCCTCACGGCTATGGCGCCAACCTATTGATGTACAACACAAAAGTTGTTACCCCAGCTCCAACATCTTGGGACGTCGTCTTCGATGGTGCCTCTAAGTACAAGGGCAAAGTGACCGCTTACGACTCGCCTATCTACATCGCCGATGCAGCTCTCTACCTAATGAACCACAAGCCAGAACTTGGCATCAAGAACCCTTATGCTCTTGACGCCACTCAGCTAGCCGCTGCAACTGATCTGCTCAAGGCTCAGCGCGCAAACGTTGGTGAGTACTGGAGCGATTACCTAAAGTCGATCCAGTCGTTCGAAACCGGCAACTCGGTAGTTGGTACTACCTGGCAGGTTATCCAGAACAGCATGTCGGCTAAGTCGAACACTGCCTCAATCCTTCCAAGTGAAGGTGCCACTGGTTGGTCTGACTCATGGATGGTTTCATCAACTTCAAAGCATGTGAACTGTGCATACAAGTGGCTTGACTACATCGACAGCCCGAAGGCTAACGCTGCCGCTACCGAATATTTCGGTGAAGCACCTGTTACCAACGATGCCTGCCAGTACGCCTCAAAGGGTTTCTGTGACACCTACCACGCTGGAGATGCGGCCTACGCTGCCAAGATCTGGTACTGGACCACTCCAATCAGCAAATGCCTCGACGGCCGCACCGACACCAAGTGCACCGACTACGCTGCTTGGACCAAAGCCTGGCAAGAAATCAAGGGCTAACCCAAATTGACTAAGAATTCGGCAGTTGCGGGAGAAGACTTCCCGTCGACTCCCGCACGCCGAATTTCTAGTTACCTCTACAAAAACGCCAAGGTCAGACTTCGTCTACTAATTGCAGCGCCAGTGTTCTGGCTTGGCTTGGTTTACATTGCAGCCCTGGTGATGCTTCTGATCACAGCCTTTTGGACCGTCGACGAATTCACAGGCAACACCAAGGTCAATTGGAACATCGACAACATCGTTTCTCTCTTCACCGATCCGCTCTATACCAAAGTGACTCTACGTACCATCGGCATCGCGCTAGCAGTGACCGTGGTAGACATCCTGCTTGCACTTCCAATCGCCTTCTTTATGTCCAAGGTTGCCGGACCTAAACTTCGCAACATCCTTGCCATTTCGGTTCTACTGCCCCTCTGGGCAAGCTACCTGGTCAAGGCCTATGCCTGGCGTTCGGTGCTTTCAAACACCGGTGTTCTGGAATGGATCCTAAAACCGCTGGGACTTCAAACCCCCGGTTACTCACTCTTCGGCGCGGCCATCACCCTCGGCTACATGTGGCTCCCCTACGTAATCCTCCCGATTTACGGCGGGCTTGAAAAAGTTCCAAGCAACCTCCTGGAAGCATCCAGCGACCTCGGCGCAAAAACGTTCACCACAGTTCGCAAAGTGATTTTCCCGATCATCCTGCCCAGCATCATCGCTGGTTCAATCTTTGCGTTCTCGCTTACCCTCGGTGACTACATCACTATCAACATCGTGGGTGGCCCAAACCAAATGCTCGGTAACCTCATCTACACCAACGTTGGAACAGCAAACAATCTACCAATGGCTGCCGCGCTGGCACTCATCCCGATTGGCATCATGTTCGCCTATCTTGGAGCCGTTAAGCGCACTGGAGCTCTGAACAATCTCTAATGCGAATCAATAGAACCGCAGCAATCATTCTCGGAACAATTTCCAGCTTCGTAATGGCAATCGTCTACCTTCCACTGTTCATCGTGCTAATCAACTCGTTCAATAAGTCGATGAACATGGACTGGCCACCACCGGGCTTTACAATCACCTGGTGGGAGAAGGCTTTCGGTTCCGGCGGACTTATCGCAGCCCTCAGCACGTCAATAGTCATCGCCATTTGCGCTTCAACAATTGCACTCCTCCTAGGAACCCTCCTAGCAATAGCTCTTTCCCGCTACAAATTCTTTGGCAAAGAATCGGTGGGCCTCATGGTTATCCTTCCAATTGCCCTCCCTGGCATCGTCACTGGTCTGGCCCTCAACAACGCCTTTAGAACCGTTCTGGGAATGCAGCTGAGCATGGCTACCGTTATCGTGGCTCACGCCACCTTCTGTATTGTGACGGTCTACAACAACGTGCTCGCCAGACTCTCACGAACCAACAGAAACCTCGAAGACGCATCAGCAGACCTCGGCGCTGGGATCTTCACAACTTTTCGTTTGGTAACACTCCCACAGATTGGCTCAGCCCTAATCGCCGGCGGCCTGCTCGCCTTCGCACTCAGCTTCGACGAAATCATCGTCACCACATTCACAGCTGGCTCAGGAGTAGAGACACTTCCAATCTGGATCATGAACAACATGTTCCGACCAGGCAAAGCCCCAGTAGTCGACGTGGTAGCTGTAACAACAGTTCTAATCTCGATCGTGCCGCTGTACTTCGCTAACCGACTTACTCGCGAAGAAAAATAAAAAGCGCCCCCGGCAGGAATCTAACCTGCGACCAAGAGATTAGAAGGCTCTTGCTCTATCCACTGAGCTACGAGGGCAATTAATCTATCTAGCCGGCCGGCCGGACAATCGAAAAAGCGAATTTAGTGAAGTAGTAAAAGTTTTATTAAATCGCCAAGCAAAGATCCTGCTATGGGGATACCGGTCTCAACAATTGCTTGACCCACCGAAGCCCATTTACCTCGAGCTATGGCATCCTCCAACCATTTGGCAAATTGCGATGAACTGGTTGGTTGTAATAATGAAATTACATTTTTTAGGTTTTGATCTTTAACGTGGATAAATTCACGATTAAAAGACGTGTCTGAGAATACGCCGACTCGTTTAAACTCTTCAACTAGAAATTCCCTCAGGAACTTATCTTCTAAGGAGAAAACCAGCTCGTTCTTTGAGCCATCATAAGATACAACTTTTAGGCGAGAGGCCAATGCTTCCAAATTATTTTCTCGGGAGTTCTTCTTAGTTCGATAAGCGTAAATATATGAATCAAACTTGCTCTGAGTAATTCCTAATTTCTGTGAATTGGCGAATTTAGAGTCGCTCAAATCTAGGAAGCCGGATTCAATAAGAAAGGTCACAACAAGTACTTCTTGCTCAGACTTTGATCGTAGAAAGTATTCTCGCTTGGCTATCTCACCAAGAAATTTTAAGCCGAACACTTCAGACATGGATTACTATTCAGAAACGTAATTAAGATTCATGTTTTCGCCATCAAATTCACATTCAAACGAATTTCGCAACAACGCCCCAAATCCGTTTTGTGAATCCACTGAACCCGAGATTAAGTAAGTTTTGCTACCTTCTTGCTTAACTTCAACCTCTGAGAACTGGGCAGTTGCTGGTGCCTTCAAATCTGCCTTTACGAGACTTTGGCAATCTTCTACGAATTTTGCAGTGGCCGATGAACAACCACTGAGCGCAACCGCTATAAAAACTGCACCAGAGATCAGTGAAAGAATTTTATTGGTCATGGGCCACGTCCCAGTTATAGCCATCATTGAGCCATGAGGTAGTAGTTCCGCTCCAACAATCACTCAACTCTCCGATTACGAAAGCAATTTGAGCAGAATTCTTCGTGTGCTGAATTGACTGATCTATTTCAGAAGGATCCCACTGGTGATTCAAATCACTCGCCATTTGGTCTATTTGATCTCCAATAGAACTCAGATCGTATTTCAAGTTTGGCAGGGGGCTAGAATTAGGGTCCTCGGCAAAAGAAACCACAGAGTCAACTATCGATTTGTATTTGTCACATACTGGAGTCGCCTTCTGAATTGCAGAACCTGCCTGG
The DNA here is from genome assembly GCA_947447395.1 of Microbacteriaceae bacterium. Lineage (GTDB taxonomy): Bacteria > Actinomycetota > Actinomycetes > Actinomycetales > Microbacteriaceae > Rhodoluna. The sequence goes on along the minus strand of CANFJH010000013.1, from coordinate 421 downwards.
GTGCATCCCGAAAGGGCTAGAGCTGAAATTGTGATGAGTGCAAAAGTTGTCTTTTTCATATTTCCCCAATCAAATATTCGGGGTCTTCCCCCGAGATACAAGAAGATTACCCCCCCCCCGCGAATTGTCAATTTGATCTGGAATCGTTAGCGAGAGGCTAAATAATGAGGTTCTCGGAGGAACGATAGGATGCGCCCCCGGCAGGAATCGAACCTGCGACCAAGAGATTAGAAGGCTCTTGCTCTATCCACTGAGCTACGAGGGCATTCGTCCTAGTTTAAAGGACTTTTTTCACGACGCTGGATTTTAGGTTCATTGATCCGAAACCATCCACCTTGGCATCGATGTCGTGGCCGTCTGGCCCATTGACGAGCCGGATGTTCCTAACCTTGGTTCCCACCTTGATTGAGGTTGATGAGCC
>CANFJH010000012.1 GCA_947447395.1 Microbacteriaceae bacterium | reverse complement strand
TCGAACGATTGGCGAAGTGCTTCAAACCTTTATGAAGTAAATGCTCGCCGAACTCAGGCTGGAATTTGCCTTCTTGACTTAGGCGACCTTCTTGGCAGCGCCGGCAGGCAATCCGAAGCCTTTGAAGTTTTCAAAGATTCCCTTCGAGTCTTTCAGGAGGGCTCCGACTACATCGGTGTTGGCCGCGCTCACGATCGCACGGCAGCAGCTCTCATAGACCTCGGCGAGATGGAAACAGCTCTCGAGCATCTAAGGGAATCGCTAACCATCTTTGAGTTCATCCAAGATGCCGGCCGCATTCCCTATGCTCGGTATCGTCTCGGCTGGACACTCGTCTCGGTCGGTCAAAACGATGTTGCCATTCCCTTGCTTCACTCAGCAGTTGAGGATTTCAAACAGCAAAAGCGCGTCGAAGATGCAGCCAATGCCGAAACCCAACTCGCTCATGCATACTCTGCGATGGGAGACGAGGCAACGGCTGCCGAACTCTATCGCCGCACGAGAACCATGTTCGAAGCCCTAGGGGAGAAGTCATCTGCACTTCTTGCAGACATCAACCTTGCCAGAAGTTGGATTGCAACTGACCCAGAACAATCCAAACTTTCACTTCAAAGGGCTCTTGATGGGGCGCGTGAAATCAACGACAACTTCCTTATTCGAGCCTCCGTCGTTCGCCTGGCTGAAGTAAATCTTCAAAATGCCACACCAACTTCGCTTGCCGAATCGGAACAATCTTTGAACGAGATAGACGTAGCGGCGTTTGGTGAAAACGTCTCCGAACGCTACCGCTACCTAAACGCCAAAGCCGCAGTCTTGACTGGCCTCGGCAAGATCGAAGAAGCAGAAGCACTGCTGGTGGAAATCACAGCCAAGGGCAGCGACGACTGGTTCCTCAATGAAATCGCCGACGCCAACAAAACTCTCTCGCTCATCTACGAACAGCGCAACGAAGAAGACCTCTCAACCGGCTTCCTCACAAGAGCGATTGCCCTCTACCTAGCCGCCGGCGAAGTCGCCAAGGCAACAGCACTAAGCGGCCGCTTCCTGCCTCAAGTAGTCGCCCCATTCCAGGAAGCCTATCTCCAAGATCCATCGGCCATCTCTCTCGATGACTCGGAGCACAAGTTTGATGAGAGCTAGTTACCGGCAGTAACCAAACAACAAGAAAATGTCGCGGCTCATCACTAGGTTTGAAGTACAGGGATAGGGGGTTTATTTTGAGAATTGATTTTGTGTGGCCGAACCACGAAGCTCCAGCGCACGAAGGTAAAACTCACACATACTACTGGGTCTCCTGCACTGCCGAAGAGGCAAAAGAAATCCTCGCGGAAAACCGCTTCAATCCAGCAGATTTCAATTTCTATCTCCGTCGCATCGCCGAAGTTGAGGAGATAAATCCGCAGGCTCGCGATAATTTTGAAGACATAGTCGACCAACTGAACAACACTGTCGGATTCCTGATATCAAGTTCCGGGAAATACATTGAGCAAGCCGTGCCTATGCTGCCAGTAGGTGGCCAATGGAATGCCTATAACCCGTTTTACGAATTCGAGACTGTTCATCTCGGCGGCCTTGAAGACCTTGATTATGCAAATGGTGAATTAGAAGCACAGTACCCAGCGTTCGTTGAAAAGGTGACCACCTCAAACATCCCAAATCGCGTGAGTCTCGCTGGCTTTTCCATCCAAGACCTTGCGATGTATGTTCGAAACATTCCTCAAACGGAACAAGATGGCTTAAATGCGACTGACGACGAACTTGCCATGGCAATATTTTGGTTTCAAAACTTCAAGAAACCACCATTTCATATCGAAATGCAGGCAAGCAATCAAACTAAAGAAGATCTTGCATTTGAACTTGGTCGCCAGTTCCGCGCCCGCGGAAAACTTATCTGGGGTGACCACGAGCCGGCTTATCCGTTTAAGTTCAAGTTCTTCAAAGCCGCAGACATGCCACTATTTGAAATTTACAAACGCCGCAAAAGGGCCAACCAAAACTTTCGCGCAGTAGCCCGGCTTCTTCGAAATGAATACGACGATGTGGTCATTAGATCGATATTTAGCAAATACAGTGACGACGAGCTTTGTGAGATGTTCTTCTATTCCTGGTTCATTCAAAACATGGACTTTGTCAAATACTTCATTAACGAAGCCCATGACCGCATGGGAGCCTAGGAGGTAGTTTCGTTGACAATCATAGAAGTCATCAAGGGTGACATCACCAAACTTGAGGTGGATGCAATCGTGAATGCGGCCAACGACCGTCTTCTCCATGGTGGAGGAGTAGCGAAAGCTATCTCCAGCGCAGCCGGCCCAGAATTACAAGAAGCAAGCCGACAAGTTGCACCTGTTGCCCCAGGGCAGGCTAAGGCTACGGCTGGATACAACCTTCCAGCCAAGTGGGTTATCCATGCAGTCGGTCCAAGGTGGCGTGGTGGAGTCGAGAATGAACCGGAAGTTCTAGAGAGCGCCTATCGAAATGCCATTCGAGTGGCAGACGAACTTGGGGTGAAAACTCTCGCATTCCCTTCAATCAGCACGGCCATCTTCGGCTACCCAATTGAACTCGCAGCTCCCATAGCCATGAGAGCAATTACCAGCGAAAGCATCAGGTTTCCCGAAATCGAACTGATTCAGATGTGCACGTTCTCAAACATCGATTTCACGGCATACCAAACGGCTTTGGCATCACTGTAGAAACCATGACTCAATCAAATTCGAGAAATGATCGTGCCATTGGTTCCATCCTCGGCTTAGCAATTGGTGACGCGCTCGGTGCTCCCTACGAATTCCAACCGCCGGTTTCAGCTGAAACACAAATCACCATGAACTTCAACAATTACCCAACTCCTGGCGAATGGACCGACGACACAGCAATGGCAATTGCCATCATGCTCGCCTGGCAAAAACACGGAAACATCACCTCCATCGAAGCTCAAGATGAACTTGTGAGCATCTGGCAGTCATGGGCTGAAACGGCTCCCGATGTTGGTATTCAAACAAGAACGGTACTGAGCAAGCTGGAAATCGCATCCGCAAAGTATGCAACGTTTTTCGCTCATTTACTTCATCTCGCAACAGGTAGGACCGGCGGTAACGGTTCACTCATGCGAACCGCACCCCTCGCATTTTTGAAACTGCCAGACAAAGAGATTGCCGAAGTAGTAACTCAGATCAGCAAGCTCACTCACTATGACGACGACGCGGCTCACGCCTGCATCATCTGGGTATTCGCCATCCGTCACGCCATTGAAACGGGAGAACTGGACTTCACGCCAGGGTTCCCATTCATTCCAGATGACGCAAAAACTAAATGGCAAAACTACCTCGATGAAGCCTCAAACAACCCGCCAGCCCACTTCCAAAACAACGGCTGGGTAGTTGCCGCATTCCAAGCCGCGGCATCTGCAGTAATGATCGGCCAAGACAACTTCACCATAGGCATCGAAGCAGCTATCCGCGCTGGCTACGACACGGACACAGTAGCTGCCATCGCAGGGTCGCTGCTTGGAGCCCTTCATGGTGCTGATGAGCTGCCGAAAGTGTGCTGTGAGCCATTGCACGGCTGGCCAGATATTAGTTCTGCTCAACTGGTACAAATTGCAACTGCCGTAGCAGAGATTGAAAGGCTTAAGTGAAAATAACAAAAAACCATCAGTGGCGCGTCTCAAGCCGAGACTTCTTCAAGGCGCCTTGTGAACACTGCACGCGAATCGACATGGCAGTCGCTGCCGGAGTGCCTGAAGTCTTAGAAAAAACAGGACCATTCCCAACTGATGTCAGTTCGCTTCTGTGGGTCATGCAGGGGAACGAGTACGAGCGTTATGTATTCGACCAATTCCAAGCTCAACTTGGCGAGGGCTTTGTTGAACTGGGCAAAACCACTATGGACGAAACCTTGTCGCTCTTGCAGAAGGGAACTGTGGCCGTTGCCCAGGGTTATCTTGAGAACCAGACGGAACACTACCTTTGGTCGGGCTTCCCAGATCTATTACTCCGCGAAGACTTCACCATCGAAAACGGCGCAATCAAGCAGGTCTCGGAACCCAAACCGGAGCCTAAGTACGTTGTTTGGGATGTAAAGGCCACTTCGGAACCAGATGAAAAGTACTGGATTCAGGTTGCCTCCTATTCGGAGGTCCTTGAGCAGTATGGCCTAGCCTCAAATAACGACCTGGGACTGCTGGCCAAATACGGCAAGACTTTCAACAGGCCAAAGATCACAGCGATTGAGCAACTAAATGACGCTCGCGACATCCTTATTAACCGCCTCAGTAAGGCCAACCCAACTAACATCACGGTTGACTTCATTGAACAGTGGAAATGTGAGAAGCCAAGTCTTTGCGAGAAGGACTGCTCCTTCCCCGATCTTTGCAGCCACCTGCGCAAAGAAGAACACAGCCTCTACCTCACCTATCGAAACACCAACGTTGCCAAGTACAACGCTGCGGGAATCCTCTCTTACGATGACCTAGCTGCAGCGACAGAGAACACCACCGCTGTTAGCGACGAAACATTCTCCAAAGATCAGAACTGGGCAAGACTTCTCACGGAAGAACAAGTTCGGGGAACCTATTTTGAACTACTGCCAAAAGAGCAATGGCTTGAACTCCCAATTCCAACTCCGGACGACCTCTTCTTTGATATCGAATGGTTCAACACCGTATTTTCGAAGGATGCGAACATCTTTATGTTCGGCTTTGTAGACGCCGAAGAAAACTTCACGTCGTTGGACAGTCTGAATGCCGGAGATGAATTACGAAACTTCCAAGAATTCGTGAAAGTAGCGATTGCAAAAATGAATTCGAATCCGCTTGCACGGATCTACCACTTCCACACCCCGGAAGTTGAACACCTTAGAAAGCTTGCCGCCCGCTATGACCAACTTCACGAGGAAGTTGAGTTCCTAGTCAGCCGCATGGTTGACCTTCGCCTAAATGTCATCAGCATGATCCAACCCGGTTCAAACTCCTACTCAATCAAAAAGCTTGAACGCTACTACGACGCCGACATCAAACTAAACCGAAAAGGCAACCTAGTTGAAGGCGGCGCAGACGCCATGCTTCTCTACTACAAGGCCACTGTCGTCGACACGGCCAATGCCACCACCCACATGAACATCATCCGTGATTACAACAAGGACGATTGCTTGTCTACGAAACTCCTTCGCGACTGGTTGTTGGGTCTCCCGCGCTAGATCAGTCCCAGCTATTGAATCGGAAATGGAAACATTTCTTTTAGCCAATTTCTTAGTTCTTGAGGGTTGTGTTGCGGTGCCGTCATTGTTTCGAATAATTTTAAATTAGATTTCTTAAAGTCAGTCTCACGTGCCATAATTTCAGTAGAAGAACGGTTCTTTCCTTCGTTTTGTAAACCTACGAAAGTTCCGGGGCCACAATCCTTTGCTGCGGCAGATTGTGGCCCCTTCGTTTTTAACAGGAAATGTTCGGAAGCATCGATTAGTTCAAGGCTCTCTGCAAGTGGTTTAATCCACTCGGAATCGCCCACCGCAAGCTGACGTCTCAGAGCCCAGCCAACGAGGTCGGGACCCCATAGCAAAGGCTCCGCCCCAGGGTGGCCGGCAAATACTTTGAAGTCTCGCGGCAGTAGATTTGCCCTTATTGCTTTTGAAACTAGGGCAAGGTCAGCATTTCGAGACTTTGAATCCTCGCGTCTCTCGAAAACTACTAGGGAGCAATTTAGAGACTTTAGCCTGGCAAATATCTGCATGAGGCATTCGCGCCTAGCGTGCTCCATATCATTTTCAACTATTCGCACTTGCACGGAAATCACGACATGAGTTTGGTGAGAAATAATCAAATCTCTAAAAGTACGAATCAGAGAAAATTGCTTCGAGGCATACGCTTCAGTGGTGTGCCACCAGTAACCGCCTACAACTGAAATGTAGTCACGCCTTGAATTCTCTAACTCATTCGCAGGAATCAGCGTAGCCGTGACTAAATAAAAGGGAACTTCATCAAGCCTGCTGGCATCTCGGTAACTTTCATCAATAAAACCTACTGGTCCTTTATTGCGCAGATATTGAGCCGCGAGTAGTTGGCTTAGTTGGACTAGTTCCGGATTCAAGTGGTAACCCTTTAGTTTTCGACAATGCTAGTCCCAAAGTACGACACCAGAAACACCGAAAGGCTACCTGTGGAATTCGCTGTAATTTATGGTTTGGATACCGCTGGGTAGAGCTCATCGCCGACGAGAAGCACCACCTGGAACCTCGCGCGAGTGAGCCCCACGTAGAGCAGGTCACCAAAGTAACGACCATTGCCTTCAACCCAGCTGTATGACTCGTTGTTGATATCAGTAAGCACTATGACGTCTTCTTCTAAGCCCTTGAACTTTGCAATCGAGCGCCAACGGATTTTCCCCGCAGAACTCTTGTGCCTCAACTGCTGCCTAAGCCATCGTTCATCAGCATTTTCAGACTCGCGCATAAACATCCGAGCAAGCAAAGATTTCTTCTCACCATAAGGACTCAAAACCCTAATTCGCTCTGGGTTGTTCGTCTCAAGCAATTTCCGAAGAACTTCGGCCAACGCTTTGGTTTCTTTGCCTTCCTTTGTTGCCACAACTTCGAACGACCATTCGACGTCCTTAGGAAGTTCGTCGCCTAAATCTTTCTGCTTCCAGTTCAAAAAGTTCAAAATCTCGTGACGCAATCCTGGAGCCTGACGGCAATTGCTGTCCAGGTTGATGTGGATGAGATCGGGTAGTTGAGCCTTAGCTATATCAAAGCCCGAAACGGCAGATCCGGTTGACATAATTTGCTGAAAGTCATCACCAGCCAAGACTGTCGTGTATTCGAGAGAACCCGCACGGTTATAAAACCTGAAAATTGCATCGATTACATCTGGTTTGGATGCGATGTCTTGAAATTCGTCAATGCAAATTGCGTCATATTTGGCCAAGAATTCGTTGTAGCTAACGGCATTCTTGGCCTTGGTTGGCAGTTCGTGGTCGTACCAATCATTGCCAGACTTGTGGGTCTTGAGGTTCGCAACTTCCAAAAACAAGTCATAAATCGGCTTGACCTCGATGTTTGGGTTTCCGCCAAAGCGAATCCGATATTCGTCAGCCATCATTTGGCTGTAGCAGGTAATCAGAACCATTCGACCTTCAGCTGCCATCGCCTGAGCAGCCTTACCAAGCATGTAGCTCTTACCGGTTCCGGCCACGCCATCGAAGTAGAAGTTTTGATTACCGCGAATAGCTAGCCAAAGTTTATCCAGGTGCTTGGTGCCATAGGAAAGTGAGTTATCTCGAACTTCGGCAATGCCTTCTTTGGTGTACGCGGCACTAGCAGTCACTTTCAGAGCATCGCGAATTCGAGCCATTTCAGCAGCATCAAAAGGTTCCGGCTTGTAGGGAAGCTCCTTGGTTTCCAGACCAAGTTTGATCTGACCATTGATCGCTCCTTCAACCACCTTGGTCAGGTTCTTCACATCCTCGCGGAAAGCCACTTCCCAGGGATAAAACTCGAAGCCCCGTTCACCAACCTCAGCGAATTTGAATCGGTCCATCTTGGGAAACCAAACCAATCGGGCGATTGGGAGTGAGTCGACCTCTATATCGTTTCTCCGAAGTAGTGCCGAGATGTTGTTTCTAGACTTTTCCGCCTGCTCCAGAGGGCTCTTGTTTGCGGTGCTGGATGGCACGCCGTCGATAGTCCATACATCACCCTCAATGGTGACCTGAGTGGCCCCTTTGGATTCAATGACCACGATTCCTTTCCCAGGAATCAACACCACAAAGTCACCCTCAGCTTCATTACCCTTCACGGTCTTGTATTGGTGAAGCGAATAGAAAAGAATCCAATCAGACCGATCCGGAATTGCCTCAAACGCGTTATACAAAGTACGCTCACCATAATTACTGATGCGCTCTGTGTTAGTTGAAACAATTTGGACCATTTCGCCCCCTAGTCGGCCAGTGCAAAAGCACCTCTAAAAGAAAGATAACAGTCTTCAACGGGCAAATAAATGTCCTAGCCCTAGTGGATAATTAGACCAATTGGGGGATTGTTGAAATACCTCAAGACTGCTTTCTGACATCATCCTTCTCAGATTCGAGGTTTTACGAATGTCTATCAACGAAATCACCTGTCCCCACTGCCACAAGGCCTTCACCGTCGACGAAGCCGGCTATGCCGACATTCTCAACCAGGTTCGCACTGCCGAATTCGATGCCGAGCTTCATAAGCGTCTTGAAGAGGCCGAAAAGGCTAAGAAGACCGAAATTAAGTTAGCCGAAGTAGAAGCCACCAAGAAGGCTGAAGCCGATACAGCCAAGGCACTCAAAGAGGTTGAAAAGTTGAAAAACGACATAAAGAATGCCGATGTCGCCAAGGAACTAGAGATCAACAAGGCAACAACTGCACTCGAGAAAGAAACCGACAAACTCAAGGCTGAACTCAAAGAGGCGAATCTCAAGAAGGAGCTTGAAGCCAAAGGCATCAAAGAGAAGTTTGAGGAAGAACTCAAGCACCGTGATGCTCAGATCAAGGACCGTGAAGAGCAAATTGAGCGCCTCCGCGACCTAAAGGCCAAACTCTCCACCAAGATGGTTGGCGAAACCCTCGAACAGCACTGCGAACACGAGTTCAACTCAATTCGCTCAGCCGCTTTCCCGAAGGCCTACTTCGAGAAAGACAACGACTCGAAGACTGGCTCTAAGGGCGACTACATCTTCAAGGACTTCTCAGACGAGAACGTTGAGTTCATCTCAATCATGTTCGAGATGAAGAACGAGTCTGACACCACCGCAACCAAGAAGAAGAACGAAGACTTCTTAAAGGAACTGGACAAGGACCGCACCGAAAAGGGTTGCGAATACGCTGTCCTGGTTTCGCTACTCGAACCAGAAAGCGACCTCTATAACAACGGAATCGTAGACGTCTCTCACAAGTACCCAAAGATGTATGTGGTCCGCCCTCAGTTCTTCATCCCGCTAATCACCCTTCTCCGCAATGCAGCTCAGAAGACCATCTCCATCAAGAACGAACTAGCCGAGATCAAGTCTCAGAACATTGATGTCTCAAACTTCGAAGAAGAGTTGAAGGACTTCCAGGAAAGCTTCGGCCGCAACTACCGCCTAGCAGCCGACCGCTTCAAGGACGCTATCACTGAGATCGACAAGAGCATCACTGCCCTTCAGAAGACTAAAGACCACCTCCTAAAGTCGGAGAACAATCTCCGCCTAGCCAACGACAAGGCCAACGACCTGTCCATCAAAAAGTTGACGAAAGACAACCCAACGATGAAGAAGAAGTTTGAAGAATTGAACTGAATCTAAAAACTTTGGAAGGGCTTTTGAACGTAAACTGACGCAAACTGACGCAAACTGACACAAACTAAGGGGAAATCAATTGGGTCTTCGCCATTTAGAGTTCTCGTACCATTACGATACAAGCGTTTCAGGCAGCAACCCCTTAGAAGAATTCTTTGAGCCCTGTCTTTCCGTGGCTGTTAAGTACGACCGTATGAGCGGATATTTCTCAAGTCGGTTCCTTGCCAAGGCGGCTCAGGGACTCGCCGATTTCCTTGAGGGCGATGGACGAATGCGACTGATTATGTCGTCACAGTTAGCCCCTTCGGATTTTGCTTTTCTGAAGAAAGCGATTGAGCAAGGAAGTGACTTTGGGCATATTTTTGACCATGTCGATTTAAGGCCTTCTGAGATGGGCTCTTTACTTGAACGCCACCATTTTGAAGCTATGTGTTGGCTGATGGCAAGGGGCAGGCTTGATCTAAGGATCGTTGTCTATCAAGGCGAAGAAACTAAGTCACACGATCCCATTTTTCACCCGAAAGTCGGTATTTTCACCGACTCGACGGGGGACAGAGTAAGTTTTAGCGGTTCTATTAACGAGACTGTGTCCGGCTGGCTGGGAAATGTCGAGGAGTTCAAAGTCTTCAAGTCGTGGGATCCTGGAACCGCTCCTTTTGTTGGAACAGATGAAGAACTTTTTGCGAGGCATTGGAATGGAACCGGAAATGGGGATTTCGTCACGGTAACTTTGCCAAAAGCAATTGAAGACAAAATGATAGCTGAGGCGCCGGAAGACAGACCAAACATAAGTTCCAGAAAAACCAAGCCCCAAAATACGAAACCAATTCTTGAATTTCGGGAATACCAAAAGCAAGCAATTCAAAAGTGGTGCGATGCGGGCTACATGGGAATCCTTGCCATGGCTACAGGCACAGGAAAAACCAAGACCGCCAAAGGCTGTATCGAACAAGTTCTGAAATTGGGATCTACGTTGACTATAGTTACGGCCCCGTTTGAGCACATTGCAAAACAATGGCTCACTGAATTACAGGAATTCTCGCCACTTTTAGCTTCTTCATCAAACCCAAAATGGGAATCCGATATGCGAACAGCGATTTCGCAGAAAAAGCTTAAACGCATCACAAACTTTATAGTTGTGGCCGTTCAAAAAACAGCCGCGTCGGAGAAATTCATCAATCGATTTTCGGAACTACTTGAAAACTTTGATAACTCACTTTTCGTGGGGGATGAAGCACATGGCCTTGGAGCCTCAAGTTACCAATTTGCTCTTAACGAGGGATACAAATATCGTCTTGGTCTTTCAGCAACCCCTGAAAGATATTTTGATGACTTAGGATCAAAAGCCATCATGAACTTTTTTGGTTCAGTTGTTTATGAATTCACGACGACGGAAGCCCTTGCATGGCGTGATCCAAAGACAGGTAACCGGGCACTCTGTGATTACAAGTATTACCCAGAGTTCGTGCACTTGAACGATCATGAAATTAAAAAATACGACTATTATTCCGAAAAAATTGCGGCCGCAATTGGTGCGGCAAACGAAACCGGGGATACCGGCGCATTAGAGACGTTGTTATTTCAGCGCGCGGCTGTTGTAAAAAAGGCTGTTTCAAAACTTGCTGCGTTCGAAGAACTTGTATCACCGATCAAGGAATCACTAACCTACACGCTTGTTTATTGCCACGACATGGATCAACTAACGCAAGTCGGTCAGATTCTGTCTGATCTAGGGATTTCTTATCAAAAAGTTACCGGGGAAGAATCGAACAGTCCGTCTCCAAGACTCAATGGGCTGAGCGAGAGAGATTGGATTCTAAAGAAATTCGCAGACGGCGTCACCCGCGTTCTTTTAGCTATCAAGTGTCTTGATGAAGGTGTAGATATTCCTGATGCAAGGGTCGCCTATATCTTGGCAAGCTCGGGAAATCCGAGAGAGTTTATTCAGCGCAGAGGAAGATTACTGAGGCCAAGTTCGAACAAAGAATTTGCGGCTGTCTACGATTTCGTTGTGGCGCCAGAGGTAGGCGTGAGTATATCGGGAGAGCTTTCACCAGCGGTATTTAAGAAAGAACTGGCGCGGATCGAAGAATTTGCTAAAGATTCGATCAACAGAGATGAAGTGTCACTGAAAATTGGTAGAGTTCTGATAGAAATGGGGGGCTGATGGACAGTCGTACAGCTATCGCACGAGGAATCGCAGGCTTGGAATGCTCACAAGAAGTCAAGTTGTGTTTGAGTGCTCTTTTCAACAGAGAACTTATAAGCTCCGCAGGAAATCAGGTTACTCAAATATCCTATTCCCATGAAGTAGAGCTTCACTTCGATAAGTGGGATCCGACGGTGGACGCGGTAGCAGAATGAAAATTACCAGGATCCGAACGAGTAATTTCAGACAACACAAAGACACAGATATTGATCTCTCTTCTGACCAGTCAGATTTTGTAGTTATCAAAGGCACGATGGGTGCAGGAAAAACCAACCTCCTGAATGCGGTAACTTGGTGCATTTACGGGGAAGTTGATGACATAAAAAACAAAGGGACACAACTACTAAGCGACCCTGTGTTAGTTGGCATGAATGAAGGGGACTACGAGGATGTTGAAGTTCTCGTTGAGATTGATCTCGAATCAAAAGTAACCGCATTCATAAAGCGGAAATTGACATTCAAGAAAACCGGACAATTGGCTCATGCGTTTGGTGAGCCCGAATTAACAGTCCAGGTAATGCGGTCCATTGAAAATGGTTATGAAGTGGAACCCAACGCACAAACATGGATCGAGCGGAATCTACCATCCAGATTCAAGCCTTATTTCTTGTTTGATGGTGAAAAGCTTGCTGGCTTCTTCAAAGAATCTGATGCTCCTCGAATCAAATCTGCAATTCAGGAGGTGGCTCAAATTGACACGTTATTCCGAATGCAGGAAAAGTTAGAAATGGTCGCCATAAGCCTAAATCAGAAAGCAGCGAGACTTACGGGTGCCGACGGCAACAAACTCTCTGACGAACTTGGTAGTAAAAATGAAGCACTTTCCAAAAAAGAATTGGAAATACAGGAACTTCAGTCAGAAATCCAAGAGGCCGAAGACCAGGAATCAAAATTTGACTCAATGTTGGGGGACATTGCCCAATTTGAGGCGAACATCAGCCGCAAGCGAGAGATCGATCAGGCGGTACTTGGCAAGACCAAAGAACTGTCAAATCATAAGGCTAATTTCCACTCTCGTATTCGAGCTATTGCTCCACTCGCTCTCCTCGCCCCCGCCCTACACTCTTTGGGTGAGAAAATTCAAATTGCACACGAGAACAATGAACTTCCACCGCCAGTTTCCTTGGATTATCTTAAGAAAATTCTTTCCGACGGCTCTTGTATTTGCGGAAGCTCACTTAATCACGGAAATCATGAAGAGCAAACAATTAAAAAATTGATTGAAGGTTTTTCTGGGATTAGTGAGATCGGAGATGCGCTAAATGAGCATTCAACTACCTACCTTGTCGAGTTAGGGAAGATCCCCGGTCAACGCGACCTAATTGACACAATTAATGGGTCAATAAACTCCACTCTGGATGCCTTAGAAAAAATGGCGGGCGAGCAGCAAGATCTTGCGCACGCACTAGAGGGCCAAGACGACGAAGCAATCAAACAGATGGCCGAAGCAAGAAAGACAGCAAGGCAGGTTGCCGCTAGTTCGCGGCATAAACTCGCTACGGCCAATTCCGAGGCCGAGGGCATACGGAACCGCATACGGGTCATAGAAAAAGATATCGATCGAGCAGCCCAAGTAAACGCCGAATCAAGAACGGCCCGAAAGAAAGCTGATTTCGCAAAAACAGCTGCTCGATTCGCGAAAGAGCTCTATGAAACGATGAACGGATCCGTGCGAAATGCAGTTTCGAAGAGCCTAGAGCAGCAGTTCTTTGACATGACCTGGAAGCAGAACTATTTCAAGTCTGTGAATATTGACGAGGATTTTCACGTCTCTGTGTTGAATCAGCGAAATATTGGTGAACTTGACCGTCTCTCTGCTGGAGAACGACTTTGCCTGGCGTTTGCTTTCTCGCTTACGCTCAGCAAAGAGGCTGGGCTAAATTTCCCAATCGTTGTCGATACGCCTATGGGGCGTCTGGCACCTGAAGTTCAAGAGAATCTTTCACGAGTAATCGCTGAAGCAACCAAGGGCATTGACGGAAAGCCGAATCACCAAATCATCCTCCTCATGACTGAAACTGAATACAACGAAAAAGTGGCCAAAGTCTTGGATTCAAGAAAACCGAAAATTTTGGCGATTGATTTTGACACCAATGCCGGGGAATCGAAGGTCTCCTAACATGAAAAAAACCACTAGAACTCTTTTGGCTTTTGATGAAAGACAATTAGAAACTATTTCAAAACTAAAAGTTGCTTTCGCTGGTGAAGATAAGCAGGACATCAGCAACAAAGATCTAATGATGATTGCAATTGGAATAGGTTTTAGCGCCAAGAACAAAGTGTCAGATTTTAAGAGAAGCAACACAGGAGTGCGAATGGAGTACTTCAAACCTGAAGATAACGCCTTATTCGCGGCATTACAAGTAAACGAAACCAATGAGGCATCTTCCTTATTGGAAATTGAAGATTTGTACAATCTTGCCGAGAAATATGCTGCTGGAGGAATTGGGATCCTTTCTGAAGCATTTGAAAAAGAACGTGATTTTCACGATTGGTTTCACGCCTACATTTATTCAAGTCTCACGGAGTTGAACAACTAAATTGGACAGAAATAAGTTTTTTGGGGATAAAGCACCCTTTGAAGAACTTTTGGAGCAATCCCGTTCCTCAGACGCCACAGAGCGATGGATCGCAGCAATAGGCTTGTCCCAGCATAAGACTCTTGAAAGTGCCCGTATCCTCTGGGCTTTGTCTCGAGACGACGATCCTGTAACCCGTGACGCAGCCACAGTTGGCCTTAGAGAGTTTGACTCAAGTGTTCTCAAACTTTTGGAACAAGAAACCTCTGGCAACGCTGAAACAGAATTTGTTCCTGATGTCTGGAAGTATCAAAATATTGGACCTTTGACCAAAGAATCCGAGGGGTTGTTCCTAGAAACTATTGAAAACATTTTGTCTGTGGAAGGCCCCACGACCGGATCTCGGATTCAAAGACTATTAGGTATGGCTTCTGGCCAAGGCCGATCCATGTCCCAGCCAAAAGTATCAAAGTTATTGGAAAGACTTCTTTTCACCCATGCCATAACTCGAATCGATATTCATTTTGATTCCGAAGACCTTTCTATTTGGATTGTGAAACTTCCAACACAGCCTGACTTCGTAATTCGCGATAGAAATGATCGGCTTTTGACTGAGATACCTGTCAATGAAGCAAGGGCCATTCTCAGCGCAGATCGACAATTCCAAAGGAAACCCGATAATCGTGAAGTGGCATTCGCCATTTTGACCGAGAAATACGCTATCGCGTCTAACGAGTTTTTCCTTGTCGGAAAAGCATTGGAACATCAGTGGCAAGGGTTGTTCGGGTAGTGGAAAGTAAGGCGCTTGAGGAAACCTTGCTCGGACTTCAAGTCACTAACAGGATCAATGCGAAATAGTCGACGACATAAACGCATGTCCAATTTTGTGGAAATCAAATGCGCCTGTAGGTAACGCCCGAAAGTCAGAGTGACATACTATGAGCACTTAAAAATTATGGGACTCTGATTGGAATCATTTTCGAGTTGGATCAATTCAGAGAAATCTCAAAGCGATCTGAATTCTTGGGAGAATTTAAATCAGTTTCTTGGAAACCTGGATGGCACCAAAAATGTCAGTCATTACTGGGACAATTGAATACTTATGGGATTTCAAATTGGTAATCGTCGCTATATCGGAAGTAAAAAGGCCTTAGTTCCATGGATTGTTGACAACATTCCAGCGCGTCACTTGACGGGAACTTTTTTTGATGCCTTTGCCGGCACAGGTATCGTTTCAAATGCAGTTGCAGGGAAATTTCAGACCCTAATCCTTAACGATTTACTGTATTCAAATTATTCGATTTACAAAGGGTTCTTCGGAACTGAGGACTTTGATCTAAATAAATTGAGGCCGTTGATTCAAATTGCGAACAACGGAGTCCCTGCCGAAAATTATTTTGGAAATTCTTTTGGTGGAAAATATTTCTCTCACCATGATGCGAATTTGATAGGAGAGCTAAGGTCCCAAATTGACATACTCTTTCCAGATGAAAGCGACAGGCATAGACAAATCGCAATCGCGTCACTTCTATACAGCGCAGACCGGTCCGCCATTACAGTTGGGCATTATGAGGCATACCTAAAAACTGGGAAAAATAGACCGTTTTCGTTTGATCTAATTGATCCCCTAATAGCTGACGTCGAAGTATTTCGCGAAGATGCCAATTCGCTAGCTAAGAGAATAAAGTCTGATGTTGTTTACCTTGATCCCCCATACAACTCCAGACAGTACAGCCGTTTTTATCATGTACTTGAAACTCTGACAAAATGGGATGAACCCGAGTTATTTGGAGTGGCACTAAAGCCCAAACCAGAAAACTTAAGTGACTACTCTCGTTCTGCAGCTGCTGACTCGTTAGCTGATTTAGTTGCAAACCTGGAAGCAAAATTTATTTTGATTTCTTACAACAATACTTACAACTCGAAGAGCAGTTCGAGCCAAAACAAGATAACACTCGATCAAATTGAAGAGATTTCTCATCTAAAAGGTAAAACAAATATTGTGGAAAAACCTCACAAGCATTTCAATTCTGGAAAAACTTCATTTGCTGATCACCGAGAATATCTTTTCACTATTGAGGTTGAAAATTGAAGGTGATTCGAAGTCCCCTATTTTATGTCGGGGACAAGGCGAAACTAGTTCCGCAGATTGTTCCGCACTTCCCTAAAGACATCGCATTATTTATCGAACCCTTTGTTGGAGGTGGATCAATCTCTATAAATAGTCCGGCTAAGGCGTACTTATTGAATGACTTCAACACTCACGTTTCAGGTCTCCATGCGTGGCTTTTGGAGCAAGAAAATTTTGATATTTTGATGCGGAAAATCGAAGGTCGAATTCGTGAAATTGGTTTGAAATCCTCTTTTTTGGGAGACGCTATTCCCGAAGAATTAAAAACGGAATTTCCAAAAACATATTTTGCTCATCAAAATAAAGCTGCCTATGAGTCCCTTCGTGCCCTGTTCAATCAGGGAACAGATAAGGATTTTTTGGATTTCTATCTCTTGCTCATTTTTGGATTCAATCGAATGATCCGTTTCAACGGTAGTGGAGAATTCAACGTACCAGTGGGAAATGTTGATTTCAATTCAAATGTTGCCGACGCTTTGAAAAACTATCTGAATTGGGCTAGCAAAAGTAATATCCAAGTTAAGGCTGGCGATTATAGGAAGGCTATCGAGATAGAAGATTTACCAATAAATTCATTCTTTTATTTCGATCCTCCCTATCTAATTGCACAGGCCGAATACAACAAGTCTTGGGGCGAATCAGAGGAATTAGAGTTCTTCAATTATCTCGATAGTTTGACAAATGCAAATGTTAAGTGGGCATTTTCTAATGTTCTTACTTACAGAGATCAAACTAACAAGTTATTGGTCGACTGGGCCCAAAAGCACCAAGTCGTAGATTTGCAAAGCAACTACATTAGTTACCATGACAACGGGGATAAAAAGCCTAGAGAGGTACTTGTGAAAAATTATGAGTAGTGTTCGGAGTTCACAGTACAAACCGCTGCTTCTTTCAACCACCATGAGAAACCCAGAACGAATGCGTCCTTTCTTGAAAGTTCTTAAGAACTTTGATGGTCAAATTCTCACCAACGCATTGTGCGTTGAAATTGTGGGTGAACTTATTCGCTTTGGTCTTTATAGGCCTACTAAAAGAGTTTCGGGAATCTTTGAGAAGTGGAATGATGATGAGCTTCTAACCGATGACGAGGTTGCAAAATTAATTAGTGACAATCCTCAGAACCATAAGGAAGCTGGATTCGATAAAGGTTGGCCTTCGAGATTCGATACACAGTTTGCTCTAATGAAGCGTCTGGGATTCGTGTTCTACCGAATAGGCGAGGTTATTAGGTTTAGTGAACTGGGTAACCGGTTTATAGAGACTATCGAAAATGATGACGAAATCACTTACAAGTTCGATGAAGAATTCGTGTTTTTGAACGCCTTTGTAAAGTACCACCGAAAAAATCCATTCCAACGGGTCTTGAATCACAACCGACCACTCGTTCTTCTTCTTCAGACCATTAGGGAGTTAGAGTCGCGTCCAGGCAATGACACACCTGGCATTTCCAGGCGCGAATTACCATTTTTATTGGTCTGGAAGGATGCTGACTACAAGGCATTGGCAGATTACATAGTTGCGTTTCGACAAAAATGGTCATTCTCCGCTAGTGACGAAGTAGTTTTTGATGCTTGCGAGGAGATCCTCGGCGGCTGGCATGTTGGGAAAATGAAAATGCACACTGTCGTTTCTGAGGAACCTGATGAGGCACTAAGGAAGTTCCGCCTCACTGGTCTAATTTCGCTAAGGGGTAATGGTCGTTTTGTATCGATCAACACTGATAAATCGACCGTCGTTGATTATGTGCTGCAAGAACATGCAGAAATGAAGACGTTTTCAAGTGAGGAAGAATATTTTTCGTTCGCTTCTGAGATTGATGACCAACTACTTTTGCTGGCTGAGGTCGAAACAGTTCATGACGCAGATGTGGATGAGGCACACCAGAGGAAATGGATTGAGTTTTTTGGTGAAGAAACCGTCCGACACGAGCTTGTGCACTTAGCCAAAAAGCGCAAGAGCACAAATGAACTACTGAAGTTGGTTCCTAATCCACTCCGACTCGAATTTCTAACGACATTGCTGCTCAAAATTAAATCAAATACATCAAGAGTAATTGGTCACTACAAGGCTGACGACGAAGGTTTTCCTATTTCACATGCACCAGGAAACACACCTGACATCGAAGTATTTGAGCAAGGTACCCTCAAATTAGTTGAAGTTACCTTGATGACTGGTCGAGTTCAAGTTCATGCGGAAATGATTCCAATTGCACGGCACCTACGATCGAAGTTAGCTGCGAATCCCGATGCGTCACTATTATTTGTCGCTCCCGCAATTCATGAAGACGCAAATGAATACGCGGCTTTTGTGAAATATTCAGAAAGCCTAAATATTTCAACACAGTCAATTGAACAGTTCGCCGAAGCTGTCTAAAAACTATATCTAAAAATAACCCCAGAGTTATCGGGGCCGGAATGAACTCCAAGGTTTAGGCAAAAAGCTCCGGAAGTGTAGCCTCGCTGGCGGCACGTAGGGTGGCTAGTGGCCAGGAGGCGATGTTCTGGATTTCGAGGGTTGGTTCGGTGTCGGTGACGCCGATTCTTGTGATTGGGATGCCTCTTTGTTCGCAGAGGCCTACGAACTTGACGTCGTCTTCGCGGCCTACGGTTACTAGAACTCTGGCTGTGGTCTCTGAGAAGAGAACGGCGGTTTTGCTGATCTTGTTTTTCTCTTCTAGTTCGTCGAGGTAGACGCGGGCGCCGACGTTGAATCTTGTTGTTGATTCAACAAGCGCCTGAGCGAGGCCGCCTTCGGAGAGGTCGTGGGCTGAGGCTAGTAGGCCTTGGACTGATGCTGCTTGGAGTGCTTGAGCTAGCTTTAGTTCCTCTTGGAGTTTGACTTTAGGAGGAAGGCCGCCGAGGTGGTCGTGAATTACTTCAGACCAGACAGAGCCGTCGAGCTCTTCTTCGGTGGTGCCGAGGAGGTAGATGTTGTGACCGGCGTCTTGCCAGCCTGATGGGATGCGTCTTGCGACGTCGTCGATGACGCCGAGCACGCCAACAACTGGGGTTGGGTGAATGGCGGTATCGCCGGTTTGGTTATAGAAGGAGACGTTTCCACCGGTTACTGGGATGCCAAGTTCTAGACAGCCGTCGGCAAGGCCGGCGGTTGCTTGCTTGAATTGCCACATAACCTCAGGGTTTTCAGGGGAGCCGAAGTTGAGGCAGTTGGTTACTGCTGCTGGTACTGCTCCACTTGTGGCGACGTTTCGATAGGCTTCGGCTAGTGCTAGCTGGGCGCCGGCATAGGGGTCTAGTTGACCATAGCGGCCGTTGGCGTCGGTGGCAATGGCAATGCCGAGGCTTGAGGTTTCGTCGACTCGAACCATGCCGGCGTCGTCTGGCATGGCCAGTGCGGTGTTGCCGCCGACGTAGTGGTCGTATTGGTCGGTGATGTAGTTCTTGGAGGCCTGGTTAGGGCTGGTGACGATCTGAATTAGCTGGGTTGCTAGTTCTTCAGGGGTCTCTGCCTTGGCTAGGTTCTTGGTGGTGTTCTTGTTCAGAGCCTTTTGGTATTTAGGTTCTGCTACTGGGCGGTCGTAGACAGGGCCGTCGTGGGCAACGGTGCGAGGAGGAACGTTGACAATCTCTTCGTCGCCCCAGTTGATGTAAAGTCTCGGTTCTTTGATTACTTCGCCGAGGATCGAGTATTCGACTTCCCATTTGTTGACGATTGCTTCGAACGCTGCTTTGTCCTTCTTAGGAACGATCGCCATCATGCGCTCTTGGCTTTCACTCATGAGGATTTCTTCAGGGGTTAGCGAGTCGTCACGGAGGAGGACGTTCTGGAGTTGAACGCGCATGCCGGCCTGGCCGTTTGATGCTAGTTCTGAGGTTGCGCAGGAGAGCCCGGCGCCACCGAGGTCTTGAATGCCGGCAACAACTTGGGCTTTGTAGAGCTCAAGGCAGCACTCGATGAGCACCTTCTCGGCGAATGGGTCGCCAACCTGAACTGCTGGGCGTTTGGTTGGGCCCGTGCTGTCGAAGGTTTCTGATGCTAGGACGGATACGCCGCCGATGCCGTCGGCGCCGGTTCGTGCACCGAACAGGATCACTAAGTCGCCAGGGTTAGATGCCTTGGCTAGTTTTAGATCCTCGTGTCTTAAGGCTCCTACGCTCAATGCGTTTACTAGAGGGTTGCCCTGGTAGACCTTGTCGAAGACGGTCTCGCCGCCGATGTTTGGAAGGCCTAGGCAGTTTCCATAGAAGGAAATGCCGGCGACGACGCCGTCGACCACGCGGCGGGTGTCAGAGTTTTCTGGGGCACCGAAACGGAGCTGGTCCATGACCGCGATTGGGCGAGCGCCCATGGTGAGTATGTCGCGCACGATTCCGCCAACGCCGGTGGCAGCGCCCTGGAAAGGTTCGATGTAGCTTGGGTGGTTGTGGCTTTCAACCTTGAAGGTGACCGCCCAGCCCTCGCCGATGTCAACCACACCAGCGTTTTCGCCCATACCAACCATGAGGTTCTTGGTCATTTCTGGGGTAACCTTCTCGCCAAACTGGCGAAGGTAAATCTTGGAAGACTTGTAAGAGCAGTGCTCAGACCACATGACCGAGTACATGGCTAGTTCGGCGCTGGTTGGGCGGCGTCCGAGGATGGTTTTGATCTCGTCGTACTCTTCAAGCTTTAGGCCGAGTTCTTTCCAAGGCTGGTGCTTGTCTGGAGTGCTTTTGGCTTCCTTCGTTGTGTCAACGTTGGTTGCGGTCTTGTTGTTTGACATCTTTGGCCTTACGCGTTTACTAGCGAGTGGATTACTGAGGTGAAGAACTTTAGGCCATCAACGCCCGAGCGCATGGCAGCCGGCATGTCTGGTCCGAAGCCGGCTTCAACGGCGTGCTCAGGGTGAGGCATCAAACCTACGACGTTGCCTCGTTCGTTACGAAGGCCAGCGATGTTGTTCATAGAGCCGTTTGGATTTACGTCCACGTAGCGGAAGGTGATCAGGTTTTCACCTTCAAGACGTTTGAGAGTTTCGGAGTCGGCGATGTAGCCGCCCTCACCGTTCTTCAGCGGAATGGTGATGTGCTGGCCGAGCTCGAACTGGTTGGTCCAGGCGGTCGAGGTGTTCTCAACTTCTAGGATCTGGTCGCGGCAAATGAAGTGCTGGTTTTCGTTGCGGATCAGGCCGCCGGGTAGCAGGTGGCTCTCAACTAGAACCTGGAAACCGTTGCAGATGCCGAGCACTGGCAAACCCTGGTTTGCCTTCTCGATGATCGTTTGCATTACCGGCGCCTGGGCAGCAATTGCACCACAGCGCAGGTAGTCGCCGTAAGAAAAACCGCCAGGTAGCACAACTGCGTCAACCTCGTGCAAGTTGGTGTCTGCGTGCCAAAGCGGTACTGGGGTTCCGCCAGCTAAGCGCACGGCTCGTTGGGCGTCGCGGTCGTCGAGGGTTCCTGGGAAAGTTACTACACCAATCTTCACGAGTTACGCCTCGACGGTAACGGCTACGACGTCTTCAATAACACCGTTGCTCAAAAAGTCGGCAGCGAACGTCTTGGCTTCTTCAAGCTGTGCCTCGGTTGGAGTGTTCGCGTAGTGAAGTTCAATTCGCTTACCGATGCGCACCGCGGTGATCTCGGTGTGGCCCTTGCGGTTCAGCGAGTTTGCCACTGCCTTGCCTTGTGGGTCAAGTAGGTCGGCCTTTGGCATTACCTCGACGATGATTTTTGGCACGGAATATCTCCTGCAGGGGTAGCTGTTGCACTTTTGTGGGCGGCGGCGACGATGCCTTCTTCTCAAGTTTAGCGTGTCGGCGCAGGGCTCTTTGGCTAGGCTTGGCTTATGGCCTCTAAATTTTCTGTTATCGCAACCCGTGAAATCAAGTCCACTGCTGGCAAGGTTCATGACCTCCTGGTTAACCTAGGACGCACCGAGGAGTGGAACCCTTACGTTGAGATGGATCCCGCTTTGCGTTCCGAAATGTCTGACCAGAAGATCGGTGTTGGCGCTTGGTAC
>CANFJH010000011.1 GCA_947447395.1 Microbacteriaceae bacterium | reverse complement strand
GGCTTGCGACTCTGGGTCATTAGCGAGTCAATGGTCGCGCCAACTAGTTCCTCTTCGTTGTGTGCCGGAATCAGCACAGTCACCGTGACGTCGCCGTGAAAAACACCTCGTGTGGAACGCATTAAAACCCAGGGGGCAAGGAGCTTGTGGCGCTTATCGTGCGACCTACGCGAGAAGTTGACATCGCGCAGTTCCAGGCCAACGAATGCCACCACGACCATCAAGCCGATGGTCAGCGCTGCGATAACGGCGAAAAGTGGAGGCGCCTGCCAGCTATAGGAAACGGGAAACCAAGAAAGGAAGGTCTGCTTCGTGGGTGGTTCGGTAAGGGTCACATCCACGGTTTGAAGAGTAAAGGCAACCACGAAGAATGCAACCACTGCAATACTCAGCACAAGTAACCCGACTAAACCCTGATACCGCTGATTCTTTGGTTTTCTCCAGTTAGTCACATTCCCCCGTTAACTCAGCGGCAAATTACTATGGTGAGCGATTTACCTTCTAATGTGCTTAGTTTAGAGGCTGCGCACGCGTTGCGTTTTGTCTATTGAATAAGTTTGCCTACGTAGTCATGCCACTCGTTGAGATCACAAGGTTTTCCGTCTGAATCGAAGTCTTTACCAAGACTCCAAATTCTTTCAAGCGCCAGCTTGTCTGAAAAGATACCAACACCAAGTCCAGCGAGGTAAGCAGCTCCTAAGGCTGTGGTTTCAATTACGGTGCCGCGTTCTATGGTTCGATCCAGGCAGTTTGCTTGAATCTGCATCAATAAGTTGTTCTGACTCATCCCGCCATCAACTCGGAGTGTGTTGATTGGCTTACCCAAGTCTTGTTCCATTGCTCGCACTAGGTCTGTCACTTGAAAAGCCACAGCTTCAAGTGTTGCCCTAGCGATATGGGCGTCGGTGGTGCCTCGGGTGATACCAAAAATTGTTCCCCGCACGTCTGGTTTCCAGTAGGGAGCCCCGAGCCCGGTGAGGGCAGGAACGAAAACCACACCTTCTGAACTTTCAACTTGGTTGGCCAATTCCTCAACATCTTTGGCCTCTTTTATGATTTTGAGACCGTCACGCAACCATTGCACGGCAGAACCTGCCACGAATACTGATCCTTCCAACGCATAGGTAATCTCGCCGGTCGGCGCTTGCCAGGCGATGGTTGCGATTAGACCGTTCTGGCTTTCAACTCTTTTGTTGCCAGTGTTGGTGAGTAAGAATGCCCCCGTGCCGTAAGTGCACTTTGAGTCGCCCTCTTCGAAAGCAGCTTGACCAAAGAGGGCCGCCTGCTGATCACCGGCAATTCCGGTAATCGGAGCATTGATTCCTAGGAATGCGTCGGAGTTGGTTTTAGCCAGGTTTCCATAGTTCGGAACAATAGTTGGTAGCGCGCTTAGTGGGATGGAGAACATAGCTAGGAGTTCGTCGTCCCAGGTTGCAGTTGCGATGTTACAGAGTTGCGTGCGCGATGCATTGCTGGCATCGGTGATGTGACTCTTTCCCGCTGTGAGCCTTGCAATCAGGTAGCTGTCGACAGTACCGACTGCGGTGATTCCGGCAATTACTCCGGCCCAGACTTCAGGTTCGTTTCGCTGAATCCAAACCAACTTGGTTGAGGTGAAATAAGGGTCGAGACCGGTGCCAGTTTTTCTTCTAATGGTTTCTGCGTGAGCTTGCAGCTCATCAACAATTTGGCTCGTCCGCCGGTCTTGCCACACTATTGCATTACGAGGTGCCACTAGGGTTTCTCGGTTCCATAGCACCAGTGTTTCGCGCTGGTTCGTGATACCAATTGCTTCAATGTTCTGGCTGTTTGCTAGTGCTTGCCGGCTTGCTCGAAGCGTGGCTTGCCAAATCTGTTCCGGGTCGTGTTCAACCCACCCTGGTTTTGGGAAGTGCTGCTCGAACTCGCTGTACCCGCGTGAAGTGATCTCGCCCTGCGCACTAACTACTAGGACCGTGACGCCCGTGGTTCCGGCATCGATTGCGAGAATGCTCATCAGTGCACCATGGGTTCCAGAGGAACCAATTCTTTCTGCTTGGTTGGCCATTCAACGATAACCATGGCAATCAACATGATGCTACCTCCGAGAAGGCTAATGAAAGTTGGGCTTTCTTGGCCAACTGCGTAGGAAATTCCGGCTGCCCAAACGACTTCGCTGGTGAGAATGATGGCAACGCGTGATGGGTCCAAAAGGCCCTGCGCCCAAGTTTGTACCAAGAACGCAACCGCCGTGGCCAGAACCGCACAGAAGATGATTGCGAACCAGACTTCGTCATCGGGAGGGCTTTGAATGCCGCCTTCCCAAGCAAATGCGCCGGCCCAGCTGAGTAGCGCGCAAACCGTGAGTTGAACAATTGTCAGGGAGTAGCTGTCGTGATTGGAACTCCACTGACCGAGGCCAACGATGTGGAGTGCGAAAAGCACTGCACAGGCGAGAAGCGCTACTTCGCCCCAACCAAGTTCGATGGCACCTGAAGAGACTATGGCGAGACCGATGGTTGCCAGAACTACACCAATCAGGGCCTTGGTGCTGACCTTTTTCCTTAGCAACACCCATGCAAGCAGGGGTGTCAGTGCAACATAGAGCCCGGTGAAGAAACCGGTGATGGCAGCAGTTGAGAAATGTAAGCCAATGGTCTGGGTAACGTAGCCGCCACCAAGTGCTAACCCGAGAAGACTTCCTTGTAGAAGTAGGTCTTTATTCAATTTCTTCAAAATACCAGGACGCACTAGAACCATGACGATTACTGCCAGAGTGAAGCGAAATGCTAGGAAGTTGAATATCGGCTGACGTTCGATGGCCGGCTTCATGAGCACGAATGCCGCGCCCCAACAAACGGCGACACTGATCAGTGCCAGAGCCGCGATACGCGACCGGCTCATTTCTTTTTTACGGCTAGCGCTGCCTGAATTTCAACGTCGACCACCACGCGTTTGATTGGGTCGGAGTTTTTACTCAAGTGCACCACGGCTAGGCTGCCTGGCTTCAGCGGGGCTATAAGGTGAAGTTTTGCTTTGAGCTTGCTGGTGGCACGAGTTTCTAACTCTTCGATGATGGTTGGCAAAACCGGGCGGTGAGTGCAAATTAGTACTGCCTTGTTCAGATTCACCAATGCTCTGGTTACATCCTTGGTTTGCTCAGGCTTCTTGGCATTGGCGGCTTCGGTGAGTTCAGGGCTTACCTTTACCTTCACCTTGGAACTTTGAGCGTAGTAGGCAATTGTGCTTAGGCACCTTGTCCATGGGCTGGTGAAAACCAATCGAGCGCCATAGGCCTTGATTAGTTTAGGCAGTGCCTCGGCCTGATCGTTACCTTCTGCAAGCAATGGTCGGCTGGCTTCGCCGTCTTTCCAAGTGGCTCGCGAGCGAGCCTTGCCATGACGAAGCACGAGCAGTGGCTCGGTGTCTAGAACGCCTCGGTTGAAATAACCCTCAAGTGTTTCGAGCTGTTCGTGATCATGGCTATAGCTGAGCTTTGCACGCGCTTGTTCCGGGGTAAACCACACCACCTGAGAAACTTCTTCGTTTGGAGCAAAGGTTGATTTGGCTAGCGCCTTCTCGGTTACTCTCGCTGCCCAATAGTGAACCTCTTTAAGATTTTTATTCGGCAGGCGATAGCGCTGAATTCCTAGCGGAACTCCAAGCTTGACCTTTAGGCCGGTTTCTTCGCGGATTTCTCGAACAGCAGTTTGTGGCAAGGTCTCACCGGGGTCAACTTTGCCCTTGGCCCAACTCCAGTCGTCGTAGCGACCACGGTGAACTAGGGCAACCTTAAGTTGGTTTTCTTCGATGCGCCAAAGGATGGCGCCTGCTGCGTAAACGGTCATTACTTTTTAGTCACCCTGCGGCCTGCGGTAAAACGCATTAGTTCATCTTGGACGTCGGTAAGTTTTTTACCCTGGAGGTCGAACTGGTGACGCTCCCAAAGCCCACTTGCCTGTAGGTGCCAGCTTGAAGACTCATCACTCATCGAAAGAGTGAAAAGATCTTGAAGTTCCTTGATGTGATCTGGCTGCACGATTCGAACCAGCGCTTCAACGCGGCGGTCAAGGTTTCGGTGCATCATGTCGGCTGAACCAATGAAGATTTCAGGATCGCCCCCAGCGGCAAACGAGAATACGCGAGAGTGTTCAAGGTAGCGGCCTAGAATCGAGCGCACATTGATGGTTTCACTCAACCCAGGAACGCCAGGCTTCAGTGCGCACATGCCTCGAACTAAGACGTCAATTGGAACACCAGCCTGACTAGCCTTGTATAGCGAGTCAATTATTTGTTCGTCGACCAGCGAGTTGACTTTGATCTGAATGCGAGCCGGTTTTCCAGCCCGGTGGAAATCAATCTCGCGCTCGATACGTTCGGTCAATCCCTCACGAACACCGTTTGGCGAAACAAGCAGGGCCTTGAAGCTGGCGTCTGGAGCGTAACCGGAAAGCTGGTTGAACAGGCGGGTGAGGTCTTCGCCAACCTGATCGCGCGAAGTTAGCAGACCGTAGTCTTCGTAGAAGCGAGCGGTCTTCGGGTTGTAGTTTCCGGTACCGATGTGGCAGTAGCGGCGCAAGTTTTCGCCTTCCTGGCGAATGACCAACGAAAGTTTGCAGTGGGTCTTAAGGCCAACGATTCCGTAAACCACGTGAACACCAGCCTGTTCAAGCTTGCGAGCCCAAGTGATGTTGTTTTGCTCATCGAAACGCGCCTTGATTTCCACCAGTGCCAAAACCTGTTTACCAGCTTCGGCTGCGTCGATCAGTGCATCGACGATGGGGGAGTCGCCAGAAGTGCGATACAGGGTCTGCTTGATTGCCAAGACCTTTGGGTCGGCGGCGGCCTGTGCCAAGAACTCTTGAACGCTGGTTGAGAACGATTCGTATGGGTGGTGCAGCAAGATTTCGCGCTCACGAATTGCGCGGAAAAAGTTCACCTTATCTTCGTCGGTGTTGCGCAGGTAGCGGTTGGTGACCACATTGTGTGGTGCGAAGTGCAGCTCGGCACGCTTGATGCCGGCAATCTCGAAAAGGCCGGTTAGATCCAGCGGTGCTGGCAAACGGTAGACATCTTCTTCGTCGATGTCTAGTTCGCGAATCAACAGTTCGAGCACCTGAGGGTTTATGTTGTTGGCGACTTCTAGGCGAACCGGTGGGCCGAATCGGCGTCGTAGCAATTCCTTCTCAAGTGCTACGAGAAGGTTCTCACCCTCGTCTTCGTCTACGTCGAGGTCTTCGTTTCGAGTCACACGGAAGGTGTGGTGTTGCAACACTTCCATACCTGCAAACAGTTTGGCCAAGAACTGGCCGATCACCATTTCTAGCGGAATGAATTTCACATCGGTGTTGCCGGTGCTGCCTGGAACGCGAACGAATCGAGGGAGCAGCGGTGGAACCTTAACTCTCGCAAAGTGTTCGCTCTGGTTGTCTGGGTTGCGAAGAACGACTGCCAGGTTGAGCGAAAGGCCAGAAATGTATGGGAATGGGTGAGCCGGATCGACAGCGAGCGGCGTTAGCACTGGGAAGATTTGGTTGTCGAAGTAAGCCTTCAGGTTTAGCTTCTGCTCTTCGCTCAGATCGCTCCAAGTGACCAGGCCAATACCCTTTTCGCGAAGACCGGGTTCGAGTACTTCCTTGAAGGTGGTGGCGTGCCTCTGCTGAAGCAGGTGAGCCTCGGTGCTGATTTCGTGCAGAACCTCTTGTGGTTCAAGACCAGATGCCGAACGTACGGCGAGACCGGTTGCGATGCGGCGCTTTAGACCGGCGACTCGCACCATGAAAAACTCATCGAGGTTAGAGCCAAAGATGGCGGCAAAATTCACTCGCTCCAGTAGCGGCAAGGTTGGATCTTCGGCGAGCTCGAGCACTCTGCGATTGAATGCAAGCCAGCTGAGTTCGCGGTCTAGGAAACGATCAATTGGCAGGTCGCCAAGATCGGGCAAGGCGATGGCCATGGTTTCTTCAGACATAGAGACAATTCTGCCACTTATAGGTAACCAGTGGGAAAACTGTTAGTAACCGACCGGAACTTCTTCGTCTTCGGTTTTGTCGGGGTTGAAGGCGTAGCCGCGGTTTCGAACGGTGCCAATCAGCGCCTCAAGATCGCCAAGTTTGAAACGCAGGCGCCTAATGTGAACGTCCACGGTGCGGGTGCCACCGAAGTAGTCATAGCCCCAAACCTCGGATAGCAGTTGTTCGCGGGAGAAAACTCGACCTGGGTGCTGGGTTAAAAACTTGAGTAGTTCGAACTCTTTGTAGGTTAGGTCTAGCGGCACTCCGCGGACCTTTGCCGCGTAGGTGACCTCGTCGATTGAGATTCCGTTGGTTTCCACAAGTCCGGCCTGAGCCTTCGGCTTATTTTTCGAGAGCGCCAAGCGAATTCGGGCATCGACCTCGGCAGGCCCCGCGGTGGTCAAAATTATGTCGGTGGCGCCCCACTCCTCGTTCACGGCAGCAAGGCCACCATCGGTGACGATCAGAATTAGCGGCGCCGAAAGCCCAGTGGTTTGAAGGACTTTGGCCAGCGACTTCATGTTGTTTAGATCCGAGCGGGCGTCTAGAAAAATCAAGTCGGCCGAAGGGGCATTGACGATTCCGGCAGGTTCAGCGGGGATGTTTCGCACCTTGTGCGGCAAAAGACTCAGGGCGGGCAGAATTTCTTGTTCCGGCGTTGCCGAAAGTACAAGAAGTGATGCCATCTCGCTCCAATGAGTCTTAGAGGTAAGTTTAAGGTATGAAACAGGGTTGGAGCGAAATCATTCCCATTTGGGTGGCAGTTGCAATTGCAACAATTGCCGTCACCTTCGTGGATCGTAAGTATGCACTGATTTGGGCAGGTGCCATTTTGGCCGGCTCGCTGGCCGTGGTTTCGCTTATTCACCTATTCAAAGAAGACGTGGACGGCTTTGTGACCAAACTCGTTTTCGTTGCCGGCGGATCTTTTCTAATGCTTTCAATCGCATCGGTATACCTACTTCTCACCTAGGCAACTAAAGGTAAAATCAAACCATGACTTTCTCATTCGAAATGTTTTTCACCGGCCTGCTGGTTTTGGCATCGCTTGCAATAGCGGGCGTCTCCGTCCTAGTGCTTTACAAGCTTTTCAAGGGGCAGAAGTAGTTGTTCGAACTTCCTGAGGGGTTGCCGATCGAGCTCACCCCGCTGGCGTTCCTTGTTGGTAAGTGGGAGGGAACCGGCATCATCGCCATCGACGGTGTTGAACATGAGTTTTCCCAGAAAATTGAATTCGCTCACGATGGGTCGGCTGCGCTCACATACATCTCTTCCGCCAAACTCAACGACGAGGCTGGCACAGCGCTACCAAGTGAGCTTGGCTATTGGCGAGTCGCCAGAGCGCGAAACGACTTTGACTATGGTCCTGGTCTAATTCCAGGCAAGGGCGAAAACCCAATTTCCGATTACGAAGCGATGGAGCAATTCCGTGCCGAGCATGGTGGATACGACATCGAGGTTTCAACGATTCATCCAGGTGGCATGGCAGAGCTTTACCGAGGGTGGGTTCGCTCGGGTCGAATTGAATTGGCCTCGGCACACGGAGTTGCTTTTGAAGGTGCCAAAACTTACCGCCATTCAACTCGCATGTATGGACTAGTTGAGAATGCTTTGCTTTGGGCTTGGGACATTGCGCTTCCAGGTGTCGAGCTGAAGTCTCACGCCTCTGCCCGACTTGAAAAGGTCGGCTAATTGGCCACTGCTTCGTTTGGTAATCCGCTGGTTGAACAGCGCGACTTACTGAGCGGTAAAGCCTCGGTGCTGCTTGATTCCAAGGTGATTACCGTGAGCGGTGAAGATCGCCTCAAGTGGTTGCACGTACTTCTGAGTCAAAACATTGTCAACTTGAAGTCGGGCGAATCCTGCGAGGCGCTGTTGCTAAACCCTCAAGGACACATAGAGGCGGCACTTCACATTGTTGACGACGGTGAAACCGCGAGCCTAATTGTTGATGCCACGGTGGCCGAGCACACATTGGCTCACCTTACGAAGATGAAACTTCGAACCAAAGTAGAAATCGTTCTCCACGACGAATTGCAGGTCTTTGCAAGCTTTGGCGCACCGATTGAGGGTGCCAGCCTGGTTTGGCATGATCCCTGGCCAGGGGTTTATCCGGGTGGCTATCGCTACGCCACCACAACCGGAGAACCATGGGACTACTTCGAATCAGTTACTAATTCGAGCCCGCTGCTAGATGCCGGTCTCGTTGCGCTTGAAGCACTGCGGGTTGCCGCCTTCCGGCCTGGTATGGAAGAGGTAGACGAAAAGACCCTTCCGCACGAACTTGATTGGCTTGCCACCGGAGTGCACCTATCCAAGGGTTGCTACCGAGGTCAAGAATCGGTTGCCAAGGTTCATAATCTAGGGCATCCGCCGCGTCGCCTAGTGCTTTTGCACCTCGACGGCTCAGGTCACCTCCTGCCGGAGCCTGGAGCCAAAGTATTCTCGGGTGAAACCGAGGTTGGTCGAATCACCTCGGCAGGTACGCACTACGAAGCCGGTGCAATTGCGCTCGCGGTAATCAAACGCAATGTTGCCGAAGATGCCCCGCTCGAAGTAGAAGGAAACATCTCCGCTTCCCAGCAGGTGATTGTGCCACAATCGGCAGGCAAGGTTGTCACCGTGCCGCGTAACAAGTTGATGATGGGCCGTCGATGAAAATCAGTTGGAGCCTGAAAAGCGCTTTGGCCCGAGTAATCGAATCAATTCCACCGGTCATTCAAATCATTCTGGCGGCTCTGGCTAGCTATTCATTCGCCCACTTCGTGCTCGGTCACAAAAACCCGCTTCTCGCCGTTACGGTCACCATCACCACCCTCGGTTTCACCCGAGACGCAAGGCCTAGGAGGGTTATCGAATCGGCTCTCGGAATAATCAGCGGTCTATTTGCCAGCGAACTATTGGTGCAAGTCTTCGGCCAGGGTGTTTGGCAGATGGCGGTCACGCTGTTGATCTGTTTGCTAGGAGCACGCTTTATTACGCAGAGCACCAGCTTCGCTCTCACTGTGGGTATTCAGGCCATGTTCATTCAATTGCTTCCGCTGCCTGCGGGTGGGATTTGGGTTCGTCCGTTAGACGGTGTGGTGGCTGCGATTACTTCGCTGTTGGTAACGGTTTTGATTCCGCGAAACCCAAAGGGTCTTGCTCGCAAAGACGCCTCGGCACTTTTCGAAGTGTTCCTAGACTCTCTGGAATCACTTCGCACTGCACTGCGTGATGTTGATGTTAAGAAAGCTGACGAGATCCTCGTTCAGGTGCGCCGAACCCAGCCGCTAGTGGATAACTGGCGAATGTCGCTCGACAGCGCCGTGGCAATTTCCAGATTGTCGCCGTTTCTGCAAAAGCAACGCTACGACCTTGGTGCCCAACTGAGACTCATGCGGGGCATGGACCTTGCCACTAGAAACCTGCGAGTCATCGTTCGCCGAGTCGATTTCCTGATTCGCGATGGTGTTGCCCGCCCGTATTTGGCAGACCTGATTGAACAAGTCCTTGACGCCAGTAAAACACTTTCAAAGTCAACCGAAAACGAAGAGTTCCTCTATGAAGCCAGGTCCGGTTATCTCGAGGTAATTCACCAACTCGATCCAAAGAAGTTCGGCATCGCCGACCAACTTCGTGAAGCTTCCGTGTTGCTGCTACTTCGCCCAATGCTCGTTGACCTGCTTTGTGCTACCGGCATGAGCGAAGACGACGCGCGCGACGAACTGCCTGCCGTTTAGCTAGGCCGAACCGCCGACCAATCCACGCTGAGTTCGCCGAGGCGCCACCGCTTGCGGTTGACCACAATTGGCCAGCCGGCAGCAGTTAGGCTCTCGCAAACTGCAAGCCAGCGTTGCACTGCGCCGAAGGTGCTCAAGGGTGCGTGAGTAGCCCAGGCTTGATCCAGCGCCTTTAGATAATCGTGAACGCGCTCACCGGCAACGTTATGGTGAATGAGCGCCTTGGGTAGTCTTTCGGCAACGATGCTCGGTTGTTCTAGTGTGCCTAGGTGCAGTGAGATTGTGAAGAGTTTCGGGCCTTCGTGCGTCACCGTGACCCAGCTGCTGACTCGGCCAATTTCATTGCAGGTGCCCTCGATGAGTACGCCGTCCTGACCCAGTCTTGAAACCATTAGTTCCCAGGCTGGCTTCACATCTCGTTCGTCGTACTGTCTCAGAACGTTGAAGGCTCGAATTACATCTGCCTTGGCAACTCCTGCTGGAAGCGGTGTCTCGAAACCGCCGAGCAAGAAGTCCAAGCCTGGTTCGGCAATCTCCAAACCCTTGGCAACGCGGTCTTTCTCAATCTCAACGCCAACAACTCGAACTCTGGGGTTCACTTTGAGAAGTCGTTCACGAAGTTCAACGGCGGTTATTGGAGAAGCTCCATAGCCCAAATCGACCACTACCGGGTTTGGCTTTTTCAGAGCCGGGAGAGTGGCAATAAAGCGATCGACGCGACGCAACCGGTTGGGGTTGGTCGTTCCACGGGTCACCGTGCCGATTCTCGAAAGATTAGCCACCTATCAAGACTAAACTTGAGGGCATGTCACATGAATACACAGTCATTTTGTTGCGTCACGGAAACTCGGTCTGGAACCAGGAAAACCTTTTCACGGGTTGGGTGGATGTAGACCTAAGCGATCAGGGTCGCGCAGAGGCAAAGCGTGCCGGCGAGTTGCTAGCCGAGTCGGGTTTGAAGCCTGACCTTCTTTACACAAGCAAGCTAAAGCGTGCCA
This sequence comes from Microbacteriaceae bacterium, assembly GCA_947447395.1. Lineage (GTDB taxonomy): Bacteria > Actinomycetota > Actinomycetes > Actinomycetales > Microbacteriaceae > Rhodoluna. The sequence goes on along the minus strand of CANFJH010000011.1, from coordinate 11,763 downwards.
TCAACACCGCTCACATTGCACTGAATGCGGCCGAGCGGGTATGGATCGACGTTAAGCGTGACTGGCGTCTAAACGAGCGTCACTACGGAGCACTTCAGGGCAAGGACAAGGCTCAGACCTTGGCCGAATACGGTCCGGAAATGTTCCAAACCTGGCGCCGTTCGTTCGATGTGCCGCCACCGCCAATCGATGACAACGATAAGTTCTCTCAGGCCCATGACGAGCGTTACTCAGACTTAAAGGAAATCCCAAAGACCGAGTGTCTCAAGGATGTTCTTGTTCGCATGCTTCCGCTATGGAACGACGAAATTTCAAAGGACCTAAAGGGCGGCAGCACGGTTTTAATCACCGCACATGGCAACAGCCTGCGTGCCTTGGTGAAGCACCTTGACGGACTTTCTGACGACGAGATCGCCGAACTAAACATTCCAACTGGAATTCCGCTTGTGTACAAGTTGGACGCAAACTTCAAGCCGCTAGTTGCTGGTGGCGAATACCTAGATCCAGAGGCTGCTGCCGCTGGTGCTGCAGCAGTGGCAGCTCAGGGAAACAAAAAGTAGTTTTATTCGGATTCGTTCCAGGCGCCGGTTGTGAGGTAACTCACCTTCGACGAAATATCGACCACGTGGTCGGCGAAGCGTTCGTGATAACGGCTGGCCAGGGTTACGTCCACCGTGTACATGGCGTTTTCCTTCCATTCGTCTGAAAGCACGATGTCGAAAACCTTACGGTGAAGCTCATCGACTCGCTCGTCTTCCGCTTGAATTTCCTTGGCAAGATCAACGTCGGTGTTCTTTAGCAGTTTGACGACCTTTTTACCCAGCTCAAGATCTAGCTTGCCCATTTCCTGGAAGGTAGGCAGAAGCGCTGCTGGAATGGCCGACCCTGGGTAGCGGAAACGTGCAATCTGAGCGATGTGACCGGCTAGGGCGCCCATGCGTTCGAGTGAAGCGCTGATGCGAAGCGCCGAAACTAGAATGCGAAGGTCTCGGGAAGCTGGTGACTGGCGAGCGAGGATGCGAATAACCGATTCGTCTAGCGAAAGCGCCTTCTCGTGGATGGCATCGGCGCTGGCAAGCGCCTGGTCTGCGAGGGTTACGTCTGAGTTAATGAAAGCGGCCGAGGCCTGTTCCATAATTCTGGTGGCATCCCCAGCGATGTCAACAAGTCGGTCCTGAACTTCTTTGAGTTCGGTCTGAAATACTTCGCGCATAGGCGCAATACTGCCTTCACAAGGTTAACTTGGTGAAAACGCGGGGTAAACCGTTCGGGAAACATGAAAATGACTTTGCCGCTCTCGCCTAGTCTTTAACTATGAACGACATCTGGCTTCCGCTCATTATGGGCTTCCTGGTCGGGGCAATAGTCGTAGGGGGTTCGGCGATGTACATTCGCCAAGATGTGCTTGAACGTTACTCTCAAGCCGAAACCCTTTCCGACTCTGCCGCCGAACTACTCGAAGTAATTGCGCCTGCCGGAATGGTTTTGAATCAGTCGAACGTGATCGTTCGAATTACCGGAGGAGCCCTGGCAACAGGTCTCGTCGATGGTCGAAAACTCGTGCATCAAAAGCTCAATGACCTAGTGGATCAGTGTCGAAACAGCGAAGAAATTTTGACACTCGACACCGAGTTGGCAACCAAGTTCAAGGGCGGCAAGCTGTTTATCAGCGCCAGAGCTAAGGCGATTGGCGAGGGTAACGTGCTACTGATTGTTGAGGACCGTACCGAAAGTCATCGTCTCGATGAAATGCGCAAAGACTTCATGGCAAATATTTCGCACGAACTAAAGACCCCAATCGGTGCCGTTGGTTTACTTTCCGAAGCCATGGAAAACTCACTCGACCAGCCAGAGGTCATGGCCAAGTTGGTCAAAAACATCAGCAAGGAAGCGAAGCGTCTGAGCGCTCTGGTAAAAGACATCATTCAACTCTCTCGAATTCAGAGTTCTTCTACCGTGACGAGTACCGACTTGGTGAATCTCGTAGACGTCGTGCGTGATGCAATTGATCGCAACAGTTGGCGCTCTGAAAAGAGTGATGTGAATGTTGAGTTCCTTTCCAACTCCGAATCCATTGAGGTATACGGAGATTCAGAAATGCTCACGGTGGCGGTCAAGAACCTGGTTGAAAACGCGATCATTTATTCGAACCCTGGTTCCACAGTGGGTGTTGCAATCGAGTTAGTTGACGGCGTTGTGAACATCATTGTGAAAGACAGCGGCATTGGTATTTCCAAAGACGAACAGGCTCGCGTCTTCGAACGCTTCTACCGCGTAGACCAGTCGAGGTCTCGTGAAACCGGTGGAACGGGCCTCGGTTTGAGCATCGTGAAGCACGCTGCCATTTCCCACATGGGCGAAGTCAAACTTTTTTCAAAACTAGGTGTTGGTTCAACGTTTACCTTGCGGTTACCTACGGTTGCTAAGAAAGTAATGAAGCAATCGAAGCGAAAGGTTGACCGTGGCTAAAATCCTGGTTGTCGAAGACGAAGAGTCTTACCGCATCAGTCTCGGAAGTTTGTTGCCAAAAGAAGGCCACCAGGTAATTTTCGCGGTGGACGGTAACGAGGCACTTGCTCGTTTTCATGATTCTGATCCAGAGCTGATTTTGCTCGACCTTATGCTTCCAGGCATCAGCGGCAACGAAGTTTGCAAGATTATTCGCCAAACCTCCAATGTGCCAATCATCATGTTGACCGCCAAGGATTCCGAAACCGACGAGGTTGTTGGTTTGGAAATCGGTGCCGACGACTATGTAACCAAGTTGGCTTCTTCAAGCAAGCTACTTGCTCGAATCAACAAGGTGCTTGGACGCAAGACCACAGCTCTCGAATCGGAAAACACCGACGGGGTGCTCATCGGTGGACCTGTGAAGATGGACGTCGAGCGTCACCAGGTTTTCGTAAACGGTAACAAGGTTGCCATGCCGTTGAAAGAATTCGAACTTCTTGAACTGCTTCTCGAGAATGTGAATCGCGTTTTGACCAGAGGGCAGATCATTGATCGCGTATGGGGTCACGACTACTTTGGAGACACCAAGACTCTAGACGTTCACGTAAAGCGTCTGCGTTCAAAGATTGAATCTGACCCTGCTCGCCCAGAGCACCTTATTACGGTGCGCGGCTTGGGTTATAAGTTCGAGGCTTAGAGCTTACTGAGCAGCGTTGCCAAGGTTTTGAACCAAGGCCGAGTACTGCTCGAGAGAACCATCAAGTGCTGGAAGGCGAACCTCTACTCCAGCACCGTTGTTGACTGCTAGCCAAACCGAAACCAGCGAACCAGGTGCTGCGGTAGTTCCATCGGCCTGCAAAACAATCGCCGCAAGGGCAGGGTTTTCGTTGTAGCCGAGGTCGTATTTTGCTCCAGGTGCGATGGTTTCACTAACCCATTCACGCTTCTGGTTGGTAATTACATCTGGAGCGCTCGAGCCGTCCTCGTTGAACTGCAAGCGAAGCTGAACCGGTGCGTCGGTGGTGTTCACGAACGAACCAATAATTGCGCCAACCTCATTGGTTGTAGCCGGGGTGTTGCGCTCGGTTAGGTAGATCAGGTTTAGGCCCTTGACGCCGTCGACCGTGACGTCGGTGCCATCGCTTGGGGAGTATGCCTGGAGAGTTGGAACATTGTGTGTCAGGCTGCAACCGGTGGTTCCAAGAACCAAAGCGGTAAAGACAGCTAAAGCGGCAACAAACTTACGAACAACCACAATTTCCTCCGAGGCTTTGCTATTTGCGCTAATAGTCTAACCCTTTATTTATGCCCCAAAGCGTGGTAAAATCGACGTTTCGAGAGGATTTCACCACATGAAGTTTGTAGTTGGCGAGACCGTTGTTTATCCGCATCACGGAGCAGCGAAGATTGTTGAAGTAGCCGACCGCACCATGCGTGGTGAGACCAAGCCATACATCAAGCTTTACATTGCACAGGGTGACCTAGAGATTTGGGTACCAACCTCTTCCGTAGTTGAGGTTGGCGTTCGCGACGTCATTGACAAAAAGGGTGTCGAGCAGGTTTTCGGCGTTCTACGTGCCGACTTCATTGAAGAGCCAACGAACTGGTCTCGCCGTTTCAAGGCAAACGCAGAAAAGTTGGCCTCTGGTGATGTTCTTCGAGTTTCCGAAGTTGTTCGCGACCTATGGCGCCGCGACCAGGACAAAGGCCTTTCAGCCGGTGAAAAGCGCATGCTTGCCAAGGCTCGTCAGATTTTGATTTCCGAATTGGCACTTGCCAAGAAAACCGATGAAGAGAAGGCTGGAGCGCTTCTCGACGAAGTGCTCGCTTCCGCCTAAAGGTAGATCATGTCCGTAGCGGTTATTTTGGTGGCCGCAGGCCTGGGCCAGCGGCTCGGTGCCGGCAAACCCAAGGCGCTGGTTCACGTGGCTGGCACTACGCTGCTTGAGCACGCGGTTGCCAGGGCAGTTGGAACCAAAGATCTTCGTGAACTTGTAATCACCTCTCCAACCGGCCACGAGGCTGAATACCTCAAGTTGGTTAGCAAGCTGGTACCTGACGCAATTTCGCTCACCATAATCGCAGGCGGCGAAACTCGCCAACAATCGATTGCGCTGGGGCTTTCCGAGGTTTCTGGTGACGCTGATGTGGTCTTGGTCCACGATGCCGCTAGGTCGTTCACTCCAACCGAGGTCTTCGATCGCGTTGTCGACGAGGTTCGTGCTAGCGGTTTCGGAGTCGTTCCGGTTATTCCGGTACACGACACTGTGAAGCGAACGCTAGACAACGAAGTTCTAGACACTGTCGATCGCAGCGAATTACGCGCAGCTCAAACCCCGCAGGGTTTTCCAACCGAGCTACTTCGAAACGCATACGCCGCCATCACCAAGGATCACACCGACGACGCATCGCTGGTTCAGGCGGCCGGCCACCGCGTGCTTTCGGTTGCCGGAGACCGACTTGCGATGAAAGTAACCACCAAAGACGACCTGCTGCTGGCAAGCCACCTCATTGGGGGAGAGCAGCGCACCGGAATCGGAACCGACACTCACCGCTTCTCGCAAGATGAAGGCAAGCTACTATTCCTCGGCACGATTGTCTGGGAAGGCGAGCGGGGCCTTGACGGCCACAGCGACGGCGATGCGCTCAGCCACGCCATCGTCGATGCGCTGTTATCGGCTGCCGGTCTTGGCGACATTGGATCTAACTTTGGTGTCGATCGTCCCGAGTTTGAAGGCGCAAACGGCAAGGTTTTTCTGGCGGAAACCATGAACTTGCTTGCTAAAGCGAACTTCGCCATCATCAACGTTTCGGCGCAGATTATTGGCAACCGACCCAAGGTTGCTCCAATGCGCGAAAAGGTTGAACAGGCTCTGACCGGAATTTTGCACGCGCCGGTTACCATCAGTGCCACCACCACCGACGGCCTAGGTTTCCTTGGGAACACCGAAGGCGTGGCGGTTGTAGCCAGTGCGCTTATCCAAAGTAAGGATAAGTAAGTGAAGCTTTACGACAGCAAGTTGCAATCGCTGGTTGATTTCGTTCCGCTAACCCAGGGTAAGGTGGGCATTTACGTTTGTGGCCCAACGGTGCAATCGGCTCCACACGTGGGCCATCTGCGAAGCGCAGTCGCCTTCGACATCATTGCCAAGTGGTTGGAAATCGGCCACGGCTATGAAGTCAAGTTGGTTCGAAACGTCACCGACATCGACGACAAGATCTTGGTCAATGCGACCGCACTCGGCAAAGACTGGCGTGAATTAGCGAGCACGGTTGAGGCTGGTTTTAACGAGGTTTACGAAGCGCTTGGGGCTTCAGTTGCTCACAAGCCACATGCAACCGAACACATCCAAGGCATGATCTCGCTAATCGAACGATTGATTGAACGTGGTCACGCTTACCAAGCGGACTCGGCATCGGCCAACGTATTTTTCGATACCGCATCGTTTGCAGGCTACGGAGAACTTACCCGGCAGAAACTTGAAAACATGGAAGGCGAAGCCATTGGCGGCGGGCGTCGAGCTGCACACGATTTCGCACTCTGGAAGAGCGCCAAAGCTGGTGAACCGGAAACCGCTTCTTGGGACTCTCCTTGGGGCAGAGGTCGTCCTGGTTGGCATATTGAATGTTCGGCAATGACACTTAGCGAATTGGGTGAAACTTTTGACATTCACGGCGGCGGCCTAGACCTGCGATTCCCGCACCATGAAAACGAACTGGCGCAGTCCAGCGCTGCCGGTTTCGGTTTCACCAAGCACTGGATGCACAACGGGCTGGTCACGGTATCCGGTCAAAAGATGAGCAAGTCTTTGGGTAACGGTGTCAGTGTGGAAGAACTTTTCGAACTTGGAACCCCGGCAGCTATTCGTTACTGGCTAGCTTCGGCGCACTACCGCTCGAGTCTCGATTACTCACCAAGCTCGCTTACTGAGGCGGTAACTGCGGTAGCTAGAATTTCGAACTTTGTGCGTAGGGCCGGTGAGGTTGCTACTTCGAGCCCGATCGAACTTCCACAAGAATTCCAGGACGCCATGAACGCAGACTTCAATGTTCCGGTTGCGCTCGGGGTTCTTCACGACACCGTCCGGGTTGGAAACACAGCCCTAGACGCTGCAGATAAAGACTCGGTCGCCACGGCACTTTCACAAGTCGTTCGCATGTCGGCCGTACTCGGGTTAGATTTGACTAGCAACGAAAAAGTTGCCACTGCCGAAACGATTGACCTAATCGAAGGGCTGATTGCCGATCGCAATCAAGCAAGAGCAGACAAAGACTACGCGAGAGCCGACCTGGTTCGCGCTGAACTAACGGCCATGGGTGTCACCATTGAAGATCAGGCCGGTAAGACCGTATGGATGTGGAGTAACTAATGGCTAGCAAGGGAAAACGCCCAGGCACAGCAAAGGGCAAGAAGGGCCCAACTGTCGGTTCTGGCGGGCAGCGCCGAAAGGCACTAGAGGGCAAAGGTCCAACCCCTAAGGCAGAAGACCGCAAGGGTCACAAGGCATTCAAGGGTAACAAGCCTGAAAAAAGCACCACTCGCAAGGGTGAGTTCTTAGCTCCAACCGCTCGCACCGCAGGTGTTGCCGGCGCTCGTCGCACCAACACCAAGGGTGTTTCGAAGGCGGCCGACTCGGGTGAAGTTCTTTCCGGCCGTAACTCGGTTCTAGAGGCGCTTCGTGCCAAGGTTCCGGCAACCGCACTCTACATTTCAAACCGTATCGAAATGGACGAGCGCACCAAGGAAACTCTGCAGCTTGCAAACGCTCGCCAGATTCCGATCAACGAAATCACCAAGCCTGAAATTGACCGCTTGACCGGCTTCGACGCCGTGCACCAGGGAATTGCGCTTTCGGTGCCTGCCTACCAGTATCAGCACCCGGTTGACCTGCTAGACAAGGTTCTCTCGCGCGGTCAAAAGCCACTTTTTGTAGCACTGGACGGAATCACCGACCCACGTAACCTTGGGGCAATCATTCGCTCGGTTGCGGCATTCGGTGGTCAGGGTGTAATTCTTCCGCAGCGCCGGTCAACCGGTGTAACCGCAGCGGCTTGGAAGACATCGGCAGGAGCCGCCGCGAGAATCCCTGTGGCACTGGCAGCAAACCTAACCGCAACCATCAAGGAATACAAGAAGAAGGGTGTGTTCGTAGTTGGCCTAGACGGCGATGGCGACATGAACCTTCAAAACTTCACCCTTGGCCGTGAGCCACTGCTAATAGTGGTAGGTAGCGAAGGTAAGGGTCTTAGCCGCTTGGTTACCGAAAACTGTGACGCCATCGTGAGCATTCCAATTAGTGGAATTACCGAATCGTTGAACGCGGGAATCGCTGCCAGCGTTACCTTGTACGAAGTTTCAAAGCTTCGCTCTAAGAACTAGACCAGGTCTCGCCAGTCGACTTCGCCGTCTTCGTTATCAACCTTGATGGTGCCTGATGGCACTGCGTCGGGAAGAGTTATCGAACCGGTGGTCATCTCAATCAACGCTTCTTCTTCGCGGCGGTGAGCCAAAACATTTTTGATGTAAGAGTTCACTGCTTCGGTAGAGGAAATCTCGCGCTTCATATCCTGAGACATAAACCAGCGGTGTTCCAAAACCTGGTGGTAAATCTCTGCAGGCTCTAACTTCCCGGTCATGTGCTTTGGAATGGCTGTGATGATCGGTTCGAAGGCATGGCTCAACCATTCGTGAGCCAGCACTTCTTCGTCGGCGCCAGGTCTCGGGTGAGCCAGTCGGTATTCGTCTAGGTCATTCAAGAGTCTTCTAGCCTGGTTTTCTTCAACGTCAAGTCCGGTGAGGCGCAGCAATCTGCGACCATGATGACCAGCATCAACCACCTTCGGTTGAATCTTGATTGTGCTACCCTCGCCATCGGCCTTGATGGTCATCTCTTCGATGTCGAAGCCAAGGTCGTTGAGGCGCTCAACTCTGCGGTTGATTTTCCACCTCTCGGTAGAACCAATCACTTCCGCGGCGGTTAGCTCTTTCCAGAGGTTGCGGTACTTGGTGATGATTCGATCGGAGACCACGTTGGCGTCTACGCCGGGAGCTGCATTTCCGCTGGCGATGAGGTCGAGAAGCTCACCGGCGATGTTGACCCTAGCGATCTCCAGGTCATTTTCGCGCTGGCCGTTAGATAGGCCGCCGTCGTAGAGCTGACCGGTTTCGGCATCGACCAGGTAGGCAGCAAACGCTCCGGCATCACGCCTAAAGAGGGTGTTCGAAAGAGATACGTCACCCCAGAAAAAGCCGGCAATGTGAAGGCGAACCAAAAGCACCGCGAGCGCGTCCACGAGTCTCGAGGCGGTCTCCGGGCGCAAGCCCTGCGACCACATGGCCCGGTAGGGAAGTGAAAACTTTAGGTGCCTGGTAATCAAAACCGCAGGCAGTGGATTGTCATTCTCGTCGGTTCGATTATTGATAATCGCAAACGGCTCCACGCAAGGAACAGCGAGGCTAATTAGCTTCTTGAGCATTTCATACTCGCGCTTGGCTAACTCGGGCAGGGTTTCCTTGATGGCTATTACGTGATCGCTCAAGTGGGCGAAGCGAACTGTGTGGCGTGAAAGACCCTTTGGCAAAGCGGCGATGCGATCGGCCGGCCAGTCTTCCAATGGCAACTGCCACGGTAAATCCAGAAGTGCTGGATCTACCGCGGCAGTTGTTATGTCTAGAGATTGACTCACTAGTTAAGGCGCTCGCCCGACTCTGCGTCGAACAAGTGAGCGTCACCGTTAGGTGCGATGTGGATGGTCGAGCCAGCCTTCACCGAGCTGTTTGCCTCAACACGAACGGTGACATCAGCCTTGGCTCCGCCAACCTGAACCGAACCGTAGATGTAAGCGTCTGCACCAAGTTCTTCAATAACGTCAACCACTAGTGGCAGACCGGTCTTGGCAACAACGACGTTCTCTGGGCGTAGACCCACAGTGATGGTCTTTGCCTTGGTCTTGGCAAGAACGCTCTTCTCAACCTTGATCTCTGCGTCGCCGAATGAAACACCAGAGGCGGTAACAGGTAGCTGAAGTAGGTTCATTGCAGGCGAACCGATGAAGCCAGCAACGAAAACGTTGGCTGGGCGCTCGTATAGTTCTCGAGGGGTGGCAACCTGCTGAAGCAGACCATCCTTCATAACTGCAACGCGGTCACCCATTGTCATAGCTTCAACCTGGTCGTGGGTTACGTAAACGGTGGTTACCCCGAGGCGACGCTGAAGCGAAGCGATCTGGGTGCGGGTCTGAACGCGCAACTTGGCGTCTAGGTTAGATAGCGGCTCGTCCATTAGGAACACCTGTGGCTTGCGCACGATTGCGCGACCCATTGCAACACGCTGACGCTGTCCACCGGAAAGTGCCTTTGGCTTGCGGCCTAGGTATTGCTCAAGGTCAAGAAGCTTGGCTGCCTCAAGAACGCGCTCGGCACGCTCTTCCTTTGGAACACCGGCAATCTTTAGAGCGAAGCCCATGTTCTCGGCAACGGTCATGTGAGGGTAAAGAGCGTAGTTCTGGAAAACCATTGCGATGTCGCGGTCTTTTGGCTCAACATCGGTAACGTCGCGGTCTCCAATGAAGATGTGGCCGTCGTTAACTTCTTCCAAACCGGCCAGCATTCGAAGGCTGGTCGACTTTCCACAGCCCGAAGGGCCTACGAGTACTAGGAACTCGCCGTCTTTGATTTCAAGCTCTAGCTCGTTTACAGCCGGGCGGGTAGTGCCAGGGTAAAGACGAGTGGCTTTCTTGAATGTAACTGTTGCCATGATATTTCTCCTAAACCGGCAGGTACGTGCCGGACGATCCTTTGTGTAAGAGCCCAAAAACGGGCGTTAGTGGGTATGCCAATTATGCCATTCACCCCAGTGGTTATTAGGGTCTGGTTCGAAATGTCACCGATTTGTAACTAACCTGAGTGTTTCCTCAGAACCTAGTCTCATTTTCTAAATACCTGCCAACTGTTTTAGACTAGAAACTTCCGACTGCAGTGATTGCAAGTTGGAGTAAGGATTGAACATGAGCAATGAGAAACTAACTCGCGACCAGCAGCGCGAAGCTGCCCGCGCCAAAGCCAAGGCCATGCGCGAATCGCAGAAGAAGAGCGAAGTTCGCAAGAAGGCTCTTATTATTTCGGGCTCAGTTGTTGCGGTTGTTGCCGTTGCAATCGCAGTTGCGCTGAACTGGGGCACCTTCTTCGCCGGCCAGGCCAAACTTGCCGATGGGCCGAGCACGGCGTTCACCAACGGTGGAATTACCATCACCAAAGACCTAGTTGTTGCCAAGAAGAAGAGCGACATCGACGCTACGGTGCCTACCATCACGCTTTACGAAGACCTTCAGTGCCCAGCCTGTAAGGCATTCGAAATTCCTAACATGCCTCAAATTAAAGAATTGGTTAAGGCTGGAAAGTACAACCTAGAAGTTCACCCAATTTCTTTCTTGGACGGCGCCTCAGTAAACGAATACTCGAGCCGTGCCGGAAGCGCGCTGCTCTGCGTAGCCGATACCGACCCAAATCAATTCCTGGATTTCAACTCGGCGCTCTATAACCAGCAGCCAACGGAAAACACCGCCGGACCAGATAACACCGCCTTGGCTTCACTTGCCAAGCAAATCGGCATCACCGACCAATCCACCTTGGATTGCATCACAAACGCCAAGTGGAGTACTTGGGCTAAAAACCAGACTCCTGCCTACAAGGCGAAGATTCCAGGCAGCAATCTGACTTTCCAGGGAACTCCTTTTGTAATGGTGAACGGCCAGCAGTACCAGGGTGAGCTAAACAATGCCGCCATGTTCTTGCAGTGGCTACAAACTGTTGCGCCGGTAACCACCAACTAACATTTAGTTAGGGGTAGGCGTAATAGCTTGCCGACTTGGCGCAATTGGTAGCGCACCGCTCTTGTAAAGCGGGGGTTGTGGGTTCGAGTCCCATAGTCGGCTCATGTGGAACAAAGAGGTCACTCGCAAATCGCTATTCGCGTTTGCGGTGGCCTCTTTTCTTTCCTTTGCTGATGCGGCAGTTGCCTGGCCACGAGCCGCAATCACCGGCTTGCCGAAATCGGCCACCAGAAGAATCGCCTGGACCGTTGATGATGGGGCATCGAAAACAGCCCTTGGTCAATATGTAAAGATGCTGGAAAGCAACCCTTCGGTGAAGCTGACCTTCTTTGTGCTTTCCGGAGCTCCCGGATGGGCGGCTTTGGCACCGAGATTGAAGGCGCTGCAGGAGCGCGGTCAAATTCAACTCGCGAACCACACGGCTTCACATCGTAAGTTGACCAAATTAACCGATGCTCAAATTAGGTCTGAGCTCATGGC
>CANFJH010000010.1 GCA_947447395.1 Microbacteriaceae bacterium | reverse complement strand
TATCTTTCTTAGATGACCGAACCCAAGAAGCGAGGGGCTTACGCCAAGGGCACTGCCAAGCGTGAGCAGATCTTGCAGCAGGCAATTGAGGTGTTTGGTCGTTTCGGTTTTCACGCAACTTCAATGCGAGAGATTGCTAAGGCATGTGGTTTGAGCCAAGCCGGCCTACTGCACCACTTCCCCACCAAGGAGGCTTTGCTTTTGGCTTTGGTGGAAGAGCGAGAGCATAACCAAGAGGTTTCCATTCACCACGAGACCCTACCTTGGGCCGAAGCCTTTTATGAGCGCATGCTTCAGAACATGGAGAATGAGGCGCTAACTCGCCTATGGGCAAACTTGGTTGGCGAAGCTACCGACAGGAAGCACCCGGCCCATGAGTATTTCTTGGAACGCTACGCAAAGATTCGTGAAGAGTTTGCTGTGATTATGGCTTCGAATTCGCCGGTGACCGATGAGGACCGGTTGCGAGCAACGCTTTTGATTGCAATCTGGGACGGCCTTCAAACACAGTGGCTTTTGGACGACACCTTTGACATGCGCGAGCCGTTCCAATACGCAATGAAACTGTTATCTCAAAAACCAATCGACCGATAGGTTTTATAGTAAATTTTCTGCATGACTTCTTTTCCTGCAGAAATTACCGAACTAGTTGCCAAGCTGACCCTCGCCGAAAAGGCTCGAGTGGTCTCCGGAGAAACCATGTGGAAGACGTACGCGCTTCCAAGCATTGGGCTTCGCTCAATGACTCTTTCTGACGGACCTTCGGGTGTTCGTGGACCAATCTGGGATGAACGCCTGCCATCCTTGACTCTGCCATCTGCAAGCTGCGTTTCGGCTACTTGGAACCGAGCCGCTTTGGCCTCGGTCGGTCATATTTCGGCATTCGAAGCTCGCAATAAGGGCGTGGACGTAGTGCTCGGCCCAACCATCAACCTGCACCGTTCACCGCTTGGTGGTCGCCACTTCGAGGCTTATAGCGAAGACCCGCTGCTAACCGGTGAGTTAGCTGCTGCCTACGTTTCCGGACTTCAGGAACAGGGTGTGGCGGCAACCCCTAAGCACTACATTGCCAATGACAGCGAGAACGAGCGCTTCACCCTAAACGCCGTGGTCGATGAGCAGACCCTGCACGAGGTTTACCTGGCTCCGTTTGAACAAGCCGTTCGCGAGGCTCGCACCTGGTCGATCATGTCTAGCTATAACAGCATCAACGGTGTAACCGGCAGTGAAAACGATTTGCTTCGAAACCCGCTTTCCACCGTTTGGGGATTCGACGGCATGGTGGTCAGCGACTGGACCGCTGTTCGCTCAGTGGTTGAATCTGGTAACGCCGGTAACGACCTTGCAATGCCTGGCCCTCGTACTCCTTGGGCCGAAGGGTTGGAGAATGCCGTTGCATCGGGCGCGGTTTCAGAGGCAGCGCTAGACGAAAAAGTCGCCCGCATCTTGCTTTTGGCAAAGCGAGTAGGTGCGCTGGGTTCCAGCGTTACCAAAGAGGTGACCCCAATTAATGGTCGCGCAGAGATTCGCAAAATTGCAGCCGACGGCATGGTTTTGGTTCGCAACAACGGAATTTTGCCGCTGAAGCCTGAAACTGCGATTTCCCTCATCGGTTCGCACGCCAAGTTCGGCCGCGTTCAAGGTGGCGGAAGTGCCACAACTGTTTCCGAAGCACCGGTTCATCCGCTAGTCGGCATTCAGGCTCAGGGCAAGAATGTTTCCTACGCGGTTGGCTTCCACGCGGTGGATAGCCTGGACGATTTCCCGCTAGACCAATTGGTCGATGGCGAAATCGTGCTGGACTGGATCGACATCGATGGCAAGAGCCACGGTCGGGAGTCTCGCAAGGCTGGTTTCTACCTTGCCGACACCGCAGACCTTGGTGAATCGGTGAAGGGACTTCGCGCGAGCGTTCAGTTCACTGCAAACGAGACCGCTCTTCACCGTTTCGGCGGCGGCGGCATTGGAACTCACACCTACCGCGTGAATGGCGAAGTGGTTCACACCGACAAGCTAGAGATTCACGAGGGCATGGATCTTGCCGAAGCTTTCTTGGCTCCACCACAGACCTATTTCGACTACATGGTTGAGGCAGGAACCACGGTGACCGTTGAACTTGCATTCATTGGCGGTCTACCTTCATTCATGTCTGGTTTCTCCGGCTTCTTCGGCTACCGAGCTCCTCGACTATCCGAGGATGCCGAGTGGGCGAAGGCAATCGAAGCGGCCAAGGCTGCCGAGGTAGCCGTTGTGGTGGTTGGAACTACCGCACTCGTTGAGAGCGAGGGCTACGACCGCAAGGATCTGCTACTTCCAGGTCGCCAAAACGAACTGGTTGAGGCAATCGCCGCGGTGAACCCAAACACCGTGGTCGTGGTGAACTCGGGAAGCCCAGTTGAGCTTCCTTGGAAGGAAAAGGTTTCGGCTATTTTGCTGACCTGGTTCCCTGGTGAAGAGTTTGGAAACGCGCTGGCAGATGTTCTATTTGGCCAGAGCGAACCTGGCGGACGCCTACCCACCACATGGGGACCGCTTTCCGAGGCTCCGGTTACCAACACCAATCCAACCAACGGGCAGTTGGTCTATAGCGAGGGAATCAACATTGGTTACCGCGCTTGGATCAAGGAAGGCCGCAAGCCGAACTACTGGTTCGGACACGGACTTGGTTACACCTCGTTCGAGTTCAGCGACCTAAACGTGGCAGCCGAGGCCTCGACCACGGCAGATATGAAAGTTGCCGTAAAGGTCACGAACACCGGAAACCGCACCGGTCAGAGCGTGGTTCAGGTTTACCTACGCCGCAAGAACACCTCTGTCAATCGACCTGAGCTTTGGCTCGCCGGGTTTGAAAAGGTTTCGGTTGCTTCGGGTGCTTCGGTAGAGGTCACTGTTTCGGTTGCCGCCCGTCGCTTTGCACACTACGACGGCGGATGGCAGTTTGAAGCCGGCGAGTTTGAGGTGCTAGTTGCCCAGTCGGCTGAACTAGTTGGCGCTCTTTCGAGCGCGGTTGAGCTGCTCAAGTAACACCTGGGTCCAAACGATCATTTCGCGGTCACTAGCCTCGGTTGGGGTCGGAACGCTAAGCACTTTCGCAGCCGATAGGTAGCGAGAGCCTGGGTACAGCCGACTGAAGGCAACCTGGGTGGTTTCATCGAACTCGATTGGTGTAATTCTTGCCATCTGCCCGATCAGAAGAACGTCCTTTAGTTCCATGCGGTTGGCAAACTGTCTTAGTTCAATTACGTCGATGAGGTTTGAAACCGAGTTTGGAGCCACACCGTAACGGTCCTCAAGTTCGGCTTTGATCTTTTCGAGGTCGGCGCGAGTGTTGCTCGCGTTACTGGCAGCGGAAAGCTTGTGATATGCCTCAAGGCGAAGTCGTTCCGAATCCACATAAGTAGCTGGAATGTGGGCGTCGATTGGCAATTCCAACTTCAGTTCGGCAGGCGCGTCGGTCTTGATTCCCTTGAAATCGTTTACGGCCTCACCAATCATGCGTAGGTATAGATCGAAACCTACTCCGGCAATATGACCAGACTGCTCGCCGCCGAGCAGGTTACCGGCACCGCGAATTTCAAGGTCCTTCAAAGCCACCTGCATGCCAGAACCTAGTTCATTATTGGTTGCAATTGTTGCTAGGCGGTCATGGGCAAGTTCGGTTAGCGGCTTGCTCGGGTCGTAGAAGAAGTAGGCATAGGCACGTTCGCGACTACGGCCAACGCGTCCGCGAATCTGGTGAAGCTGGCTGAGGCCAAAGTTTTCGGCTCGATCCACAATGAGCGTGTTGGCGTTTGGAATGTCGATACCAGTTTCGATGATGGTGGTTGAAACTAGGACGTCAAATTTCTTCTCCCAGAAATCAACGACCACCTGTTCGAGTGCGTTCTCACCCATCTGTCCGTGAGCCACGGCAACTCTGGCATCTGGCACCAAGCTGCGAATGTGGTCGGCAACCAGCTCTATGTTTTCAACTCGATTGTGAACGAAAAATACTTGGCCCTCGCGAAGGAGCTCGCGGTGAATGGCTGCCGTGACCTGCTTGTCTGAGTAGGCGCCAACATAGGTCAGAATCGGGTGACGGTCTTCCGGCGGCGTTGCGAGCGTTGACATTTCACGAATGCCAGTAACAGCCATTTCAAGTGTTCTAGGAATTGGTGTTGCCGACATTGAAAGTACATCGACGTTCGCCTTGAGTTCCTTGAGCTTCTCTTTGTGCTCAACACCGAACCGTTGCTCTTCGTCAACGATGATCAGGCCAAGATTCTTGAACTTTATGTTTCCCGAGAGCAGGCGGTGAGTGCCAACGACCATGTCGACAGAACCTTCGGCAAGCCCCTTGATGGTTTCCTTTGACTCTTTTTCGGTTTGGAAACGAGAGAGGCTTCGAACGGTGACGGGAAAACCTTCAAAACGGTTTTCAATGGTGTCGGTGTGCTGGCGAACGAGAAGCGTGGTTGGAACGAGCATCACCACCTGCTTGCCGTCTTGGATTGCTTTGAAAGCTGCACGGATGGCGACTTCGGTTTTCCCATACCCAACATCGCCAGCGAGTAGTCGGTCCATAGGAACCGAA
Organism: Microbacteriaceae bacterium; assembly: GCA_947447395.1. Taxonomy (GTDB): domain Bacteria; phylum Actinomycetota; class Actinomycetes; order Actinomycetales; family Microbacteriaceae; genus Rhodoluna. The sequence continues at coordinate 19,874 of CANFJH010000010.1, read as the reverse complement.
CGTTCCATGTCGCGTTTGACTTCTTCGATGGTGTTTAGCTGATCCTGAGTTTCAACATATGGGAAGGCATCTTCCATCTCGCGCTGCCAAGCGGTGTCTGAACCAAACGCATGGCCGGCCGCATTCATGCGGGCCGAATACAGTTTGACCAGGTCGATGGCAATCTTTCGAACCGCTTTGCGTGCTCTGCCCTTTTGGTTGGCCCAGTCGCTGCCGCCCATTCTGGAAAGAACCGGCGCTTCACCACCAACGTAGCGGGTGAGTAGATCGAGGCTGTCGGTTGGCACGAAGAGGGTATCGTTTGGCTGACCACGTTTCGATGGTGCGTATTCGACCAGCAGGTATTCACGTTCGTGCTGGCGCCCGGGCGTGCCGCTCCTGCGAGAAACAAGCTCCAGGAATCGGCCAATTCCGTGAATCTCGTGAACCACATAGTCACCACGTTTTAGCGTTAGCGGGTCTACTGCCGCACCTCGGCGAGCGGCAAGCTTCCTCGCCTTGGGGCTTACGTAGGCCGAGTTCTTTCCGTAGTAATCAGCCTCGGTGAGCAAGATGAACTTGCCCGTGGAACTTGCAAAACCCTTGGTCAGCGCCGCTTGGCCAACTTCAACTTTTCCCAACCCAGCGGCAGTCAACTTCTCTACCAAACGCTCTGCGGTTCCGTGGCCAGGCACCGTGATGAATATCTCTTGGCCGTTCTTCAGCTGATCATCGAGCCACTGGTCTACCGAGGTCTCTGCCAGATTGAAATTAGGTAGGTCAAAAAGTTGCAGGTTGATTTCATCTTCACCAGAAGGTAATTGGCTCAGTTCAATAAGCGAGTGTTCTTTGAGGCCGGCCAGGAAATCCTTGATTGGTATGAAACCACCGTTACTCAAATCGATCGGTGCACTGGCACCCTCGGCTGCGGCATCCCAGGCAGCGTGCAGGAATTCGTCGTTGGTTTCAACCAGAGATGCAGCCCTCGCTGCAGCCTTCTCAGGCCCCAAGATCACCACTGCGGAATCAGTCGGCAAATAGGAACTGAACGGAACCATCGAATCCACCAAGACGGGCGCTAGCGACTCCATGCCTTCGACAGGAATGCCCTCGGCGATTTTGGAAAGCATGGTTGAGAGATTCGGAAACTCATGTTCCATTTCGCGAGCCCTGGCAGCAACTGCCGGGGTGATTATCACCTCGCGAGCAGGATAAATCTCGGCCGATTTTAGAGGTGCAGTGGCAAGCGAGCGCTGGTCGGCTACCGAGAACTCGCGAATCTCTTCAAGTTCGTTGCCGAAGAACTCGAGGCGAATTGCATGTTCGGCCGTGGTCGGGAAGATGTCAACAATGCCACCACGGGCGGCAAACTCGCCGCGACGGGTGACCATATCCACCCGCTCGTAAGCAAGTTCAACCAGTTTCAGGCTGAGCTCTGGAAGCAAATAGTCTTTGCCAGATTCGAGTTTCAGTGCGAAGTGTTCACCGAGCCCAGCAATAACTGGCTGAAGCGTTGCGCGAATCGAAGCCAAAACGTAAACGGGGTGCTTGGCATCGGTTTTTTGTAATTCATGAAGTCGGTGCAGAACGCGAACGCGCTTTCCCACGGTTTCTGGGCTCGGGCTTAGGCGTTCGTGAGGAAGTGTTTCCCAACTTGGAAACTCAAGGATTTCGGCGGTTGGTTCAAGTTCCTGCAGCGCCTCGCCGAGTTCTTCAGATTCTCGGCCGGTCGCCGCAATCACAAGCTGAACGTTGGAAAGTTTTTTTGACGCCCGAAGATCGGTGATCAGGTTCAACACAAACGGGTTGGCACCCTGAGGCGCAATGACCCTGAGTCGGTTATTTGTGATTGATGCTTCCAGCTTGGCGGTTGGGTAGCTGTTTTTGAAGAGTGCAGCAAGGCGCACTAATGCCTTGGTCTGCGGGTTGTTCACATCTTTAGTTTAGGAGTGAAAGCGTTGCTGGGCTGCTGGTAGTCCATCTTTGATGATTGCTTCTACCGCGTCGCCGGCAATTTCCAGCGTGGTTGGCAGTTCTTTCTTCTCGGTTGAGGAGAAGTTTTTGAGAACAAAATCAGCAGTCTCCATTGATCCTGGAGGGCGTCCGATTCCAACCCGAACGCGAACATAATCGTTAGTGCCTAGCGCGGAGATGATGTCTCGAAGACCGTTGTGACCCGCGTGACCACCACCAAATTTGATTCGAACGTCCTCGGCCGGAATGTCTAACTCATCGTGAATCACAATGACGTTAGCCGGTTCGATGCCGTAAAACTTAGCCAGGTTTGCAACCGGACCGCCGGAAGTGTTCATGAAACTCAAAGGCTTGGCCAGAACCAACTTTTCGCCGCCAATACCTAATCGACCCTCGGCAACCATGGCATTCGCCTTGTGCTTGGAGAATTTTACGCCGAGCCTTGATGCCAAGACATCGGTGACCATCTGGCCAACATTGTGCCTGTTAAATGCGTAGTCGGGCCCAGGATTACCGAGCCCGACTACTAGAAACATTATTTACTCTGCAGCTGGTGCGGCTTCGCCTGCGTGGCCGGCAGCAGTTTCGACGACCGATGCGATTAGCTCGTCGGCTGGTAGGTCCATTGATACACCGGCAGGAAGCTTTACATCCTTGGCAAGTACGTGGAACCCTGCAGGTTCCTTGTTGAATGAAATTTCGATGTATTCAGGAATGTTTGAAGCCTCACAAATAAGCTTCACTGTCTTGTGCTCAAGGTCAACGGTTGCGCCCGAGATTGGTTCGCCAACTACGTGAACAGGAACTTCAACCTGAATCTTCTCGCCCTTAACAACGGTTACTAGGTCGATGTGCTCGATTACCTGGGTAACAACGTCCTTGGTGGCGCTCTTTACTAGGACGGTCTCGTCCTTGCCATCGATAACAAGCTCGATAAGTGCGTTCTTGTGACGTAGCACTAGAGCAACTTCGTGGGCTGGCAGAGTGATGTGGCGAGGCTCTGATCCGTGACCGTAGATTACGGCTGGGGTGCGGCCTGCTGCGCGAGACTTGCGTGCAGCGCCTTTACCAAAGCTGGTACGGGTTTCTGCGATTAGTTTTGCAACTGCATTCGACATGAATGTTTCCTTTGATTTGGGGCCGTTGGACCCGGTTTTTGTTCAACTCGAGAACCGAGGATCGTAACCATTTGGTCCGGCCCCGTCGATAACGAACTTTTGCAAGTTCCTCGCCGTTGTCTTGTGTTCAGTTTACAGCGATTTGATGCTCTGCCACAACCGGCGAGCAGCGAAGGCCAGGATCAAGATACCAATACTGATGAGGACCGTTTCCGCGCCAAACGAAATCGCCAAAACCACGCAGAGCGCGAGCCCAACCAGATTGAGCCATTTTGGCATCACTCGTTCACCGGCAGGCTGAGCGAAGGCGCTCAGATGACCAACCGCGTAGTAGAAGAGCACACTGAAAGAAGAAAATCCGATTGCCCAAACAATTTGCCCGAGCGAGGTCAGCAACATGGCGCCGGCGGCAATTAGTAACTCTGCAAGCCAAGGCGATCCGAATCGATTTCTCGCCTGGAAGCGCTTTGGCAGTTCCCCGTCTTCAGCCATCGTGGCGGCGGTTCTGGAAACACCGGCCAGAAGTGCCAGCATGCTGCCCAGGCTAGCAAGGGCAGCCACCGAAGGTGCAATCCAACCATTGCCGGTGAGTGTCCTGGTGAGCTCGGCCACCGGAGTTTGGTTATCGATTAACTTCAAGCCGATGTTATCGAGCAGCACCCAAGCCAAAGCTAGGTACAAAACCAAAACGGCTGCCAGCGAAATGACAATGGCCCTAGGGATGTTTCGCTTCGAGTCGCGAACCTCGTTGCCGAGCGTTGCCACCCTGGCATAACCGGCAAAAGCGAAAAACACCACGCCTGCCCCAACGCTAACCACACCGAATGGATTTGAAATGTTACGACTAAGCGCGGCGTGAATGTGATGGCCAGGGTTCAAAAATGCCAGAACAGTGATCACGGCAAAGAACCCGATGGTAGTTGCGCTGAGCACTGCCGCCACGGCCGCTGTGCGATTGATCCCAAGCACGTTGATCAGGGCAAGAACTGCAATGGCCAAGGCAGACGGCCAAAAGCCTTGCCCTGGAAAAACATATTTCTCAAATACCAAAGCAATGGCGGCAATCGAGGCAATCTTTCCAAAGACAAAAGAAAAACCACTCAGAAAACTGAAGTGATCATTTAGGTAAACGCGAGAGTATGCGTATACGCCACCGGGCCTATCGACTTGACTGGCCAACTGGAAAATGGCCCAAGAGTTGAGAGTTGCTACCAGCGCGGCCAGGCCAATCGACCAGAAGATCAGACTGCCCGAAATTTGGTAGGCGGTTGCGAAAACGACAAAGACACCGGCGCCAAGCATTGAAGCCAGCCCGATGGCAATTGCACCACCGAGCCCCAATTGGGTTTTAGGCATGGCCGGGGAAAATCTGGCTTACCGAGTCGTCGTCGAAGACTGCACTAATTGCGCGAGCGATCAGTGGAGCCACCGAAAGCACGGTCAACTTCTCGAAACGCTTGTCTTCAGGAATTGGAAGGGTGTCCATAACTACCACGGCATCAACCGATTCACCGCTGAGGCGCTCCACGGCTGGGTCTGAGAAAACCGCGTGGGTGGCAGCAACGATTACGCGAGCGGCACCATTCTTCTTTAGAGCAGCGGCCGCGGCAACGATGGTTCCGGCGGTGTCAATCATGTCATCAACCAAGAGGCAGGTGCGACCGTTCACATCACCCACGAGCTCGTGAGCCGAAACCTGGTTTGGAACATCTGGGTCGCGACGCTTGTGAATGATCGCCAGAGGCGCACCAAGTCGGTCAGCCCAAATGTCGGCAACGCGAACGCGTCCTGAGTCTGGAGAAACCACGGTGAGGTCTTCGTTGCCCCATTGCTCGGCAACGTAGTCGGCCAAGGTTGGAAGCGCCCAAAGATGGTCAACAGGGCCATTGAAGAAACCCTGAATTTGAGGGGTGTGAAGGTCTACCGACATGATTCGGTTGGCGCCGGCAGCGGCAAAAAGGTCGGTCATTAGGCGAGCCGAGATTGGCTCACGACCCTTGTGCTTTTTGTCTTGGCGGGCGTAAGGGAAGAATGGTGCCACCACGGTGATTCTCTTGGCGCTGGCTCGCTTCAAAGCATCGACCATGAGCAACTGCTCCATGATCCACTGGTTGATTGGGTACGGGTGCGATTGAATAACGAACGCATCCACACCGCGCACCGACTCTTCGAAACGAACGAAGGTTTCGCCATTCGCAAAATCGTAGGCGGTGGTAGGAATCAGGTCGGTTCCAAGGATTTTGGCAACATCAGCTGCCAGGGCGGGATGAGCTCGACCGCTTAGGAGTGCAAGGCGTTTCTGTCCGTTGATTGTTATCTTGCTCACCATGGGCTCCTGTTTGTTTAGTTCTTTGATTTCTCGGCCGCTTGCGCCGCCTTGGTTCCTGGTCGGTTCTGAAGCACCCAGCCAGCCATGTTGCGCTGTGGGGTTAGATTCATTCCCAAGTCTCCTGAAGCAACATCTTTTCGAACCGTGGTGCCAGCTGCTGTGTAGGCTCCATCTCCAATAGTAATTGGGGCCACAAAGGTGTTATGCGATCCGGTGCGAACGTGTGAACCAATGACGCTTCGGTGCTTGTTCACGCCGTCGTAGTTAGCAAAAATTGTTCCGGCGCCAATGTTCGACTCAACACCGATTTCGGCATCGCCAACGTAGCTCAAGTGAGGAACTTTGCTTCCGGCTCCGATTTTCGCGTTCTTGGTTTCAACGAAGGTGCCGATTTTGCCGTCTGCTCCAAGGTCGGTACCTGGGCGTAGGTACGCAAACGGGCCAACGCTTGCACCGTCACCAATCTTTGAGGTACTGACGTGAGACTTTACAACCTTGGCGTTTTCACCAACTTCGGTGTCAACCATCTGCACTTCTGGGCCAATCGTTGAACCGCGACCAATCGAGGTAAAGCCCTTCAGGATGGTGCCAGGCAAGATGGTTACGTCTTCTGCCAAAGACACAGTGACATCGATCCAAGTGCTGGAAGGGTCAAGAATGGTTACGCCTGCTCGTTGCCAGGCGGTGCAAAGTCTGCGGTTTAGTTCTGCGGTAACCTCACCAAGTTGAACTCGGTCGTTGATGCCGGCAATCAGCCAGTTATCGGCCACGGTGAGGGCCTGAACCTTTTTACCGGCTTCGCGCTCGGCCGCCACAACATCGGTCAGGTACTTCTCGTGCTGAGAGTTTTCCATGCCAATTGCAGCCAGTTTTTCGCGAAGTGCCTGAGAATCGAAAACATAGACGCCCGCGTTCACCTCGGCAATTGCGTGCTGCTCGGCTGTGGCATCGCGATGTTCAACAATCGCCTCAAACTCTCCGTCCAGGCCACGAACAATACGGCCGTAACCGGTTGGGTCGCTCAGCTCGGCCGAAAGCACTGTAGCCGAATAACCGCCGTCGATGTGGCTTTCTACCATCGCCTGGATGGTGCCAACATCTAACAAGGGAACGTCGCCGCTGGTAACTACGACGGTGCCCGCAAAATCGCTAGGGAGCTGTTCGAGTGCGCACTCAACCGCGCGACCGGTGCCGGGGATTTCGTCCTGGTCTGCGATTATTGCGGTTGGGTAAAAAGTGGTGATGTAGCCTGCGATAAGTTCCCGTTCATGACGTACAACTGGAATTACGTGTTCGGCACCGAGAGCGGTTGCAGTAGAAAGAGCGTGCCCGAGAAGAGGTAAGCCCGCCAATTCGTGCATGACTTTAGGCGTTTGAGAGCGCATGCGAGTTCCAGCACCGGCGGCCAAAACAATGACCGCGAACCTGTGGTTACTCATACCTCTCCTAACGCTCCGCCCTCAGGATTCGAACCTGAACCGAACGCCTCCAAAGAGCGTCGTGCTGCCGTTACACTAGAGCGGACCGCGACCTTGAAAAAAAGGTTGCACGTATAGTTTGCCAGAAACTAGCTCAGCAATTCGGAGGTTTCGAGCCACTCGGCCTCTAAATCGTCACGTTTTTGATTTAGTTCCGACTGTTTTGCCGAAAGTGCGGCAAGACCATCAAAATCCGAGGTGTCATGCTCAGCCATTTTGCCATGCAGGGTGGCTTCGTCGGTTGCCAACTTCTCAAGCGCTCTCTCGATGCGAGATAGGTTCTTCTCGGCATCGCGAAGCGCCGAACCACTCAAACCCGCAGGTTTTGCAACCTGTGCCTTCGGAGCTACCTTTGCACCAAGACTTGCAGCGCGCAGTTGCAGGTACTGCTCAATACCGCCGGTCAGGTGGCGTAGGGATCCATCACCAAGCAGTGCGTATTGGTTATCGGTAACGCGCTCCAGGAGGTATCGGTCGTGACTAACCACGATCAAGGTTCCCGGCCAACTGTCTAGCAGGTGTTCCATGGCGGTCAGAATGTCGGTGTCCAGATCGTTAGTTGGCTCATCGAGAATTAGCACGTTTGGCTCACCAAAAAGAAGTCGCAAAAATTGCAAGCGTCGCTTCTGGCCACCGCTTAGCTCGCCAATAGGAGTTTGAAGTTGTTGTTTGGTAAACCCAAGCTGCTCTACAAGTTGAGTGGTTGAAACCTCCTGCTTATCAACCACGAAGGTGGTCTTTTCGCGGGCAATGAGTTCAAAGATTCGATCGTTCGCGAACTCCTCGAGCTCCTGAACGTCCTGGGTCAAAATGGCAATGTTTACCGTTTTTCCGCGCTTGACGCGACCCGCATCTGGAGTCAGAGCTCCGGTCAAAAGTTTCAGCAGGGTCGTTTTACCGGCGCCGTTTACGCCAACTAGCCCAACTCGATCACCTGGCCCAAGTCTCCAGGTGACATCGGTGAGCAGGTGCTTTTCGGCAATCGAATAACTCAGGTTTTCAACATCTAGGACGTCTTTGCCCAAGCGGGTTGTTGCCAACTTGCTTAGCGCTACCGAGTCGCGCGGGTTTGGTTCGTTAGCAATTAGTTCGGCCGCAGCGTCCATTCGAAACTTCGGCTTCGAAGTTCTGGCCGGTGCACCCCGACGAAGCCAGGCTAGCTCCTTGCGCATCAGATTCTGGCGTCTAGATTCCGAGGCGGCTGCACTGCGGTCTCTTTCAACGCGTTGCAAGATGTAAGCCGCGTAGCCACCCTCGAACGGTTCGATGATTCCGTCGTGGACTTCCCAGGTGTAGTTACAAACCGCGTCCAAGAACCAACGGTCGTGGGTTACGACAAGTAACCCGCCCTGATTTGCCGGCCAACGATTATTCAAATGGCTTGCAAGCCAAGCAACTCCCTCAACATCGAGGTGGTTAGTAGGTTCGTCTAACATCAGGATATCCCAGTCGCCGACCAGCAGCGCGGCTAGCGCCACACGTCTGCGTTGACCACCGGAAAGTTCATCGATTCGCTTAGACCAATCGAGGTCGGTAAGTAAACCGGCCAAAACATCGCGAACCTTCGGATCTCCGGCCCACTCGTGTTCGGGCCTGTGGCCCACAACCGCTTCACCAATGGTGGTTGCATCGGCGAACGAGTCAACCTGAGTGAGCATGCCAACACTGAGTCCGCCGCGGTAGGTGACCCGACCGGAGTCAGGCTGCTGAGTCTTCGCCAGAAGTTTTAGCAGCGTTGATTTGCCATCACCGTTTCGACCAACAACGCCGATTCGATCGCCATCGTTTACGCCCACCGTGACCGCATCAAAAACGGTTTTGGTTGGAAACTCGAGACTGATTGTTTCTGCGCCGAGAAGGTGTGCCATTAGTTCTCCAACCTTGCACCGAATGATGGACCGGTCGTAATAATCGCACTTTTGCCAAACCTAGATGCGATTGCTGCAGCCGATTCGGCATCTTTGGCAATTGCGAAAACCGTGGGGCCAGAACCGCTAACGTGAGCTGAAAGCGCGCCGGCAGCCAAAGCCTGGTCGATTACATTCTGAAGTTCTGGCTTTAGATTGAGAGCAGCCCATTGCAAATCGTTGTGCGCCAATCGAGCGACGTTGTTCAAGTCGCCCATTTCGAGAGCCGCAATTAGTTCCGTTGGGCTTGGTGGGTTGAACTCTGGAACCAGGTTGGCACTTTCGCGCAGTTCGTCTAGGCGCTGGTAAACGGCTGGAGTTGCAAGCCCGCCCTCGTTGGCGATTAGAACTATGTGTAGTTCGCTTTTCATCTTCAGCGGAACAAGGTTTTCACCGACCCCAGTTCCGAGTGCAACCCCACCCATGAGAGCGAAGGGAACATCGGCACCGAGAGTTAGGGCATCGCTGAGAGCTCGGCTACCAACTAGCGCTTCCGTTGCCAACAAAGCTGCTGCGGCATCGGCCGAGCCTCCACCCATTCCACCGGCTACTGGTACCTGTTTTGTTATTTCGTAGGCAATGATTTCTTCGGTCACCAACTGGCTGGCTCGAACTACCAAGTTTGACTCATCTTTAGGTACCGCACGCAACTGGTCTTCCGAAATCGAACCGTCAACATCAATTGCAAGTTCATCGGCAAAACGAACACCAACGGTTTCTCGAAGATTGAGTGCCAGATAGATGCTGCAAACCTCGTGATAGCCATTTTCGAGCTTTGGACCAACTGCAAAATAGAGGTTGATTTTGCCTGGAGCCGAAGCGTAAATCAAAGCGATACCCGCTTTTCAATTTGTTCGAACCAGTCGCTCCAAAGCTTTGTGTATTCGGTGCGGTGTTCGGTGGATTTGATGAGTTCTTGAGAAATGGAAACTTCGCTTCCACCTTCCATTGCGGTCAAGGTAATTTCTGCTCGACTGAAATCTGGGAAGGCTACGATCAGCCTTTCGAAAGGTTGTCGTTTCAATATTCGAGAACCAAACTCTTCTGGCCACTGATCGTCGTCGCCGACAATTGAAAACACTCGCGCAACTTCTGCAGACACTGAAAAAGTTAACTCCAACGTGATGATGTCTTTGTCCCGGCCAATGTTCACGATGTGGTCGATGTGCTTGCCCATTACATGGCCTCTGCGATCTTGATGAAGTCGGTGATCACAAGCTGTTCTCCGCGAGCCTGAGGGCTTACTCCGGCGCGAACCAAAAGTTCTTCCGCTAAAGCTGGAGAACCAGCCAAGTCGGCAAGTGCCTGCCTCAGGGTCTTTCGCCTCTGCGAAAAGGCTCCGTCGATGACTGCAAAAGTCTTTACTCGAAGGTCTTCGCTTCCCATTGGCTCATCGCGCTTAGCGAAGTAAACCAAAGACGAATCGACATTCGGAATTGGCCAAAAGATACTCCGACTCACATTTCCCGCCAGGTTGGCATCTGCCCACCAAGCCAGCTTGGCGCTAGGGCCGCCATAGACCTTGCTGCCAGGCTTTGCGGCCAGGCGCATGGCAACCTCGGTTTGAACTAGGACGAGCCCGTGGCGAAGACTAGGGAAGGTTTCTATGAAGTGAAGCAGGACCGGAACCGAGATGTTGTAGGGAAGGTTGGCAACCAGCGCGGTAGGTTCTGCCGGCAATTCGGTGACCTTCATGGCGTCCTGGGTAACCAGCGAGAATTTACGACCCGCCGCACGAACGGACACGGTCTGTTCGATCGCTGCCGCCATCTTGGCGTCAATTTCTACCGAGATCACGTGATCTGCAACCTCGAGCAGACCTAGGGTAAGCGAGCCCAAGCCAGGACCAATTTCCACGACCGTGTCGTGCTCCGAGAGTTTCGCCGAGGCCACAATCTTGCGAATCGTGTTCGGGTCGGTTACAAAATTTTGTCCGAGCTTTTTGGTGGGAACAACACCCAGGGCATCCGCCATTTGGCGAATGTCTGCGCCACCTAAAAGTTCAACCATCAGTTCCACGACCCGTAAACGGTTTCGGTGTTGGCAGTTAGTTGAGCAGCTAGCTCATTCACGTCGACACCTCGAACTTCGGCCATTTTCCGAACCGTTATTGGAACCAGGTAGCTGGCATTTGGGCGCCCGCGGAATGGTTCTGGAGTTAGGAACGGTGCGTCGGTTTCAACCAGCAACAGTTCCCTCGGCGCCATGGCAAGCGAGTTTCGCAGGTGTTCGTTTCGCTTGATTGTGATGTTGCCAGCGAACGACATGTACCAGCCGTTGTCGATGCAAATCTGGGCAAGGTCAACATCGCCTGAGTAGCAGTGGAAGACAACCTTGTTGGGCGCTCCAACTCGCTTCAGGGTTGCAACGACCTGATCGTGTGCCTCGCGATCGTGAATCATCAGTGCGATGTCGTTTTCCTTGGCAATGCGAATGTGCTCTTCAAACGAGTGCTGTTGCAATGCAAGCGCATCATCGCCTTCAGTTCGAAAGAAGTCGAGACCCGTTTCTCCGATCGCCCGAACCCGCGGCTGGGTTGCAAGCTGCGCAATCTCACCAATTGCTTCATCGAGTTTTGCAAGTGATTTGTATTCGGGAGCTTCGTTTGGATGAAGCGCTACGGCTGCCAGAACGCGAGGTTCCTTGGCTGCCAACTCGGCCGACCATTTACTGGTTGCCAAAGTTACGCCAACCTGAACTACACCCTTGATACCGACAGATGCGGCCTTATCGAGTTGCTGCTGCGTGCTCAGCGCCTCGTCGCCATAGGCAATATCGAAATGGGTGTGGTTGTCGTAGGTGGCAACCTCGAGTGCTTCCGGTAGTGGCGGGTAGCTCACTACTTTCCTTCGGCTTCGGTTTCGATCCTTGGAAATAGTGGCTCAAGATCGGAAATCTTGGTTCCAACCGGAAGGACGCCCCACTCGCCAGCACTAGCTAGGCGAGCATCATCTAGCGAACCTAGCGCTCCACCGGTAACGGCTGCCCAAAGCTTTCCGGTTGCCTTAGGAATTACCGGTGCCAGCAGAACCGAAAGCGCCCTGAGACCTTCCGAACAAACGTAAAGCACGGTGCCGAGACGCTCACGAGTTTCGTCACTCTTGGCCAAAACCCAAGGTTCTGAAACGGTGATGTAGTTATTCAATTCGTCTACTAGGGTCCAGATGCTGGTTATGGCGTCCTGGATAGCAACGCGTTCGATGGCGGCATCGGCGTCCTCGGTGGCTTTTCTGGCTACCTCGATGATCGCTTTATCGGCGTCCGAGTATTCGGCAGGCGCCGGAATGGCTCCATCAAAATAGCGACCAACCATGGCCAAAACGCGCGAGGCTAGGTTTCCAAAACCATTTGCAAGTTCCGACTGGTACCTGGCCGACAGGTCTTCCCAAGAGAAAGAACCATCTTGACCAAAGGCAATGGCCTTCATGAAGTAGTAACGGAATGCGTCTGAGCCAAAGGTGTCGGTAATTTGCTCCGGAGCAATGCCGGTCAGCTTCGACTTCGACATCTTCTCGCCACCGACGAGCAACCAGCCGTGACCGAATACCTGACGCGGAGTTGGAAGCCCGGCAGCCATGAGCATCGCTGGCCAAATGACTGCGTGGAAACGAAGAATGTCTTTTCCAACCACCTGCAGGCTGGCTGGCCAAAGCGACTGGAACTTAGCCTCGTCTTCGCCATAACCGATCGCGGTGATGTAGTTCAGAAGTGCATCGAACCAAACATAGGTGATGTGGCTGTCGTCCCAAGGAATGTCGATACCCCAGTCGAATTTTTCTTTCGAGCGAGAAATCGACAGGTCGTCTAGACCACGACGAACGAACGAGACAACTTCATTGCGCGCAGAATCAGGGGCAACGAAGTCAGGCTGTGAAGCGTAAAGATCTAGCAGCGGTTCTTGAAACTCGCTTAGCTTGAAAAAATAGTTGGTTTCCTTAAGCTTTTCAACTGGCTTCGAGTGAATTGCACAAACTGGTTGACCTTCAAAAGCCCCTTCGCCATCAATTAGGTCGGCTTCGGTTTTGTACTCTTCGCAACCAACGCAGTAGTTACCCTCATACGAACCCTGGTAGATAAACCCGGTGTCATATAGGTGCTGAAGGAACTTCTGAACGTTTTTCTCGTGGCGTGGTTCGGTGGTGCGAATGAAATCCGAGTTGCGAATGTCGATGGTGTCCAGAAGCGGCAACCAAGCATCGTGTACTAGCTTGTCTGCCCAATCCTTTGGTTCGGTTTTGTTTGCTGCAGCGGTGCGCAGAATCTTTTCGCCGTGCTCGTCGGTTCCGGTCAACATGAAAGCGTTCTCGCCGCGTTGGGCATGCCAACGAGTCACTACGTCGGCAGCAACCTCGGTGTAGGCGTGCCCGATGTGAGGAGCATCGTTCACATAGAAGATCGGTGTCGTTGAATAAAACGACTTCCCGTTTGAGTTAGGCATTCTTCTATCTTAATTGCGTGCGTCGAGGCTCGCTTGATACAGCTCGCTCTTCGAGACTCCGTGCATGCTCGCAACTTGAGCCACCGCCTGCTTCATACCGATGCCGCTGGCCGTCAACTGCTTCACTTCGGCAACCAAATCAACTGCCTCTACCGACTGTTCGGCAGCTCCTGCGATCACTAGAACCATTTCGCCCTTGTGATCAACCGATGCCCACTGGACCAGCTCAGAAAGCGAACCACGAACAGTCTGTTCAAACTTCTTGGTGAGTTCGCGTGCCACAGCAGCCTGTCGATCAGAGCCAAAAACCTCGGCAGCATCAATCAGCGATTCGTGAATTCGGTGCGGAGCCTCAAAGAAAACCATGGTTCGGCGTTCTGCGAGAAGTTGCCCAAAAGCTCGCTTTCGATCTCCAGACTTTCGTGGAAGAAAGCCCTCGAATGTGAAACGATCGGTTGGAAGACCAGAAACCGCGAGCGCGGTAACCACTGCCGATGGGCCTGGAATGGCAATAACTTCAACACCAGCAGCCACTGCCGCCCTAACCAGCAGGAATCCAGGATCGCTCACCGTGGGCATACCGGCATCACTAACTACAAGTAGGTCAGATTCGGCTGCGAGCGCAACCAGCTGCTCCAGACGTGTGCCTTCGTTCTGTTCGTTGAGGCTGAACAATTTGGCATTTAGGTGAATACCCAGCGCCTGGGCCAGCTTCAGGGTGGTTCGCGTGTCTTCGGCGGCGATGAATTTGGCAGCTTCGAGGTGCTCCACTAGACGTGGGCTGGCATCGGACAAATTGCCGATTGGAGTGGCTGCAAGAATGATCACCCTCTATTTTCCCCGATTAGCATTGGGTTGTGCGCATAGTGAATTGGTTTCGTGTAATTGGTGATCGTATTGGGGTTCTCCCGATTCTGGTCCTAGCAGCGATAACCCGCCTTTGGGATCTGGGCAACCCAGCCAAATTGGTTTTCGACGAAACCTATTACGTGAAAGATTCGTTCACACTTTGGAATGCCGGTCACGAACTTGCTTGGCGACCAGGAAACGAAACCACTTTTTCCACGGACGGCGCACTTTCGTCGCCTGAATTCGTGGTGCACTCACCACTCGGCAAATGGATTATCGGGCTTGGCATGCAAATCTTTGGACCCACCAACCCGTTTGGCTGGCGCATCATGGTCGCCCTGGCCGGTATCGTAGCGGTCTGGCTGATTTACCTAGTGGCAATCCAACTTTTTGGTTCAAAGCGCTGGGCCTTGCTACCTGCGTTTCTGCTTGCAATTGACGGCCAAGCGATTGTGATTTCTAGGACGGCGATCCTCGATGGTTTGGTAATGACCTTTGCTCTCCTTGGTTTTTACTTTTTGCTTCGAGCTCTGGCAGACCAAGACTCGAATCGCTGGCTAATTGCCATGGCTCTCACCTTGGGAGCCGGGACCGCAATCAAGTGGACTTCCGGATTTTTCTTGGTCGTGTTTTTCATCTACTTCGCATTCAGAACCGGAAAGATGAGGAAGCTTCTGATTGCTCCCCTAGCGCTGGTTCCCTATCTTTTGAGTTGGACCGGCTGGTTCACCACCAGAGGTTGGGGTTACCGTTCAGGTGATATCTGGGGCAGCTTCATCGATTACCACCTGCAGATGTATCACTTTCATTCAACGCTTTCGGTTTCGCACCCTTACCAAACCAGCTCCGCCACTTGGCTAGCGATGCTTCGCCCCACATCATTCTTCTTCGAAGATCATTCCGGCACCGTGACCGCCATCAACCCAATTGGAAACCCAGTGATTTGGCTCGGCGGAATTATTGCACTCGGATTTCTTTTCTCCTGGTTTGTTCGAAACCGCGACCAGGTTAGCGTCCTAGTTGTTACCGGCTACATTGCCGGCTATCTACCTTGGTTGATTTACGCTAACCGCACCTCCTTCCAGTTCTACTCGGTCACATTCGAACCTTGGATTCTGCTGGTAATTACTCTCATGCTTTATCGCTACCGAGCCCGCATCTTCACCCTGTCGGCCGCCGCAGTGGCCTTTGGAATCTTCATCTTCTTCTTGCCGCTATATCTCGCACTACCAATCCCGATGTGGTTCTGGCAGATGCACATGTGGCTACCAAGCTGGATTTAGTTCCAAGTAGGCTGGTTGAGTTATGCCAAGTTACAGTGCCGTCTTAAGCCGCCCAGGCGTTGCCCGTGTCATGGGCACACAACTTCTAGCCCGATTCGCTTTCGGAATGATGAGCCTGGCCATAGTGCTTCACGTTCAGCAGATTTATCACAGCTACACCATTGCCGGAATCGCACTAGGAGCAGAAACGGTTGGCGCAGCAATTTCCGGGCCGCTAATTGCCAGACGATTGAGTGCGTGGGGGCCGCGCCGCGTTCTCCGAATTGTCTCCAGCACCAGTTCGGCAACGCTTCTTTTCATCGCTTTTTTCCATGGAGCAGAAATTTGGACCATACTTGCCTGCTTGATTGTGGGTCTAACCTCTCCGCCGATCCAACAAATTGCTCGATCGGTTTATCCAAGCTTGATCACCGCAAAGCAGACTTCTTACCTGTTTTCATTAGATGCAACCTTGCAAGAATTCCTCTGGGTGTTTGGTCCGGTTCTGGCTACCCTGATAACTGCCACCTATAACAGCACCAGTGCAGTTATCTTCATGGCGGCGGTCCAAATTGTCGGCACCTTCCTGTTCTCAAAAAATCCTGAGATTGGAGAGATGAAGATTCCAAAATCCAAACGGCGCTTGGGTGGAATCCTACGTAAGCCAATTGTGCAGGCAACTGTGCTTATAAACCTTTTTCTGGTCTCCTCCTTTGGTGGAGCCGAAGTGGGAACCGTTGCAGTTTTGGGTATAGCGCCATCTGGAATCGTAATTGCGGCACTTTCACTGGGTTCGATAATCGGAGGTTTTGCATTCGGGCACCGAGCCAAGACCAAATGGGCGCTAATGAAGTTTGTGACCATCGTCTTGGTTGGTTATGCAGCAGTCTTTTTCAATCCCACCGACTTGGTCTGGATCACAATTTGTTGGTTCGTTTCAGGGCTTGGGGTTGCACCAGCATTTGCAACCATGGCTTCGATGATTTCGGTTAGTTTCGGCACGGCTGACAGCGCAGAAGCCTATGGATGGGCAAACACCGGCCAATTACTCGGCTATGCCTTAGGAGCCGCAATTGCCGGAATCGTCATAGACAATCTCGCTTCGGAGGCCGCCTGGTTTGTAACCGGCGTTTCTGGGGCCCTTGCCGTGCTGGTCACAATCGCCACGGTTCGCTTCAATCCGCCTCTAAACAACAAGGACGCCTAATGCCGAACTTCGCAGTCACCTACCACTACACCGATGACACGGAATTGGTAAACGAGATCAGACCAATCCACCGCGAATGGCTGGCGGTTCAGCTCGCTAGCGGTTCACTTCTGGCAAGCGGCCCGATGGTGAACCGTCCGGCTGCGCTACTGATCTGGAACTCGAATTCAATTGAAGAATTGAATGCACTCTTAGACAACGACCCGTTCGAAATTGCTGGAGCAATTACCGAAAGAACCATCGAAGAATGGAATACAGTCTTTGGTCCTTGGAGTTAGTAAGAGTATGAAACTAACCCTGAACAATGGCAACCAAATTGAGCAGCTCGGTCTAGGCGTTTACAAGGTCGCTCAGTCGGCTGCCGTGAATCTAATGCGTGAGGCCATCGAGGTCGGCTACCGCCGAATTGACACCGCCGCGCTTTACGCAAACGAAGCTGAAGTTGGCCAGGGCATCCGCGAATCGGGTATCGACCGCGAAGACATTTTTGTCACCACCAAGATTTGGAACGATCGCCAAGGCTACAACGAGTCTCTGAAAGCTATCGACGAGTCACTTAGTCGCCTAGACCTCGGCTACATCGACATGCTTTTGATCCACTGGCCGAGCCCCGCTCAAGATCTTTACCTAGACACCTGGAAGGCTTTTGAAAAGGTTCTCGCTGAAGGCAAGGTTCGAAACATTGGGGTTAGCAATTTCCAACCGGCACACCTGGAACGCATAGTGGTAAATTCCGAAATCAAGCCAACCATCAACCAGGTTGAACTTCACCCATTTTTCCAGCAGGCCGAGGTTCGAGCCGCGAATGCCAAGAATCACGTGCTAACCGAAGCTTGGTCACCGCTTGCAAGAGCCGGCAAGAACGACTCAACAATCCTTCAGGAACTAGCGGGCGAAACCGAAAAGTCAGCAAGCCAGGTAATTATTCGCTGGCACCTACAACTTGGAAATTTAGTAATTCCAAAGACTACCCACCGAGACCGACTTGAGGAAAACTTCAACGTCTTCGACTTCGAGCTTTCCGACGACCAGATGGCAAGAATGGCCAGCCTTGAAGAAGGTCTTCGAATGGGACCCAACCCAGATGAGTTTGGTTAGCCGTGAAAGTTCTAATCACCGGTAGTCACGGACTCATCGGATCCGAACTTGTTTGGCAGTTGCGAACAATGGGTCACGAGCCAGTCGAATGGAAGCGCGGAAGCACCGTAACTTCTGCAGACCTTGAAACCGTAGACGCGATAGTGAATCTCGCTGGCGCAACAACCGGCAAATTGCCTTGGACTAAAAAGTACAAGGACGAACTAATTCAGTCGCGACTTCGCACCACTCAAATGCTGGTTGACGCAATTAACGGTTGTCAAAATCCGCCAAAGGTTTTAGTAAGTGGTTCGGCCTCTGGTTTCTACGGAGATACCGGCGAAAACATTGCCACCGAAGAAACACCGAAGGGAACCGGATTTCTGAGCGATCTTGCCAGCCAGTGGGAAGCGATCGCAAGTCAAGCCAACATACGAGTGGTAATCATTCGCACCACCATGGTCATGAGTCGCAAACTAGGGGCACTCGGACGCCTCCTACCCTTGATCAAACTTGGAATTGCCGGTCCGCTCGGATCTGGCAAACAGTGGTGGGCATGGATTTCGCTTCCAGACGAAGTTCGTGCCATCATTCACCTCATCAAAACCGAAAGTGCCAGTGGGGTCTTCAACCTAACCGCACCAGAATCGGCAACCTGCACGCAGGTGATCAATAGTCTCGGTAAACAACTAAAGCGACCAACCCTGATTCCGGTTCCAGCTTTTGCACTTCGCCTAGCCTTTGGCGAAGGCGCCGATGAACTATTACTTTGCAATCAAAAAATGACTGCCGACAAACTTCTTAGCACCGGTTTCGAATTTCTACACCCAACTCTCGAGCAAGCCTCAGCCTGGGTAATAAAAAACCCCGCCGAATAAACGACGGGGTTTTTCAAAACCAAAACTACTTCTTTGGTGCGGCCTTCTTAACAGCTGGCTTCTTAGCTGCTGGCTTAGCGGCAGCCTTCACAGGAGCCTTCTTAGCAACAGGCTTTGCAGCAGTCTTAGCAACTGGCTTCTTAGCAGCCGGCTTAGCTGCAGCCTTCACAGGAGCCTTCTTAACCGCTGGCTTCTTTGCAGCTGGCTTAGCTGCAGCCTTCACAGGAGCCTTCTTAACCGCTGGCTTCTTTGCAGCTGGCTTTGCAACAGCCTTCACAGGAGCCTTCTTAGCAACAGGCTTCTTAGCTACTGGCTTCTTAGCAGCAGCGGCAACCTTCTTCTCAACTGAGTCAGCGGCCTTGACAACTTTCTTGGCTGCGGTAGCAGTTGCTTTCTGGGTTGCGGTGCTTGCCTTCTTGACAGCCTTGGTAGCGCTGGCTTCAACCTTCTTGGTGGTAGCGGTAACCTTCTTGGCAACCTGCTTGGTTGTGGTAGCAACCTTCTTCTCAACCTTGGCAGCAGCGCGACCAGCGGTCTTTGCTACTTCCTGGCCAAGCTGAGCTGCGTCTTCAGCTACGTCTTCGGCAGCTGCGGCTAGTGCCTTGCCAACGCCCTGAGCTGTCTTCTTGTTGCTCTTTAGGAAACGACCGAAATTTTCTTTGATGCCCAAAATAACTCCTCGATGTATGGGGGATCTTGCAAGTAAAAGGTTACCTGAGTATTGCTAAATAACATTTAGCGCTGGCGTGTTACGTAACTATCCGACATGTCGACGTCGACGTAAAATTTCGTCGAGGTTGGCAATTTCTTCGTTAGTTTTTTCCGCTTCGATTGAAACCACTTCTGCCATCTCAACTATTTCTATGGCACCGGTTTGCAGATAGGTCTGCTTGGGAAGTGATTCTGGTTGCCAGGTATCGATAGCAATTTCGTTTGGTTTTGGCCTAGGAAGTAAAGCCTGCGCAACAACCGGAATGCTACGTCGAACGGAACCAGAAAGCAGATTCTTGTAATCACGATTTGCTCTAAGCGTTAGCCACACGAAGGCCACAGTGGCTACCGTTGCACCAATACCTAATAGCAACGACGAACCAGTCGCAACGATTTCCATAACAGAAAATACCGCAACCAAAAGTGCAGCGACTGTGAGGGTTGCCATGACGGATCTCGCTCGCCTAGCCTTAAGCGCTAAACCAGCTTGGGTTCCAAGTCGATTACTAACCGACTCCTCGACCGATCGCAAATGCTCTCTAGTCTGATTCTTAGCCTGATCGCCTTTTATGAAGGAAGGCAAGAACACTAAAAACCAGATTGCTGCAATCGCCACGATTGCTAGACCACCAGAAGAAAGATTCACATATCAACGATATGGAACAAC
>CANFJH010000009.1 GCA_947447395.1 Microbacteriaceae bacterium | reverse complement strand
GACTATGGCGGTGTGCGTCGAAGCGATATTGGTGAACTTGGATACGCGGGCGAACACATCGGAGTATCGAGACTGACTGCAGTGCGGAACACTTTGGGGCAACAAAGCTCACAAATTGTAATTCGCCATAGCGATTCCAAAAATCGAAAAACCCCCGCTTTGGCTGTCTTGAGTGCCATGCACCAAGTGAATCCGAAAACTTACCGGGAGACCTTGATCTCACACTTGGCCATCGAATACGGGCTTTCCGATATTCGAATAACCCCGCCAATTACTCGAGGTTTGAATCCCTGCCTTGGTTGCCGTGACCTATGGGCATCTGAGAATGACCCAACCTGGGCTAGTACCGCGATTCAACTTGTGGGTCGAGGCGACCAATTGGACGACGGAGCGGCTCTACTTCTCGCAGTTGGAATTGTGGCCAAAACCATCTGCAACTTCGTGGATCACGAAGGACAAATTCCTACGCCAGGTTTTCGCGTTGACCTTCGATCTAGGTCGGTAAGTGCCTACGAATGGCAATTTCACCCGGGTTGCCCTTGCAGAACTAAGCGCTGAGCAGGCTCAAGAACCTCGAAGCTTCTTGGGCTCTTCCCGAACTTATATTTAGCTTTGAATAGCTGAGGGAAAGTTCTTTTCTGGCTCGAGTAATTCCAACGTACAAAAGCCTGCGCTCTTCATAGATAGCCAGCTCGGTTTTGGCATAACTTATCGGCAACAGACCTTCGTTTAGGCCAGCGATGAATACCGAGTCCCATTCCAAACCCTTGGCCGCGTGAATGGTGGAAAGCGTTACCGCTGCTTTTATCGGTTCGTGTTGGGAACGCACCCTCTCATCGACTTCGTTCACAAAATCTGCCAAAGAAGATCCATCCGGTAATTCATCGACGATTGCAATGAACGAGTTCAAGGCCTCCCACTGGTCGCGAACGGCCCCACCTTCGGCCGGTTCCTTAGACTTCCAACCAAGCTCGCGAGCCGAATCGGTCACTATTTGATAGAGCGGCTTATCGGTGGGAACAATCATCTCCGCTCGAACTAAGCGCAATACCTGCAGAATTTCGGGGCGGTTGAAAAATCGCTCCCCTCCGCGCACCTGGTAATCAATTCCGCGATCGGCCAACGCCTTCTCAAACATTTCAGACTGTGAATTGACTCGATACAAAACTGCGATTTCCTGAGGCTTGACTCCTCTGGCTAATTGGGCCTTTACTTCGTCGGCGATTTTGGCAGCTTCTGTGGCAGAATCTCTAGATTCGAATAGAACCGGCGGAACCCCCAAAGCGCCTTGCGATTCCAGTTCTTCCATTGACGATTCGCCGCGAATCAGGCGATTTGCCCAAGAAATGATATTTCCAGTTGACCGGTAATTCTTGGTCAAGGAAATTACATTGGCCTCCGGGTAGGTTGAGGAAAAACGCAAAAGATTTGAGCTCGATGCTCCGGTAAACGAATAGATTGTTTGATTGGGATCGCCAACCACGCAAACATCGCTGCGGTCGCCCAGCCAGGCGTCAAGAAGCGCCTGCTGAAGAGGCGAAATGTCCTGGTATTCGTCCACTGTGAAAAAACGGTATTGCTGTTGCACGTGTGCGAGAACTCGAGGTTCGGCTTGAAGCATGCCGAGCGTTAGCAACAGCACGTCTTCCCAGTCCAACTTTTGAGCCTTAATTTTTACGTCTTCATATGATCGTTGAATGGCAACCAACTGCGACGGTTTCAGCCCTGCCACTGGTGGCCTGGCATCTACTAGCGCCTGATACTCATCTAGCGAGCGCATGGTGAATTTGCGCCACTCGATTTCTGCGGCAAGGTCTCGAAGCATAGCGACATCAAATCGAATGCCCACTTGCTCCGCAGCCTCAGCAATTAGCTTCCCCTTCGAGCCGATAACCTGTGGTGCCGGGACTCCTGCGAGTTGTGGCCAAAAGTACTCGAGTTGGCTAAGCGCCGCGGCGTGGAAAGTTTTCACCGCAACGCCAGGTATGCCAAGCTGCCTCAGCCTAGCCCGCAGTTCACCGGCCGCTCGGCTGGTGTAAGTGAGCGCCAAGACTCGATTCGCAGCAAACTGACCTTTGGCAATTCCGTAGGCAATGCGGTGGGTAACGGTTCGAGTTTTTCCGGTGCCGGCTCCGGCCAAAATACAGGTTGGGCCAACCAGGCTCATTGCAGCCTCGCGTTGCTGAGGATCCAGCGCCTCCAAAATCTTTTCGGGGTCCATTGACTACTCCCCTGTTTCTAAAGCTTCGCCAAGCCAGTGTTCAATAATCGCCCTAGCAATCGAAAGTTTGCCAGGTAGAAGCAAGTTCGCCGCTTCAGCCTTTAACTCCTGCTTGGTGAACCAACGAAGTTTCACGATTTCTTCACCATCTGGCTGCACTTCTCCCCCAACAAAATCTGCCAAATAGCCGAGCATCAAAGAATAGGGAAAAGGCCAAGCCTGTGAGGCTAAATACCTTGGATTCGAAACGACGATTCCGGCCTCTTCTGCCATTTCTCGAATTACGGCCGCTTCAAGTGACTCACCCGGTTCAACAAATCCGGCCAAAATACTGAATCGATTTTCTTCCCAAGCGCCTTGAGATCCCATCAAAATTCGATCTTCTGAATCGATCACACCAACGATGACGGCAGGGTCCGTCCTAGGGAAAAGTTCTATACCGTCTGACAGACACTTACGCACCCAACCAGCTCGTTCGACTCCATTTTCACTCCCGCACACTGGGCAAAATCGGTGCGAAGCATGCCAATTGAATAGGGCCAAGGCCTGGGTGAAAATTGCTGAGTCTCGAGGCGAGAGGCCTACGCCGCTTCTACGAAGCCCATGCCAGTTGGCCTCAGTGGCCTCGAGCGCATTTGCCTGCTCTTCGGTCAATGCACAAACCACGATTGGAAGTTGAGTCTCTAAGTCTTTACCTAGGTAGGCCAGAGTAGAAGAGATCGGAAGTAGTTCCGTGGGCAACAATTTGAGTTCACCTTTGGCGCCAAGTAAAACTCGACCCTGAAACATTGGAAGAACCAAAGTTTTACCGTTAGCCCATAGCTTGGCAAACAGGCCAGGCACTTCACGAGCGAGATAATCTCGATCGAGAGCGGTGTACGCCAGCGGCAAATCTTGGTTGAATTGCGTAGTCATGGCACCGCCTTTCCATTTGCTCCGTGCGTGGCGTAACGCCTAAGCAGGGGTTGGTTCTCTTAATCTGAACTTATGGCAAGTTCTCCCTTGATTTTAGCGGCGCTCGCGAAGGCCGCTCTGCCCACGGCCAAGTTCAAGCAGGCTAGGGCAATTCCTCGCGCCGGGCGCGAACCATTTAGCGCTGCAGTGTTGACCGACGCAGATGGAATTCAATACGTGGTTCGCGAGGCTAGAGGCGCGAAAGGGAACCTTTTTCTTGCAACCGAAACTCACTGTCTTCGAGCTGTGAAGAGTTCCGGCACGCTTCCATTTCGAGTGCCTAATCTGATTTCAGAAACTACAACCACCAGCGGTCGAAGTCTACAAATCTTGGAATTCGTATACGGGGCAACGGTAACTTTGGAAGGCCTTTCGGCTGGCGACCCATTACTTCGAAGTATTGGGTTGGCAGTTGCCTCAATTCACAACCTAAACCTCGACAAGATTCGCGCTTCCGGAGTTCCAGAGTTTTCACCAGCAGATATCAGGGTTTCTAGAACAGCCGATCTAGACCGCGCCGCATCAACCGGCAGAATCCCGGCAGCATTGCTTCAGCGATGGGAATCAGCTCTAGAAGATCTAGACCTATTCCGTTTTCAACCGGCCGCAGTTCACGGCAACGTAACAACCGGTTCTGTTTTGGAATTAGACGGCTCAGTTAGCGGAGTGGTTGGTTGGTCGAACCTTCACATTGGTGACCCAGCCGAAGATTTTGTGACGTTTGCTGCCAACCTAGACACCGAACCACTCGACGCAGTGAAGTTCGCCTATTTCGAGTTGCGTGAAGATGCCGATTCAAACCTTGCTCAACGATCAACTCTCTATAGTGAATTGGCTTTGGCAACTTACTTGGTTAATTCACTTGAGTCTGGGAACACAGATGATGTTGAATGGGCAACTACCGAACTAGAGATCCTTGCAAAGTCGGTTGAAGACGGAAGCGCCAGAGTGCTTTCAAGGGTGAGCTTCGTTCAAACTTATGCGATTGCACCTGAGCCAGTAGAAGAGTTAGTTGTAATCGAGACAACTGTGATTACTTCTGAAACTAGTGAGACCCTAGACCTGAGCGATTTGAAGACTCGACCAATCGAATTGCCAACCAGCTCAGACGACCAACTGTTCTAATCGACCACTTCAGCTAGAACAGACTCCCAAAGAGAAATTAGTTCGGCTTCACTTGGAATGCTTTCGGGTTTGATTTCCAAATCCTCGGCAACGTAGTAAAGACAGACCTCGACGGTTTCTGGATCCACTTTGTAAAGTCTCGAAAAAGCCATGCGATAGAGAGCCAATTGCAGCGCTCGCTCGGAGATTTCTTTATCTCCCCCCGGTGGCACCCCAGTCTTCCAGTCGACGATCTCGTAGCCATTTTCGGTTTTGAAGACTGCGTCCAACTTGCAGATAAAAGTGTTGCCCTTAATGGTGACTTGGATTTCTCCTTCAATCGCAAAAGGAGTCATTTTGGAGAAACGGGAATTCTCGAAACTTGCTTTCAGTTCTTCGATTGTCTTTAGGGTTTCCTCAGACTCTTCGCCATCATTAATCGCATCTAGTTCCTCGGAACCTGAGAGCACCCCGAAACGTTGTTCAACCCATGAATGGAAGAGCGTGCCGGCCATCGTTTGACGATAGGGCTGTTCGGGAAGGGGTCTACGGTATTTTTCGATGATTTTGGGAAGCTCAAAAACGAACTCTTTAAACCGCGACGCCGAGATTCGAACCGGAAACTTTACCTGCTCGGAACGACTAAGCAGTTCGTCTCGTTCCTCTATCAATCGATCTATGGTTTTATCGATTTGAATGCGACTAGGCGCGCGGTTTGCCATGGCCTGGGTCACTTCGAGGCTTGCTTCGTCTACTTTTTTACGGTGAAGTTCACCGAGAGGTTCCATGGGCCAGGTTTGCACGAGTGAAGTCTGATCAATTGGATTTTCCAAAATGTCTTCGTACATCGGAAGCGGATTTGCCGGATCGTCAGTCTTGTCAATTACCTCGATGCGCGCATCTTCGATAAGAGCAGCCTCAATCAGATAGGGACTAGGTTTCACACCGGATTTGACTACCGGTTTCCAGCGCGAGCCTGAAAGCAAAAGCTTTTGCTTTGGGCGGGTCATTGCAACGTAGGCAACTCTGCGCTCTTCACGTAGCAGGTACTCGCGCTGATCTTCTTTGAACGCCTTGATGATTTTGGTAGCTTCCGTTTGGTCGCTGCAGCCTTCGAGGTCTAGAAGCGGTAACGAGTTGGCGTCACCGCGCAGGGCAAACGGCAATTCACCTTGGCTTAGCCAACCTTGCGTTGTTTGTACGCTCGGGAACGTACCTTCAACCAAAGTTGGAACCGCGACCAGGTCCCACTCGAGACCTTTGGCGGCGTGCGCGGTAATGAGTTGCACAACTCCAGACCTAGCCGCAACTGCAGGAACATCGAACTTGTCTAGCTCGTCGGCGTAATCCAACCATTCGAGGAACCCACCGAGTGTGGCATTTGACCCCTCGGAATAACCGAGCACCAGGTTTGCAAAGGCGTTCAAATTCGCCATTGGTTCTTTACGCTTCGGGTTCGCAGCCAGCTCGATATCTAGCCATAGTTCTTGCTCAACCGAGCGAACGAATTCAGGTAATGGCATACCTGTTTGCGACCGCATTTTTCTAAGCAATTTGGCACAGTCGAGCAGGCTAGCTTTGCCGCGTTTGGAGAAGTTTGGAAGTCTGTCTTCTTCCTCTTCATCTATTAGGAAATCGAGGGCATCAACAATCGATGCCTCAGCTTCTGGACCTGACACCTTTGTGCTGTTGCGATTCCAAAACTCGGCCACCTTGCGTGAATACCTGGCAAGCCGCTCAAGATCTTTGGGTTCTACCTGCCAACGTGGCCCGGCAAGTAGGCGCATAAGGTTGGCTCCTGCGCTTGGGTAGTGGATCACGCGGAGGGCTGCCGTTAGGTCTACGATTTCCGGAGATTCCAGTAATCCTCCGATTCCCACAACCTCAACATTTAGTCCAGCTTCAATTAGTTCACTTTCAAAGGTTTGCATGAGCGAACGAGACCTCATGAGCACCGCAGCACTCGGCACCGGTTTACCTTCAGGTGCAACCATGTTCTGCTTCAACCACTGGGCTACAAACTTTGCCTCGGTATCAACCCGGTCGGCGAACTTTATGGTGATTTCACCATCAATGGCATGGCCTGGGGCGCGCAACGGATGAACGTCTACTTCTGCAAGTTTCGGTCTCCCAGCAAGGTAGGTAGCCGGCATGCCCAGCGGGCTTAGTATTTCATTCGCAAGGTCTAGCACGACCTTAGGATTTCTCCACGACGTGGTGAGCGGATACTGCTCCACTTCACGAGAAGTTGTTCCAAAAGTGGTTAGGTAGTCACCGAGATTCGATGCGCTGGCACCTCGCCAACCATAGATTGACTGGTTTGGATCGCCAACTGCAAAAACCGACTTGCCGGAGTAAAGTCCGGCAAGAAGACGCGTTTGAAGGGTGCTGGTGTCTTGGTATTCATCCAAAAGAATCTGCTGGTACTGCTCGGTTTCACGCTTGCGAACCGTGTCTCCAAGCTCGTTCACAGCACGGTTGGCAAGGGCAACCTGATCCGAGAAGTCAATGTAACCACGCCTGCGCTTCTCTTCAATAAAAGCCTGAGCCAACAAAGCAAGCATCGGAGTGTGAAGGGCGCCCGAGAAGAGGCCAAGCAGTGTTGATCCGATTGGCTGCTCCTCAGAAACCTTGGCCTTACCTGCCGGCAGCTCGGCAATCTTCTCGTAAAGGGCTTCTACTACTTTGTGAATGTCATCTGCATTTGCCCCATGGTCGTTCATGGAACCGGCGAGATTCAGCACTCCCTTAACAACCTGATTCACAGATAGGTCGGCGTCGATGAGCCTCGGGTCAATTGCTTCACCATATTTGATGACAACTTCTCGTGCAAGTTGGAATCTACCGGCCTCAGACAACAGGGTTGAATCGTCTTCATAGCCCAGGGCTAAAGCGTATTCACGGTAGAGGGTGTTTGCGTACGAGTTGTAGGTGGTTATGTTCGGCGAGGCAAAATCTTTCGATTCCAAGGGCCACAGATCACTCTCCGAGAGTGAAGTTAGTGCGTTATTTATGCGCCTTGAAAGTTCGGATGCGGCCTTACGGGTAAAGGTAAGTCCGAGTATTTGCTCTGGCTTACAAATGCCGTTGGCAACCAACCAAACCACACGAGTTGCCATCAATTCGGTTTTACCGGAACCGGCGCCCGCAACAACCAAACTCGGCCAGTCAATCGCTGCGCCTTCAACCGCGGTTACCTGCTCATCGGTCAATTTGATGTTTGGGTTTTGCTTGAAGACTTGGTAGGCCTGGTCGGCCGAGACTTTCCTATTCGACAAAGGACACCGCCGGGGTCAAAAGAATTTTGCAATTTCCAAAGCTGTGTTTTTCGTAGCAGTGGGTTCCGATGTTGGCTTCAAACTCGGCATCTGCCGCGGCCATTCCATCGATCGCTGAATCTAGAAGGGCTCGGAAATGATCTTTGAGAGCTTCATCTAGTTGTAGTGAAGTTTGCGAATTCACCTTGGACTTTTCACCGTGGACCCACACCAAAGAAGCCCCTTCAAGTGCGCTGGCACCTTCTGGTACTTGATCCAAACCGTTTTCCATAAAGGCGATTTGATAGAGACCCAGTTGGGCATTGTCGACGGCACTCGGCTCTGATGATCCGGTTTTTAGATCAACGATCTTGATTTGCCCATCTGGCCCCTGTTCGATTCGATCTATTCGACCCTTTATTCGGGCTCGACCCAGCTCAAAATCTATTCCTACCTCTGTTCCAACCAGTTTGTAACCGGCAGCCTCTTGACCTTCTAAATAGATCGAAAGGTTGCGAACCATTTTCTGCGCTTTCTTCAATTCTTTTTTCTCCAGCCAGGCGGCTTCAAACTCCAAGGTGTGCCACTTGCTTTCGACACCCTTCCAAAGGTCTGAATAGCCAATGGATTCGGTTTCTTCTAAGACCTTGTGAAGCAAAGTTCCAAAGTTGGCTTCAAAGTTTTTATCGCTTCCACCGTGTGCTTGCATGAACCAGTGCAACGGACACCGCACAAATGCATCCAATTGCGAAGGATAAATCCAAACTTTCCCAGTCTCGTCGTCCGTGAGGGGCACCAACGCTTCGGGGCTGTCGAATTTGATAATCCCTGCCCACTGCTTGGGATCTGCTCCCGGTTGATTTTCCAGAGCCAGGCGTGCTAGCCCATAGGCCGCCTCGAGGCGTTCTGATTCATCGGTAGCAGTTACCAGGGTTCGGCGAAGGTTTCCAACCAGGCCGCGAAGCGTGTAACGAGGTTCTGCAAAAGATTTGGTTTCGGGAATTTTCCCGAGAAGTAATCGAACGAATTGGGAAAGTTGCGATTCGTCGCCGTCTACCGCAGTGACTATCAATCGTTCGCTGGCCGCGCCAACCGCCTTGTAAAGCAAACGCAGCTCATCAACTAGTTCGGTTCTGGTTTCCTCAACTTGCTTTCCGCTCAAAACGCTATCGAGAGCGATTGCTCCGAGCAGCGAGGAACGCGGCTTTAGGTTTGGCCAAACTCCCTCGGTTAGCCCCGGCAGAGCAACGACCTTGAATCGGCGACCGATCAAAGACGAACTGGTTGCCAAGATGACCTTTTCATCGTCTCTGGAAACCAACGCCAACGTATCTTGTGGAACATCTCGCTCTAGCTGTTCCTTGATGAATTCGTTCGGACCAGCCTCGGGGTGGCGTTCAGCATATTGGTTTGCCGCCGAGAACAGAGCCACGAGCGAGTCGAGGTTTCTGCCTGCCTGAAGTGCAACTTCACCAATTCCATTGGCCAGTTCCTGCCACTTGGCAACCATTGGGGAAGAACTCCAAATGGTCCAGAGAATTTCCTCGGAGGTGGCACCTTCCTTTTTAGCTAAGTCTCGAGCGGAGCTCACTACTTTGAGGAAAAGGCGAACTCGCTTTCCTTCATCACCATAGATTTCTTTGGCAACGTCTGGTTTTTCGAATAACTCGATCAGCAATTGATCGCTGGTTCGCTCTCCTCCAGCATCTAATTCCAATTGGCGAAGGCGTCTACGAATTCGCCGAATTGCCAGGGAATCAAGACCCGTATACGGGTTACGAAGCAGGTCAAGAATTACATCTCGGCTCAGTTCCTCAGGTTCAAGGCAAAACTTCGCTAGACGAAGTAGGTTTCCCGTTGAGAATTCATCTTTAAATGAAGTCTGGCTTCCGTGAATCAAAGTTGGAACCGATTCCGAGGCAAGAGCCGCAGCCCACTTCTCAAGGACCGAGCGAGATCTGGCAATAACCGCCATTTCGCTCCAGGCAATACCCTTTTTGAGGTGAAGTTTTCTTAGGCGGCGGGCCAACCATGCCAGCTCCGAAGTTTCAAGATCGAAAACTCTGCCTTGAACGCGCTTTCCAACCGGCTGATCTGTTGCACCTAATACGGCGCGTTGGGTGCCAGCTCGCTCGGTTGAAATGCGTGAAGCAGTCTTAGCCAACACCGCTGTTAAATCCTGGTGCCTTGAACCAATTGGTTCATTTAAGTTCACGGAGACGAAGTCGCCACCCAAAACTTCAATCAGTTCTTTCATTGCCGTTGGATTTGCCGACCTAAAACCCATGGTCGTGGCATCTGGGTCGCCGATCAGCACCAAATCGGCACCCTGCATTGCGAGTGTCTTCAAAAGCAACGAGGCGGCAGGCGTAAGTTCCTGAGCATCGTCAACGATGATCAATTTCAAATCGGTTACCAGTTTTGGCAACACATTTTCTCGCAGCTGATCTATCACCACGGTGAGTAGCGTTGATGGGTCGTGACGATTTTCGTTAGCTGGTTCGCGAAGGCGCGAAAGATAGCCATCGAAAAAAGGTGCCATGGCGACCCATTCCGAGTTCTTATTCTTGAGCCCAAGTTCCGCAAGCTCGGAAGCTGTAATCTCGTGTTCAAGGCACACGGTTATTAGGTCTCGTAACTCGGTTCTAAATCCGCGCAACTCCAAAACCTGGCGTCTTAGGTGTTTTGGCCAATCGGCCGGCAAGTCGCTTTTTAGGAACTCCTGAATGAGTTCACTAATTATCTGATCTTGCTCGGCACCCGTAATTAGTTCAGGCGGATTGATGCCAAGAGCAAGAGCTCGCTCGCGCAGAATACTGAACGCGAAAGATGCCAGCGTTCTGGCCAGCGGCCCGGGCGTGGATCCCTGGTATTCGAGCGCCAATTCGTCACGAAGCTTGGTGGCCGACTCGCGAGTTTCGGCAAGGACGAGTAGCTGTTCAGGTTTCAACGAGCCACGTAGGCGATTCAGAACCAACGCCTTCAAGGCTGTGGTTTTTCCACTTCCTGGAACGCCATAAATGAGAGCATTTCGACCTGAAGGAAGCTCGGCAACTTTTTGCTGAGAGGGTGCGAGGGTAATCGAATCTAGGACGGGCCCCAGACCGTGATTTCGAAAGCGTGCATCAACCATTGAAAGCAGACTACTTCCCACCTGAGACATTGTGCGCAACGTTCGCACTTCGCTGTCGTAATCTATTTGAAGTAAGAGAAAAGGTGTCCCTTGGAAATAAAGATTGGTCTTCGCAATCTAGGTCGCGAACTCAGTTTCGAATCGGAACAGAGCGCATCGGATGTTGAGCAAACAGTTGCCAACGCAATCGAGTCTGGCGTAAAGCTAATCAAGTTGGTTGACAACAAGGGGAAGCTTTTCCTAGTCCCCGTTGACGCACTCGGTTTCATCGAGGTAGGAGCCGAAGAAGTTCGTCGAGTAGGGTTCATCGCCTAATGGATTACACATTTGCAGTCATCGTTTTTTATGCAGCCCTCCTAGGAATGGTTGCCCCATACATTTACGCCAGAAGTGAAGAATATGGTTCGCTACTTCCGCCAGCCATTGCGCTTGCAGTTGGAAGCGTTCTCTGGTCGGTACTCACCTGGCTAGGTCTCAGCTACACCGACGGATACATTTGGGTAATCGTCATGGTAGTCATGCCTGTTGTTATGGTGATTGTTGCCAGCCGCCTGGCCCACGCTCGCATTCGAGCACGTGAAGAAAAACTACGCAGCTAATCCAATTGCGTCCATGCGCAAACTGTGAGCACCGATTAGCTCGCTAATCAATGGTTCCAGTTTCGAGTAGGCAGCAAGGTTTACCTCACGCTCGGCGTCCAAGGTTAGTTTTTTAGCTTTCGACGTTCCCGCCAACTTGCGGTTATCAAACGCGGCGCGAAGCTCCAGTAAAACATCGCCCATGAGCCTCCGGCCCCAGAGAGCCAACCTTGAAGCTAACTGCGGGTTGTTTTGCATGGCTTCTATCAAGACCGCTTTGGCAAATTTTTCAAACGCTGAATCTTTCAAAGACTTTTCGACATCCTCGCGAACCGTGTCAGGAAGACCAATCGCGAGGCGCTTATAAAAGTCCTCGAGCAAGCCACCGACAAGGTAAACCTTGACCACGGTTTCGTACCAGTCGATGCCATTGGTGCGTGAGTGAAAGGTTTCGATACGTTCGGTGAACGGATCCATCGCATCGGTTGCGTCGATGCCGTTTGAGGTAAGCAATTTGGCAATTGACCGATACTTTTGGAAGCTCTTTGCGGCAGCTTCGCTCAGCCCCGCCTTGTCGGAGGTAGTTGGTGAATATTTCAATTCGTTGGTCAAGATTTCAAACTGGCTCAACTCAAGGTAGGCCAACTGTCCTAGGAAAACCTTCGGCTCGGGTGTGTATGGAGCCAAATCGATGGCCTCAATGTTGCGGGCTCGTCGCTCTTCGCGCTCTGGAAGCACAAAGTTGCGTGCCTTGTTACCGATGCGCTTAATCCACTCAAACATGGTTACAAGAATAACTCTCGTAAACTAGCAAAGACTAATAGGAGACTCTTTTGACATTTGCCGAACTGGGCATCGACGCCGATATCGTCGAGGCGCTTACCAAAAAAGGCATTATCGAGCCTTTCCCGATTCAGGAACAGGCCATCCCGGTTGCTCTCACTGGCCAGGACATCATTGGCCAAGCCAAGACCGGTACCGGTAAGACTTTCGGCTTCGGTCTTCCGCTGATTCAAAAACTTGGACTAAACCCTGCCAAGGGCGCCCAAGCCCTTGTCGTCGTTCCTACCCGCGAACTTTGCATCCAGGTCGCTGAAGACCTCGTTTTGGCAACCGGTAACCGCGACACCACCGTTGTGGCAATTTACGGTGGCAAGTCTTACGAGGGTCAGGTTGCCGAAATTGAAGCCGGCGCGCAAATCATTGTTGGAACACCAGGACGACTAATCGACCTTGCGAAACAGAAGAAGCTAGACCTCGGCAAGATCACATTCATGGTGCTCGACGAAGCAGACGAAATGCTTGACCTTGGATTCCTTCCAGACGTTGAGCGTCTGTTTGCCATGACACCACCACTTCGCCAGACCCTAATGTTCTCGGCAACCATGCCCGGCTCGATTCTTACCCTGGCTCGCAAATACCAGAACCGTCCGATGCACATTCGCGCCAACGACCCTGAAGAGGGTCACACCAAAGCCGACATCAAGCAGTTCATTTACCGGGCTCACTCACTCGACAAAGACGAAATTGTTGGCAGAATCCTGCAGGCCGAGGGTCGCGGTAAGACAGTTATTTTCTGCAAAACCAAGCGTCAGGCCAGCAAGGTCTCGGAAGAACTAATCGACCGTGGTTTCAATGCCACGGCTCTTCACGGTGACATGTCTCAGGAAGCCCGCGAGCGCTCGATGGCAGCGTTCCGCTCAGGCAAGAAGGAGATTCTGGTTGCCACCGAGGTTGCAGCCCGAGGTATCGACGTTGACGATGTGACTCACGTAATCAACTACACCGTTCCAGAAGACGAAAAGAACTATCTGCACCGCACCGGTCGTACCGGGCGCGCTGGTCGCACCGGCATTGCGGTAACTTTCGTTGACTGGGAAGACATGACCCGTTGGCAAAACATCAACACCGCTCTTGAACTTGGCATCCCAGAACCTGTGGAAACCTATTCGAGTTCGGCTCACCTGTTTACCGACCTAGAAATTCCAGCTGGAACCAAGGGTCGCATTCGCGCTTCAACCATGGTTCGCAAGGAATCGACTGGCAAGCCAGAACAGCGTCGTGGCGGAGATCGTAAGCCTCAAACAAACCGTGGCCCTGCCGAAAAGCGCGAGCCACGCGCAGAGGCCGGGAATAACCGTCAGCGTCGCCGCACTCGCGGTGGCTCAGCTAAGCCCACTGAATAGCAGAACCGCTGGCTTGTGCTTCGATTTTCCGAAGCACTTCCAAACTCGTGGTGTTTTCACCGAGACGATTCTGTTTACCGGTTAGCCCGTGGTAATCGGATGATCCGGTTAGCACTAGGTCAAACTCGGTAGCCAAACCGGTGAGCCAGTTTCTGGCAAGCTCTCCCACTTCTCGGTGATAAACCTCGAAGCCGGCCAAGCCTGCTTCGATGACTTCAACAAACCGCTGCCTGTGCTTTTCGGTGATGACCAGGTTCTTGGTTGAACGAGCCATCGGGTGCGCCATAACCGGAACTCCCCCGGCTGCACGAACCAGTTTGACCGCCTCAAGTGTGTCGATTCCGCCACTAGGAATGTGAAAAACCGAATGCTTATCGAGCGGACCGGCAAAGGCTTCGTCGCGGTGAGCGAAGATACCCAAATTAACCATGGCATCGGCAATATGCGGGCGACCGACCGACTTTCCTTCTTCCTGAAGGGTTGCGCGCACCGCGTCCATGGTTAGGTGTCGATACTCGGTTTGAAGATTTTCCACGTAGCGCTCGATTCGAGTTTCGCGAGCGAGCCTAACTTCAGCCAACCGGTTCCTGAGCGGTTCGTAATCAGCACTGGGAAGATAGGCCAAAAGGTGCACCGAAACGTCGTGGTGTTTGGTGGTGATTTCGATACCGGGCACAAAGGTCATCGAAAGTT
Source organism: Microbacteriaceae bacterium (assembly GCA_947447395.1). GTDB lineage: Bacteria > Actinomycetota > Actinomycetes > Actinomycetales > Microbacteriaceae > Rhodoluna. The sequence goes on along the minus strand of CANFJH010000009.1, from coordinate 11,286 downwards.
TGGAAGCTGCCTGGCGAGCTTCGTCCCAGCCGGACATCGTGTCGTGATCGGTAAGCGCTAGGACGTCTAGCCCTGACTCGCAGGCAATTTGAAAGACTTCGGCAACCGATTCTTTACCGTCGGAATGTGTGCTGTGACTGTGAAGATCAATCTTCATAAACTGCCTCTCTCAACCCCTAAAGACTAACGGCAGGGTTGGTGGTTTAGTGGCAGTATGGAACGCATGACTGAGCAAGAGAAAAAAGCGGTTAGCGGCCGGGCCACCAACCCAAACAGCCCTGAGTTTATGAAGTTCATTTCGGCTGGTTGGGCTGTAGAGAAAGTCGAATTGCCTAAGCGCCTAGAGGTTGCCGACTATGCGGCAAAACGCAGAAACACCGTTGCGGCCGCCTTTCCAGGCAAGTTGATTGTAATTGAGGCTGGTGGCACCAAGGTTCGTTCGAACGACACCGAATACCGGTACCGCGCTCACACCGCCTTTGCCCACCTCACCGGTTGGGGAGCTGCCACTGTTCCTGACTCGGTTTTGGTAATTGACTCGCGCGCCCACGCTCACCACTCGCAACTGTTTTTCAGGCCAACCGCTGGACGCGAAACCGAAGAGTTTTTCACGAACACGATGATTGGTGAATTTTGGGTTGGTCCTCGTCCTGGTTTGGATTCAGTCGAAGCGCTTCTTGGCCTAGAAACCAGGAATCTCGCCGACCTTGACGAACTTATTTCAAACCTCCCAGACGATCTGGTGATTCGCCTGAACAACAAAGAACTACTTCAATTCGTTGACGAACTTCGCTTGATCAAGGACGACTACGAGATCGAGCAGATGCGCGGTGCGGTTGAGGCCAGCGTAAATGGTTTCAATGACGTACTTCGAGCACTTCCTTGGGCCATGGCTCATGAGCGCGGCGAACGAGTGGTCGAATCGGCTTTCTTTGCCAGAGCTCGCATGGACGGAAACGACCTTGGCTACGAGACCATCGCGGCTTCTGGTGCTCACGCTTGCATTTTGCACTGGATTCAAAACGACGGACCGGTTCGTCAAGGCGATCTTCTGCTCCTGGATGCCGGCGTTGAGCTTGAGTCGCTTTACACCGCTGACGTCACTCGCACCATCCCGGTGACCGGCCACTTCAATCCGACCCAGCGCAAGGTTTACGAAGCAGTGCTAGAGGCTGCCGATGCCGCGTTCGCGATTGCCAAGCCTGGCGTTTTATTCCGACACCTCCACGAGGCTGCCATGGAAGTCATTGCGAAAAAGATGATCGAGTGGGGATTTATTGACATCACGCTCGAAGAGGCTTTGGCCGGAGACCGACAGTTGCACCGCCGATGGATGGTTCACGGCACCAGTCACCACCTAGGAATGGACGTTCACGACTGCGACAACGCTCGCCGCGAAATGTATCGCGAGGGCGAACTTCGAGTCGGTATGGTGTTCACGATCGAACCAGGCCTGTATTTCCAGCCTGACGATCTTCGGGTGCCAGAGGAGTTCCGAGGCATCGGTGTTCGCATCGAGGACGACGTGCTGGTCACCGAAAACGGTGTTGAAAACTTAACCGCAGCTCTTCCACGTCACCCAGACGATGTGGAAGCCTGGATCGCTTCAGCGAGCTAAACGGATTTAGTTACCTTAGCCAGGGCGTCGTCTGCGGCGGCCTTTAGGTCTCTAGGAATCTGCACTTCGTAGGTGTCGGCAACAAGTTGCTGCTGCGAGAGGAAGCTTCGCTTGTTGCGGTTCAACGAATAACGAATCACGTTGATTAGGGCTCCACCGCCGGCGAAAGTGAGAACTGTTGAGGCATAACCAGGCACCGAAACATCTCCGGTTGCAAAGGTGTGAAAAGCAAAACCAACGATCGCGCCGTTGACGGCCCCATTCAGAGCAATTCGTCCGTAGTTCAAACGTCCGCGAGTTCTTTCCACGGTGCGCACCCCACGGCCAACAATCGCGATCTCTCGAACCGGGAAGTTTCCGGCAAGCAGTTTCTCAACGTGCTCAACGGCTGATTGGTAGTTGTCGAATTTGGCAATGATTTCTGCCCCAGGTGCCGCTTCGATTTTCTTGACCACTCGTTTGTCCTTTGTTTAGGTACCTATTCTGGCATGCCCTTGCCACCTCGTCTAAGGTTGATTAGGTGAGCGTAACGAGAGTCTATGTAGCCCGACTTGTGGGTTGTGGCGTCTTTGACCCCGCGGGAGACCGTGTTGGAAAAGTCATTGACGTTCTCGTGGCGTACCGCAAATCCGGTTCACCGAAAACTACCGGCCTACTTATTGAAATTTCCGGCCGTCGACGGGTATTCGTTCCGATCACCAGAGTCACTTCAATTGTGCCCGGCCAGGTAATTACTACCGGCCTAATTGACCTGCGTCGTTTCACCCAGCGCGGCCGCGAAGTTCGAGTAATAGCGGAAATTCTAGGGCGTCGAGTGACACTCACGGACGGCTCCGGTGTTGCAAATATTGAAGACATCGCCATCGAGGTAACAAAGTCGAAAGACTGGTTCGTTAGCGAATTGTTCTTGCGCAAACCAAAGACTTCGGCATCACCGTTTGCCCGTGGTGAAACCATTTTTGCCGCCTGGGATCAAATCATTGAATCAGACCCAAACGACGACGGCCACAACGCTTCGGCCCTAATCGCTAGCTATTCAGACCTTCGCCCAGCCGACTTGGCGAGCGCGCTGATGGACCTGCCAGATGACCGCATGGTCGAGGTTGCCGAAGAGCTAGACGACGAACGTTTGGCCGATGTTCTTGAGGAACTTCCAGAAGAGGAACAGATCGACATTCTCGAGGAACTTGAAGACGAACGCGCCGCCGAGGTTCTGGACCTCATGGAACCAGATGATGCCGCCGACCTTATGGCGAACCTGCCTAAGGAACGCTCGGAAGCAATTTTGGAACTGATGGACGAAGAAGACGCCGACGATCTTCGTATGTTGATGCAGTACGACGAATACACCGCAGGTGGATTGATGACCACCGAGCCAATCATTTGTGCTGCCGATGCCACCGTTGCCGAGGCAATGGCTCTAATTCGCCGCAAAGAGGTTTCACCGGTCTTGGCCGCTTCCGTTTTCGTAACCCTTCCCCCTTATGAAGTTGCAACGGGTCGCTACCTTGGTGTGGTTCACTTCCAAAAGATGCTTCGCTACCCGCCTCACGAACGCTTAGGCTCGCTACTAGACACCGACATCGAACCAATCAAGCCGGACACCCACATCTCGGTGATTCACCGAACCTTTGCTAACTACAACCTGGTTGCACTTCCCGTCGTTGACGAGGATCAGCAACTGATCGGTGTGGTTACCGTGGACGACGTGCTCGATCACCTACTGCCAGAAGACTGGCGCACCGAGGAAGACCAGGAGGGATCCAAATGAGCAAGTCGAATGATCGGCTAGATGCCCCAATCGGAACCCGTTCGCGCTTCCCTCGCTTGAGCATTGACCAGGAACAATTCGGTCGCGCTTCTGAAGCTTTCGCCAGAGCCATGGGCACCGGTGGTTTCCTAATCGGTATGACCATTTTCTGTTTTGTTTGGTTAGCTTGGAACAGCTTCGCACCGGTTTCGATGCAGTTCGACCCGAAGCTAACCAACTTCACGTTGCTCACACTGATTCTTTCGATGCAAGCATCGTATGCGGCTCCCCTGATCCTTTTGGCTCAAAACCGCCAGGACGACCGCGACCGTGTGAAGTTTGAACAGGACCGCCAGCGAGCCGAGCGTAACCTTGCCGACACCGAGTACCTTGCTCGCGAAGTCGTAGCACTCCGCCTAGCCATGGAGGACATGGCAACCAAGGAGTTCGTGAAAGATGAACTACGAGACCTTATGCGTGAACTTCTTGAGGAACTTCGCGAGCCTGCCAAGAAGAGCAAAACTAAGGGCAAATGACTTCACTAGATTCGGCCCTAGCCGCGCTGGCTAGCGTCATTGACCCAGAACTCAGGCGTCCGATTACCGAACTCGGCATGGTCGGCGACCTGACCGGCTCAACCATCGACATCAAGCTCACAATCCCAACCTGCCCAGCGGCCAAGAAGATTGAAGCCGAAGCGAACCACGCAATTGAATCGCTTGGTCTCACCGTGAACCTGACTTCCATGAACCAGGACGAACGTAACGCCCTGAAGGAAAAGCTAAGAAACGGTAAGGCACCGAGAAGCAATCCGTTCGATGAAAACAGCGTCACCAGAATTTTCCTGGTCGGTTCGGGGAAAGGTGGCGTTGGTAAATCAACTTTGACCGCAAACCTTGCTGTCGAACTGGCTTCGCAGGGTTTCTCGGTTGGGCTAATCGATGCAGACATTTTCGGATATTCGATTCCAGGTCAGCTTGGAATCACCGAAAAACCAACTCAACTCGATGAAATGATTCTGCCTCCGGTTGCCTTTGGTGTGAAGGTCATTTCCATAGGCATGTTCGTTGATGGCTCGCAGGCGGTTGCCTGGCGAGGCCCAATGTTGCATCGAACTGTGGAGCAATTCCTGAAAGATGTCCACTGGGGGCAACTCGATTACCTGCTAATCGACATGCCGCCCGGCACGGGAGACGTAGCAATTTCACTCGGCCAAAACCTTCCAACCGCAAAAAGCCTGGTTGTAACTACCCCACAGACGGCGGCCGCCGAGGTTGCCCTAAGGTCCGGCGCTCTGGGCGTTCAAACCGGGCAGTCAGTCTTTGGCGTAATCGAGAATATGTCTTGGCTTGAAAACCAAGACGGCTCAAGACTAGAAATCTTTGGAGCTGGAGGTGGCCAAGCCGTTGCAGACCACCTTGAAACAACACTGCTCGGGCAAATCCCAATCTCGGTAAACCTTCGTGAAGGTTCCGATTTGGGCAAGCCGGTGGTTCTGGAAAACGAAACCGACCCAGCGGCTCTTGCAATCAAGGCAGTCGCGAAAAAAATGGCCGAGGTAAAACTCGAACTAAAGGGTAAAACTCTGCCAATGGCCTAGGTGGCCTCAGAATCAAACGGAGGCTTCTCTCCCAAAGGCAAATTCTCAACCACAACCGAAGCGGTTGCCACAGCAGCCACATCTTTAAGCGCAGCCTTTTCAGACGAAAAATTCAAGTCTTCGGTGAGTGCTTCACGAATGATTCGTCTCGGGTCATACTGACGTGGATCTAGCTGACGCCAATCGAGATCATCGTATTCCGGACCCAATTCGTCTTTGATCTGGGTCTTGGCGCCTTCGGCGAACTTGCGGAACGACTTTATGATGTTGGCTAAACCCTTGGCGTATTCCGGCAAGCGCTCAGGACCCAGCACAATGACTGCAATGATGCCAAGTATTAGTAACTTGTCGCCGCTTAGACCAAACACCTTTAAAGGCTACTAGCCCGCTACCGCATTTGAACAACTCGGGGCTTTATCCTTGAGGAATGGTCGACAAAATTTCGAGCTGGAAATTCGTAGAAGAATTCTTAGAAGAGCCAGTTTCACTCCTGAAAGCTCGTGCTCGCGCAGACGAGTTGGGTATTGAGTGCGTGACTCCTGCCACCGGAGCCCAGCTTGCCTTCGTAGCCAGCGCACTTGGTGCCACCGCTATCGTTGAGGCTGGAACTGGAGCCGGCGTTAGTGGTCTTTGGCTGCTAAGTGCCTCAGAGAAGTCTGTATTGGCCACGATCGACACCGAGCCTGAGTTCCAGGCCGCGGCAAAACAAGCCTTCGCCGACGCAGAAATTCCTGCCAATCGCACTCGAGTAATCTCGGGCCGAGCCATCGAAGTCATGTCGAACATGGCCGATGCCGCCTACGACCTAGTGGTCTTGGACGCCGACAAAGAAACCCTCGAGCAGCAGCTCCACGAAGCTGTTCGCCTCCTGCGCCCAGGTGGAGTTGTAGCAATTGCTCACGCACTCTGGCGCGACCGAGTTCCAGACCCAGCCATGCGTGATGAAGCCACCGTCACCTACCGAGACGCCCTGCGCTTCTTCACCCAGAATGAGAACTTCGTTACCGCCCTCACCACCGTTGGCGACGGCCTGCTCATGGCCAGCAAGCGAGCCTAATCAAGTGAATTAGTAAAGCCCCGACCGAAGGTCAGGGCTTTACTAATTCAGGCTTCTAACTTCTTCTAGACTTCCTGGTCATTTGAGATGCAACAAGCACACCAAGGCCAATGAATAGTAGTCCGATAGCAAGCGTCAATTCTCGAGAAGCACTCGATCCTGTATTAGCCAAACCACCTTCTGAGTTGCTTGGTGTTGAAGAATTAGAAGTGACTACATATCCGTCACCTGTGTACTGGGTGAAAATCTGGCGATTATCCCGGTAACCAGCGGAACCCTTGGTGAGAATTAAACCGCCCATGGCAGCCTTTGACTTTTCTTGGTCCGAAGCAGAAGGGAGCAAGATGCTATTTGCAGGAAAATGCACTTCAGTGAGAGTGTCCCCAAAGTCTGACCCAGCCAATGAAGTCCAGTTAACTTTGACAGTTGCAGCACGAAGCCCCAAAGAAGGCAATCCCAGTGGATTGAAGGCACTCCAATCCGTTTGGTCAACCAATTCGACACTGGCAACGGTGTATGGGTCACCAGCAGGCTGGGTTAGCTGTAGTGTAATTCCTCCAGGACAGGTGTATGCGCCTGCGTTTCCAGCAGTACAAGCTCCGAAACCACCAGCAAAATTTGCGTCAAAAAAATCCCACTCAACCGTTAGCGAGTTTGTCGTCGCTCCAGTCATCTGAGGAATTGGTTTGAATATGGAATCTTGCGCGAATGGAACTGCGGTATCCGTCGGGCTAATTGTTCCTGCCTCACTCCACTGAACTGGCATCGCTCCCCAAGTATCCCAAGCGTTAGCTGCTGACACTGGAACCAATGCCCCGAGTAGAGCTAAACCTCCCGTGAGCACTAGAGCTGAAAATTTCTTGAATGACATCGATTACCCCTTCATTAGCTTGCCTAGTAAAAAAGTATAGACCGTGCTTAATCTTTCGCGAGAAAAGAAAAGCCCCGACCTTACGATCGGGGCTTTTTAGCTTTGTTATTTTTTGATGACCGCGCTGAAGGCTGTTACGAGATCTTTTGCTTCTTGCTCGCTGACTGCTGCTACGAAGCGACCGCCACCTTCTAGAGGTAGTCGGAGGATTAGTTGCCCCCTGCTGTCTCGTTCTACTTCAACTGGACCATCATTACCGCGTGGTTTTTGAACTGCCATTTAGTGTCTTGCTCCTTGTATTACTGGCATCTTTGCCTCATATCTATTATCCCAGACTCGGGAATCTCGCATTTACCGAATGTGCGCAGACGACTACTTTGTGAGCCAGGCTTTCAGACCTTCGTAGCACGACTCAATTTGAGCGATTGGAACGCTTTCGTCATCGGCGTGAGCCTTATTTGGGTCGCCAGGGCCGTAGTTCACGGCGGGGATTCCAAGTGCACTGAAGCGGGCAACATCGGTCCAACCGTATTTGGGCCTTGCGGCAACTCCAATACTCTCCACGAATGCTTTGGCAGCCGGAAGGTCAAGGCCTGGCCTGGCTCCAGCCGAAGCATCGGTGACCTCAACTTCGAATCCATCGAAAAATGAACGCAGATACGATTCTGCATCTGCCAAAGACTTACTTGGAGCAAAGCGGTAGTTCACGGTTACGGTACCAAGATCTGGGATCACGTTCGTGGCTATGCCTCCGGAGATCATCACGGCGTTCAAGCTCTCGCGATAGTCAAGTCCGTCCACCGTGACCGTATCTGGCAGGTTGCGCTCAAGGCGAGCAAGCACATCGGCCAACTCGTGAATCGCATTCTTGCCCATCCAAGGACGAGCCGAGTGAGCCTTAACGCCAGCCGACGAAACCACAACGCGCATTGTGCCATTACAACCGCCCTCGATAACCGCTGCGGTTGGCTCGCAGAGCACAGCAAAGTTGGCTTCCAAAAGTTCTGGATGATTCCTAGCCAAACGACCCAAACCATTCAACGAAGCGTCAACTTCTTCGTGGTCGTAGAACACCCAGGTGACATCTACGTTTGGCTCGGTTAGCTCGCAGGCAAGTTTGAGAGCAACCGCTACTCCGCCCTTCATATCTACTGTGCCACGACCCCATAGCGAAGGTTCACCATTAACAACTTCTCGCTTCACGGGAAGGTTATTAGCAATCGGCACAACATCGATGTGTCCCGCAATAACGACTCGAGACGTGTGTCCTAGGTTAGTTCGAGCAACCAGCGCATCGCCGTCACGCAAAACTGTAAGGTGAGGCTGAGCCGCCAAAACCTTTTCAATTTCGTTTGCCAAGGTGTTTTCGTCTCCGGAAACCGAAGAGATATTGCAGATGGCTTCGGTGAGAGTTACCACGTCCTGTGTGGCATCTAGCGGGGTAACAGACATGAAAACGAGCCTACCTTGTAACCTAGACGGGTGACTGAAACGACTTTTGTAACCGGTAAGGCTTGGGGCCACGGAATTGCGACCATTGCAGCCGATGGCAGCGTGCTCGACACCTGGTACCCGAACCCGCAGCTTGGCGAGGCTCCGAAGAACGATGCCCAGTGGGTTGTTCCAAAGGAACTAGATGCACTGGTTGGAGAGGACGCACGCAGAAGGGTCACAACTCAGGTTGTATTCACCGAGATTGACCTGGAACTTCCGGTTACCGGCACTTCTGATGCCTACTTAAGACTTCACCTGCTGAGTCACCTTTTGGTGCAGCCGAACACCATCAACCTGGACGGACTGATTCCAGCACTTCCAATTGTTGCCTTCACTAGCGCTGGCCCGGTTGCAATCGATCACCTAGACGAAATTCGACCTCACCTTCAGCGTGCTGGCATCACAATTCACGCCATCGACAAGTTCCCAAGACTGGTCGATTACGTAACTCCAAAGAAGGTTCGTATTGCCGATGCTAGCCGCGTAAGACTGGGCGCTCACCTGGCACCTGGAACCACGATCATGCACGAAGGATTCGTGAACTTCAATGCTGGCACTTTGGGAACCGCAATGGTTGAGGGTCGCATCTCGCAGGGTGTAGTGGTTGGAGAAGGCTCAGACATTGGTGGAGGTGCTTCGATCATGGGAACCCTCTCGGGTGGTGGCAAGCACAAGGTAGCAATTGGTGCCCGAGCACTCTTAGGCGCAAACGCCGGTGTTGGTATTTCGATTGGCGATGACTCGGTGGTTGAGGCAGGGCTGTATGTTACTGCAGGCACCAAAGTAACCATTGTTGATGGTGGTGCTGAGCGTACTACTAAGGCTGCGGAGCTTTCTGGCGTTGCAGGTTTACTGTTCCGCCGCAACTCGGTCATTGGCCGGGTAGAAGTAATGCCGAAAGAGGGCGTTGGAATCGTCCTCAACTCGGCACTACAGAACCTGTAATTACTGCACTATAGGCAAACCGGTTGCGGTGGCTGCGTCATTTATTCCACCTGCATTAGTTAGTTTCTTGAAACCCATTGAGTTCATCTGCTGCAGTGCCGCTCCGGCACGCCGTCCTGAGTGACAGTAAAGTACGTAGGTTCCCGCCATGTCAAGTTTGCCAACCTCGGCCGCGAAGTCGTTTGCTTCAACATCAATGTTGATGGCTCCTTCGAGGTGACCGGTGGCATATTCGCCGGCTGAACGCACGTCGATCACTGCGGTGACCTTAGTCATGTCCATTGATTCTGGAGCACATGCGGTTAATCCGAAAACTAACCCCATTGCGGTAATTAGAGCTGCAATGCTCTTGAAAAGCTTGTTCACTTGACTTCCTTTCCTATACCCCCTAGGGTATCTAATAAGGAGACGAAATGCAACTCGACGCAACCGAACTAAAAGCAGCCCGTGATCGCCTAATGCGCGCTCAGGGCCAGATCATGGGCATCGTGAAGATGATTGATGAAGGCCGCGACTGCACCGACCTCCTGACCCAACTGAGCGCCGCATCAACTGCGCTCACCCGAGCCGGCTTTAGCATCATTGCCACCGGCATGGCTCATTGCGGCACCGACCCTGAAGGAACCGCCAACCGAGAGAAGCTTGAAAAAGCTTTCATGTCGTTGGCGTAAACATGAAAACCATAATCATCGGTGGCGTGGCCGCAGGAATGTCGGCGGCAACTCGTTTGCGACGACTACAAGAGACGTCCGAAATCACGGTTTACGAAATGGGCGAGAACGTTTCTTACGCAAACTGTGGACTTCCGTATTTCATTAGCGACACAATTTCGGATCGCGCTTCACTACTCCTTCAGACTCCAGAGTCTTTGCACGCACGTTTCAAGCTAGATGTGAAGACCAATCACAAAGTCGTCGCGATCGATAAGGATGCTCGCCAGGTCACGGTGCAAAACCTTACGACCGGCGAAACCTTTGAAGACCAATACGATCACCTTGTTCTGGCCACCGGCGCGAAACCTCGAAAGCCCAACATCCCTGGCATCGAACATGCACTTACTCTGCGTGACGTTGAAGATGCGGACGCGTTGAAGAAAGCGGCCCTGAACAGCAAAACCAAGACTGCCGTGATTATAGGTGGAGGCTTTATTGGCATTGAAACGGCTGAGAACCTGGTTCATGCCGGTTTCCAGGTGCATCTGGTACAGAAGAACTCGCAACTACTGAGTCAGGTTGAACCAGAGATAGTGGAGATTCTGCAGCAGCACCTAGAAGCCAATGCTGTGAAACTTCACTTAGGAAGTGACGTAACCGAAATCAATGACAGTTCGGTAACCATCAACGACGAACCAATCGTTTGTGATCTAGTAATTTCGGCAGCTGGCGTTGAACCAGACAACCAGTTAGCCCGCGAAGCAGGTTTGAAGTTTGGAACAACCGGTGGGCTGTGGGTCGATGACCAGCAGCGCACCAGCGATGAAAACATTTTTGCCGCGGGTGATGCCGTTGAGAAGCACGACCGCTTCACCAACGAGGAGTCTTTAGTTCCACTAGCTAACCTTGCTAACCGCCATGGCCGGTTGATTGCCGATGCGATCGCTGGTTTGCCAGTGAAGGTTTGCGGAACCATTGGCACCGCCATTATTGGTGCTTTCGGCATGGCGCTGGCAACCACTGGCCTCAGCCCGGCAAAGGCTCGCCAAGAGGGTATTGCCCACCAGGTAATCCACATTCACCCTGGCAGCCATGCTGGCTACTACCCAGGCGCCAAGCGCATTTCGATGCTGGTGGTATTTGAGCCAGTTACCGGCAAACTACTTGGGGCTCAGGCCGTCGGTGAAGACGGCGTTGATAAGCGCATCGACATCATTGCGACCGCAATCTTTGCAGGTCTTACCGTAAACGACCTGATGGATCTAGAACTTGCCTACTCGCCGCAATACGGCTCGGCG
>CANFJH010000008.1 GCA_947447395.1 Microbacteriaceae bacterium | reverse complement strand
TGGAAAGCCACACACAATCTTCACGACATCATCGCCTCGGTGTGGAAGGCGCACCAAAACTAATGGAGCCAATTACCACGTCGATTCGAGTCGTCGTCGATCGAACTTCGGTTGGCTACCGAACCCGTTTTGCAACGGCTTATTCCGCGCTCGCGATTCTGATGGGTGGCGATGCTATTCGTTACGCCATTGGTTGGTTGGGTTGGGCAATTGCACTCGGAGTGCTTCTCGTGGCAACTCTGATCCAGTTTTTCAAGGCAAACTGGCGCGAGACCTTGGCCCGCGTTCCATGGCCACTAACAGCACTACTAGGTCTGATGCTCGTCGGTTCAATTTGGTCTAACTATGCGCTGGTCTCGTTCGGTGCCGCACTAGTACAGCTGGCAACTTCGTCCTTCGCGCTCTTCTTAGTGGCGGCTTTCAGCTGGCGCGAAATTTTGAGACTATTTGCTGGAACTCTGCGAGGGCTCCTGTTTGCGTCTGTTTTATTTGAGCTCTTCGCCGCACTGGTCGTGCGCGGGCCTATTCAACCGTTCTTTCCAAACTATTCCGGGCATAAACCTCCTGCCGTTGCCTTTTACTGGACTCAGGGTAACCTCTTCTCCAACGATCGCATTCAGGGCATTGTTGGTAACTCAAACATGCTCGCTTACATGGGGATGCTCGCCGTGATCGTATTTTCGATTGAGGTAGCTGCAAACACCACGACCAGACTGGTCAGTTCTCTAAGCTTTCTTGCAGCCATTCCGATGCTGGTGCTTTCGCGTTCGGCGAGCATTGGTTTCGCCCTAGTATCTGTCGTTGCTGCGGCCGTGGTTTCAATTGCCGTTGAAGGCAAGGAACGCGATGTGCGCCACCGCTACTACCGAGTGACCTGGGGAGTAATCGGCGTTGGCGCTCTTTTGGTTCTCACCTACCGAGCTCAGATTTTCAGCTTGATCGGCAAATCACCAGACATGACCGGCCGAACTAAAATTTGGAAAATCGTGCTTCACCTAATCGACCAGCGCCCGCTTCAGGGTTGGGGCTGGAGTTCCTACTGGGTGCCATGGGTCGAACCTTACCGAGGGCTGGTTGTCATTAACCATGTGCCCTACTATCAGGCTCACAACGCGTTTCTAGACGTTTGGATGCAGCTTGGAATCGTAGGTTTGGGGCTTTTCGTTTTGCTAATTGGCCTCACCTTTGTGCGCCTTTGGCGACTAGCAGTTCGCCACACCAGCCCGCTCTACCTTTGGCCGATTTTGGTCTTCGTAGGCATCATCACGCAGAACCTAACCGAGAGTCGAATCCTGGTAGAAATCGGTTGGGTTATTTTGGTGCTCTTCGCGGTGAAGGTACAGGAACCTGCCGAACTTTTGGAACCCCTGGGGCACTCCCCAAAGCGCGTTCGCTTAAAGCGCCTAACTCGCCGCTAGGGAAGAAGCAAAACCTTTCCAACAGCCAACTTGTCAGATGTTAGGCGATTGAGTGACTTCAGGATTGCCAAGGTGGTTTTGAATTTCTTCGCGAGAGCCTTCAGTGTATCTTTCTTCACAACCACGTAGCTGGTTGGGTTTCCGGCTGGCACTGATGCCACGAAAAGTGGAGATACAGTCAGGGTTGGGGTTTTGCCTGCAGCCAGGGCGTTGAACTCGTCGAGGGTTCGAATTAGCCGCAGCTTCTTACCAACCGCAAGGTAGTTGCTCCCACCGCTAGAAACTAAAGTCCCAAGCCGTGCGGGGTTGGAGGTAAATCGCAGACAAGTCTTCTGATCTAAAACGGTGCCCACGCCTGGCCACTGGGCCGCTGCATTCGTATCTACCAGAGCGAGTGTTCCGCTATCTAGGACAACCGCCTGACCGCCGCAAATTACCTTCTGCCAGTCCAACGCGGTCGCGAGGGTGTAGCCAGAAAGTTGCGCGCGTTTCACAACCCGTGGGGCCGAACCTCTGATGACCTTGGCTGTTGCCAGCGAAACCTTGAGACCCCTGGCGAAACCATCGATCAGGTAGTACTTGCCTGTCTCTTTCATTTTTACAGCGGTACCTGGAGCTAGGACGGTGGTGCCGGCTCTGAGCGCGTCGATGGCGCTCTGCGGCCAAATCTGAACGTTAGGGTTTGAAACCATTGGCAGAAGCGAAGTGGTCTCGGTTGCGTCATAAACCTGGCGCTTTGAACCACTTGCAACCAGATAACTTGGCGCGGTTGCCGACTGCGCCTTCGCAATGAATGGGGTAGTCAACGCAGGTGTGGTTGAGGCATCGATTCGGTTGAAGATTGCCGTTGCAATGGCTGGTGGGTTGGCAACCACATTTTGAATGTCGCTAATTGGTTGTTTTCCGCTAGCCGAGAGCAGATAGCCAACACCAGAATTCGACCCAAATGGGCTTACCTTGGGACCCTGGTTCAAAGTGGCAATGGAGGCTGCGGTGAGCGAACCGGTGGACTTAGAGAAATGCCAGCCAGCCGAAGCCTTGACCTCGTTGTAAAAACTTGCATCCATTGGATAGAAAGTTCCGGCGGAAAATATTCCATAGGTTCCCCGGGTGGAGTTTTTGAACATGCTGTTATCGGCAACAACTGGAACTCCAAGTGGAAGCGAGGCAAATGCGCTTGGACCGAGCACGCTGACTGCCGGAGCATTTGGAACGCCCGCTGCAAGACTTTCAGCATCTAAGACCTCATGGCGCACGCCATTGTCTATGATGTAGCTTTCCGAGGCAGACTTCGTATATGTGGTTACATAAGAGGTCGTGCTTGCCACCGGATACTTTGACAGCTCAGCGGTAGTCAAACTGGGCAGGGATCCAAAGACGTCTGTCTCGGTGAAGATTGCCGGAGCAATTGCCTTCGCGGTGGCAGCGTTTGCGACTCGGTAACGCTTGGTTCCATAGAGGTAATAATGCTGGCCGTCGGTGCTGCAGTTTACGAACTGTCCAGGGTCGGTCTTGGTTGTAAACGAATTCAGATAGGCGGTAGGAACTAAGCCGGTCGGACCAAGATTTGCATAGTTGTCGAGTGCGTTACCTGCCAGCGGGTAACGATCAACGTAGTCATCAACTAGATAGGTGGTTCCGTTAGCGGTCGCCTTCATCAGGATTGGAGTCGGAATCGTTCCCAGCTGGGCGTCGGTGGCGGTAATTGCCGAAGCATAATCTTTACCGATTGCAGTTGCCTGAGCCGATGTGATTTTGAATTTTTGGCCCTGAGCGATGTACCAGGTATCAGTTGCAGACTTGAGCAGTGAACCAAGTGCCGCCCCGGTAGGGAAACGGTTTAAGAAGTCGGCGCTCACCTTCGCAGTTGCTCCGAAATTTGCCATCGCTGGCAAAATGCCGGTATTGGTCAAGTGCTTGGTGCCGCCGCTGAGGAAATAGGTCGAATTGGCTGTTGGCCCGCTCACGAATGCGGCGTTGTCTAGCTTGTCTAGGAACGCGGTAGCTATAACCGTAGCCGTTGACCACTGCCTTCCAAGCGCGCTAGCCAGACCTTCAGTTGGAATCAAAATCTTCTTGCCATCTTGGATGTTGTAGCGAACGCCGGCCGAATCTTGGACAAGATCGGTAACCGGAGCAATTTCGGTAAAGCCGGCCAAAATCGAATCTAGGACGTTTCCAGTTGCACCGAGACCGTTCAAGGTGCGCAGTAGATCAGCACTGCCAACCGGGGCCTTCGTAGTTCCTTGAAGCAGGTAAACGGCCCCTGTCGTTGGTGACTTACCGAAAACTAGGTTTTGGAAAGCGCTCACCTGCGGATCGGTTAGAACCGGTGCTGCTAGCCAATTGAGTCCTAGGCTGGTGGCCTGTGCAACGTCGGCTAGCTTGAATTTTGCACCGGTGCTGATTAGGTAGCGGTTTCCAGCCTTGTCGGCCACGATGGACCCAAGGTCTCCGCCATCGGTGAAGCTATTAACAAATGCATCCGAGTGAGCGCCGACCGCACCGAGGTTTTTGTAATCATCGAAAATACTGCCGTTTGGAATTCGATAGCGAATGTTCTTCTCGAGATTGACCAGGTAGACCGGACCGGTTGGATTTGCAGACGAGTTGATTAGGTTGACCCCCACGGTCGGATTTCCAAACCAACTCCAAAAGTATCGCCAGAAATTTCTATTGCCGTAGGCGCTGCAGCCATCGCCGGTTCCGCCCAGGTTATTTAGAGCAGCAGCGTTCGGCTGGTATGGCGTGTAGTAGTAGAGGTTGGCAGTCGCTTGACTCTCGATGTAAACGCCCTTCTTCCCGCACGAAGTTGATGGGTGATAGGCGATGTTGTGCACCGCACCTGGGCGGTAATACTTAATGGTGCTCTTAGGGTGCCCGTAGTAACGCATCTGCCAAGCGGCACGATAAAGCTGCCAGAAGAGTCTCGACGTGCTGTTGGAGTCTTGCCCGCAAACTTGCGGTGCGCTATCTGGGCAACCATAACCCATGGCCGCCTTGTACATGTAGGTGGTTGGGTCAGCCGCCGAAACTAGACCCTGCTCCTTTTGTAAGGTGACCAAAAGCACCTGTGGATTGATCTTGCAAGCAACGGCCACTTCGTAGATGATTTCCGAAGCTGCGATTGGTCCGTTACTTGCAGGTACGGTGTCACACAGGTGAAGCGAATAATCGTGAAGGTTACTCTTAATGGCTACCGAGCCAACCACGGTTTCGGTGTAATTGCGTAGGCACTTAGGTCCGCCGTCGTTGTCGGTACAGACCGAAACTTTGCTCTCCAGGAACGTTTGAATTCTTGCGGCAGACATGGTTCCGTAGTCGAAGAAAACCGTGTCTGAAATAATCAAGCCCGGTTTAAAAGCAGCACCGCTAAGTGCCTGGGTCGGCGGGCTGGTTATAAAGAGACCGACAAAGGCCAACAGCACTGATGCCGCCCCACTGACAATACGTATAAAACTGCGATTCATTATTGGATCTGGATTGTTCCGGGTTCTGATACTCCAGCGGACTTAGGAGAAACATAGGTCACGGTGTAGTTAATGTCGGCGGCCTTAAAGTTACTGAGTGGAATCTGCATAGAAGCGCAGACCGTGGTGGTTACGTTCTGAACCGCACTCACGGTCACCTTTTGAACTGCTGATCCTTGGGTCAAAGTAAGCGTGCACTGTCCACCGTCTTCAAGGACATTTTCGGCTTCTGCAACCACTTCCACGTAACCGTTAGCCATGAATGCTGAAGAGTCGATGATATTAATCTTGACCTTGTTCAGGCTGGGGTCAATGGTAGGAGTCGGAGTTGGTGTGGGCGTCGCAGTCTTCGTTGGTGTCGGAGTCGCGGTATGCGTAGGAGTCGGGTAAAAAAGGCTGCACCCGCTCAAGACAAAGGTAGCGACCAGGGCAATTGCGCCAACCAAATATTTTTGCTTCATCTTCGCCCTTTCGCTCCTTAGGACTACCGATACCAGCCTATGCTCGAGAACCCCAAACAGCCCTGAAGACCCGCCCTGAGGCGCCACCGTCTTCTAGCGAATTGAACTTTTGTTGCCACTGAATATAAGCCTTTTGGAAGGTTTTGGCCGTTTCTGGGAGTCTGCCTAGAGTTTCGATTACCTCGGCTTCGGTGTTCAAAATTGGGCCCGGAGCCTCGGCTTGGAAATCGAAATAGAAACCTCGTTCTTCTCGATAGCGCCCTAGGTCTGGCGCCAAGAATATGATCGGCTTTCCCGTTACCGAGTAGTCGAACATAACTGATGAGAAGTCGGTTATCAAAACATCGGCCGCAATATAAAGTTCGGTGACATCAGGATATTTCGTAACATCAAGTGATTTTCCGGCAGCTTTAGCCGAACTCACATTGTGAGTATTGGTGTGACCTCTGAACATCATTTGGAATCCGGCCGGAAGCTTTATATCTGGCTGCAGGTAACTAACCAAGTCCCAGTTCCCGGTGGCAGTGCGCTTGTAATCACGCCAGGTTGGGGCGTAAAGAATGAGCACAGTTTTAGGGTCGGTGACGCCAAGCGATTCACGAATGCGAAGGCGGTCAGCCGGTGTGTGATTCGTGAGGCGGTCGTTTCGAGGATAACCAGTTTCCAAAACCTGACCCTTGTATCCAAATGCGCGCGGTAAGACATCGGTGCAAAATGGGCTCGGGCTAATCAGGTAATCCCAAGCTGCGGCCTCCCGGTCCATGGTGTCGAGGTAGCTCTTCGTTAGTGACCCTGGCGGAATGTCGTGAACCAACCGCTTTAGCGGCGTTCCATGCCAGGTCTGCAAATAGGTTTGACCCTTGACCTTCTTGAAATACCAAGGAAGTGAGGTATTTGCAACGATGTATTCGGCGGATGCCAGCAAATCCAACCACTGCTTACTTTCGAACTTGATGCCGGTGGCACCCTTAGGCGCCTTGGTGGTTTCCCCAACAGTCCAGTAAAACTTTAGGTCTGGTCGATTTTTTTGTAATTCCAAGAAAATGTCGAGCGGGTTATCGCCAATAACTTTTCCGTTAAACGAATCAAAAAGTACCGCACCTTTTTGGATTTCCAGTTTGCCAGGTTGATACTGCAATTTACGCACGTAAGCCAAGCCACGACGTCGAAGGGCTCCCAAGATTCGACTAGGCGAATAGGCCTTTAGGTTCATTTGCTGATTCGACTTCGGTCGATGGTTCCGGCGGCTCCACCGAAATAACCGATGATGAAGCCCACACCCCAAGACAGATGCATGGTAGCCAGGACGAGCGGTACCGGCGCAAGTCTCGCCGATAAACCAACCAGCAGGATCGAAATCAAATAACCCAGCGACGGAATCCAGCCGATTGGAAATCCAAAGCTGCACAGTAGGTTTCCGAGGACTAGGGCAACAACCAGAGCCGGTGGAATAAAGTAGCGCGGCGAGGTTCTGGCGATGTCACGCTTGGTGAGATCTCCGCGCCAGGCACCGGTTGAGTAAAACTGCTTCACCAGTGCGCGCCAATTGGATCGCGGCCAATACGTGACCGATAGTTCCGGGCTAAACCACACCAGACCGCCAGTTTCTTTAATGCGCTGCGCGAGGTCCCAGTCTTCGCCGCGGATGATGGTCTCGTCGTAGCCGCCAACTCGCTCCAAAGCGGACTTCCGGAAGATACCCAGATAGGCGCTCTCGGCCTCACCAGCTTTGCCTCCAACGTGGAAGTTCACTCCACCGAGCCCGAAACGACTGGTGTAGGCCCAGGCAACCGCTTTTTGGAAAAGAGTTTTACCCTGCGCCGACATGATGCCGCCAACCAGATCGGCCTTAGTTTCCAAAAGGATTTCAATTCCTCTGGAAATGTATCCGGGGGCCGGTTCACTGTGTGCGTCTATACGCACAATGTAATCGTGTTCAGCCTGTGCGATACAGATATTCATTGCCACGGTTGTGAGCCCACGAGGGTTGGCAACCAGACGAATTCGCTCATCGGCGTTGGCTAGTTTTTTAGCGACTTTGTCGGTTCCATCGGTCGACGGACCAAGCGCGATCAGCAGTTCACCCTCGAACCCCTGCAAGAGAACAGACCTAACGGCTGCCTCTAGGTGTTCGGCCTCGTTTAGTACCGGCATGATTACCGAGACCTTGGGCGATTTAATTGTCATAGTTAGTCGATTGTGGTCGAGCCAACGAACTTGTTGTAAGCCGCGACAACCTTTTTAGGTTCGCCATCCATGCGAAGTTCACCCTTTTCAATCCAAATCACCCGGGTGCAAGTATCAAGAATCGATTTCATGCTGTGGCTCACCAAGAACACGGTTCCGGCGTTTTCACGCATTTCACGCATGCGTGCCTCGGAACGATTGCGGAACTCCTGGTCGCCAACGGCTAGCGCCTCGTCGATGATTAGAATTTCGTGATCCTTGGCGGCGGCAATGGCGAAACGTAGTCGGGCCGACATTCCTTGCGAATAGGTGCGCATGGGCAGGCCAACAAAGTCTTGAAGACCGGCAAACGCTGTGATGTCATCTACCTTGGCCGTGATTTCCGGCTTGGTGTAACCCATGGCTAGGCCTCCGAGCAAAATGTTTTTCTCTCCCGAGATTGCCGGCAAAAGCACCGCTCCAACGCCAAGAAGGTTTGGTCTGGCGGTTGCATAAATCGCTCCGCCGGAAATTGGTGTTAGACCGGACATTGCGGTCATAAGGGAAGACTTACCGGAGCCGTTGCTTCCGATAATTCCGATTGATTCACCTTCGTAGATGATGAACGAAATTCCCTTTACGGCGCGAATCTCGCGAAGTTCCATCTTTTTGGAAAGTAGGCCACCACCGGCATTTCGACGCGAAGCGCGAAGCCCCGAGGCGAAAACCTTGTAGGTCACATGGACATCATCGACGATGATTACCGGCTTGCGCTCTTCCACGTTTTTACTCTTCGCGACCATACAGCTCCTCCGCATCCCAGAAGAAAATCAAACCGACGATGGCAATACCCACCGACCAAATTGTCACCGAAATCCACATGTCCGGCGTCACCGTGTAACCCTCAACGAGGTAACCGCGAGCCAGGTTCAAGAACTGGAAGATTGGGTTTGCCCTAATGATCTGGGCATAAATGCTGTGACTAGACATGATCTTCTCAACCGAGAAGAACACACCGCTCGAATAGAAAAGCAAACGAGTGATGAACGGTACCAACTTGTTCAAGTCTTGGACGTGAACGGTGATTCGAGCCATGATGGTGGCCAAACCGAAGTTGAAGAGGAAGAGCAATGCCACCAGCGGGATCATCATCAGCCAACCGAAATTGATGGTGTGCTGAACTCCAACCAGAATTACTCCCAAAACCAAAAGCTGAGGGAAGAACTGAAGTGTTTGGGTAATTACAACCGAAAGCGGAAGCAATACTCGTGGGAAAGCCAGGCTTCGAACCAGACCAACACGAGAAATGATTGCGCTGGCTCCGGAAGTGAACGAACCCTGAACGTAGCTGAAGAAAAAGACACCGGTGAAAAGGAATGGGAGGTAGTTATCCGGACGGGTTGCACCCAAGATAATTCCAAAAATTAGTCCGTAGGTGGCAGCCTGAATGGTTGGAAGCAAAATGTTCCACCAACTGCCCAAACGACTCTTAGCGTTAACCGCTTCATTGCTGTAACTAGCCATGGTGTAAGCGAAATCGACGCGAGCAATTGCCTCTTTAACGTATTTGAGAAGGGGGTCTTTTGCACCAACCTTCTTGAGCCCGTTGGCAAGCGCGTACTCTTCGATACTCATAGTGTGTGTCCTGACATTCGTTTCGCTTGAATCGAGTTTAGTTGTTACTTGTTTTCAGCGATGATTTTGGCGACCGCGGTTTTAATTGCTGGGTAATTCGGATAACCGGGGTGGAATCCGTTGCTTGGAACCAAATCGAGAACCTTCAAGCCGCGTTTTTTGGCTTTATTGGCAAGGTCTAGGTAGGTCGGAAGCATGTCCTTAGGGATGTCGGTCATGATCAGCGACTTACTTGCCGCCGCGATTGCTTCGAAGCGGGTCAAAATTGTTGCCGGGCTCATCTGATTCAATATGGCCTGCTCAACTTCTTTTTGGCGCTTCATGCGATCGAAGTCGGTAGTCGTATGGCGAGAGCGAGCGTACCAAAGCGCCGTGTACCCGTTCATATTTTGCTTGCCGATTTCGATCCAACTCTTGGCGTCTGAGCCGTTGTCGGCCTGACCACCAATCGGTAGTCGCTGTTTGACGTCGATGGTTACTCCACCGAGCGCATCAATCAACTTGGTGACGGCGTGCATTTCGACCATTACATAGCTGGTGATTTTGAGGCCGGTGACGCCTTCCACGGCGTCCTTGGTGGCTTCAACACCCGGAGTAGAGCCGTGCTTGGTGGCATCCGGGTAAAGATCGGAATGGGAATCGGTGACGTTCTTGTAAATGGCGTTTATCAAACATGTGCTGTAGCAGTCCCAGCCGGAAGGGTAAACCTTCCAAAGTGGCGAGCCGGCCCTAAACGGAACCTTCTCAAGGTTTCTGGGGATTCCAATGACGGCAACGCGGCCAGTCTTCTCGCTAATGCTGAAGACCGTGATCGAGTCTGGGCGAATACCGAAGCGGTCTTGGCCAGCATCCGAACCGAGCACCAAAATATTGAAACGACCATCAACCGGGCTTGTGCTTCCACCTTGGTTGAAGATTGAGCCAATGGCCGAGGCGCTGGCGTTACTGATATTTCCCGCATAGACGATTCCGCCGGTGCCAAGGGTGCCAACGAGTAAAAACGAGAGCAGAAGAATGATTCTCGAACGGCCATCCACCCGGCCAAGCTGGGCAAGTCGAAGCGCATCCAAAAGTAGCAGTGCAAAGAGAGCGCCAAAAAACCACAGGTACCAACCCAGCACGGTGGTAATGAACGGCACCGTGGCTAAGCCAAGTAACCAGTTCTTGTTGATCAGGAAAATCACCAGGGCGAGAACCAAAAGCGCTGCATTGGTGAGGGTGAATCGAAGTGCGAAGCGCCCTAGTTTGCGGTTTCCGCCAAGAATTTGAGCCGTGCCTGGAAAAAGAACACCAAGGACCAAAAGCCACCAGGCGCGCATGCGTAACTGGTTAGAATCGGCTCGTTCCAGGTCGCGGAATGGGCTGCGACGTTGTCCTAGATTTGAGATTTTAGTTTCTCGTTCTTCTCAGCAACTGCAACCTTTAGAGACTCGGTGAAATCTTGAAGACGGGCAGATAATTCTGGGTTTGAGGTGCCAATGATTCGTGCCGCCAAAATTCCGGCATTGCGGGCTCCGTTGATAGACACGGTTGCAACCGGGATTCCAGCCGGCATCTGAACTATCGAAAGCAGAGAGTCCATTCCATCTAACTTGGCGAGCGCAACCGGTACACCAATTACTGGAAGGGTAGTAACCGAGGCAAGCATGCCTGGAAGGTGCGCGGCTCCACCGGCACCAGCGATAACGACTTTAAGGCCACGTGCGGCAGCGGCTTTACCCCACTCGATCATGCGTTCTGGGGTTCGGTGCGCCGAAAGAACCTCGACTTCAAACTCGATGCCAAATTCTTTCAACGCTTGGGCTGTATCAGACATTACCGACCAGTCGGAATCCGAACCCATAACGACGCCTACAACAGGTGTACTCATACCTTAAAGTTTAGGCTCGGGTTGGTCTCTAGCCCTGCAGGCACACGCTGGCAGCGTTTTTCGCCTCGAGCAAAACTTCCGAAGAATCGGCCCCAATCACTGTGATGTGACCCATCTTTCGACCCTGGCGAGGAGCCTTGCCATAGGTATGGAATTTGGCGTTTGGATGAGACTTCAGAGCCTCTGGGTAAGTTCCAACAAAATCGTTGCTGTCATCAACCCCGAGTAGGTTGACCATGACCGAGTGTGCGGCTACCGAGTCGGTTGCTCCCAAAGGAAGGTCAAGCACTGCTCTGAGATGCTGTTCAAACTGGCTGGTTACCGAACCTTCAATGCTGAAGTGGCCAGAATTATGTGGTCGCATTGCGAGCTCGTTGATCAAAAATTCGCCGTCCGCGGTTTCAAACATTTCCACTGCCAAGACTCCGGTCACGCCTAATCCGGTTGCAACCGTTACTGCGATGGCAGCGGCGCGATCCAAATCGGCCGGGCTTGAATTTGGGGCAGGAACCAAAACCTCGGAACATACTCCATCTCGCTGCACGGTCTGAACCAGCGGCCAGTGACGAATTTCTCCACTAGGACGACGTGCCACGAGTTGAGCCAACTCACGAACAAAATCGACCTTTTGTTCAGCGAGCAAACTGCCACCGAAGTCTTCAATGTTTGCGAGCCAATCGGAAGCATCGGCCGCGGATCGAACCACTGCAACACCTTTGCCGTCGTAACCGCCGATTGGGGTTTTGAGAATTGCAATTCCACCGTTTTCCGCAATGAATGCTTCAAGGTCGTCGGCGGTTTTGATTTCAGCCCATGATGGCATTGGTAGTCCGAGTTCGGTAAGCCGAACGCGCATGTGCAGTTTATTTTGAGCAAACTTGAGGGCTTTTGCCGGTGGTTGAACCGAAACTCCATCAGCCTCCAACGCTTCGAGCACTGAAAGCGGAACGTGTTCGTGATCGAACGTGATGGCATCTACTGTTTTGGCAAACTGTCGAATCTGCTCGACCTTGGTGTAATCGCCAATTTGTGTGGCAGCAAGTGCTGCCGAAGATCCTTCGGTTTCCGCGAAAACTTTAAGTGTGAGACCCAGGGCTTGCGCTGGCTGAATCATCATGCGTGCCAACTGGCCGCCGCCGATTACACCAACTCGAAAACTCATAAGACTATTTTCCCCCAAGAAGTGAGTTCATTTCCGCCACAATCTCTCGCTGCGCACTGTAGCCACGGAGTACAAATTCACGGTCGTCGTTTGTGCGAATTACAATTCCCTTCAGGGGTGAAGCTGTAATGGTGGCGATTTCTCCCCAGGAAAGCTCAATTCGTCTAGCCCGACCAAGCCCAAGCCGTAGTGCTAGACCGGTTGAGTGAACATCAACATAGGTGGCCGCGTAACGCAGCGCCGGAAGTAAGAAAAGAAGTGCAACCAAAACTGCTGCCGTAACCCAAATCGTCGTGGTGATCCACTGGCCCAGTTTGTAGGTCGAAGCGAAACTCACAGCCGCGCTTGCGAGCCCAAGCCAAATCCAGGCAAAAGTGAGCTTGGTGAGCCTAGGACGTAGCCTCGCTAAATGGATCATTGATTAATTGTGTCGCAGGTGTTCGATGTCGGCAGCCGACACAGCTAAAAACTGCGTCTCACCTGGAACCGAAATAAGGAGTCGGCCGGAGTCGTCGATTCCACTGGCTAGCCCAACCTGCTCCGAGCCATCTGGAAAAATAGCGCGAACGGTTTGCCCAATCGTGGAGCACTCGGCTCGAACTATGCCCGGGATGCTTTCGAAGTTGCTGACCAAATCGGCGAGCGCCTCAAGGTACGAGGCAAGGAAGTCATCTGCCGAAATATGTGAACCTTCAATGGCCAGCGAAGTGGCCGCAGCAATTGGGAGTTCAGATTTCTCGAGAGTCAGGTTAATGCCCGCACCGATCACCACCCCGCTTGCTCCAGGAAGCAGTTCGCTGAGGATTCCGGAAATCTTTAGCCCATCGACCTGCACGTCGTTTGGCCATTTCAATCCAACGGAGCGATTCGGCAGAGCGGCCTGAACTGCACGGCGCATCGCAACGCCGGCAACCAGTGGCAACCAACCAAGGGCATCTGCTCCGACCCCACTTGGCCTGACCAGTACTGAAATCGAAAGTGATTTGCCGGCTGGTGAAACCCAGGCTCGCCCGGTGCGACCTCGACCGGCGGTTTGTGACCCCGCAACCAGAACGCTTAGATTCGGATATTCAGAAGGTGCTGCCGAAGCCGAAGCCACCAAATCGGTGTTAGTAGAACCGGTCTGAGCAACATATTCGAAACGTTTTGCCACTTGGGCGCTTTTGAAAAAGTCCATTGCCATCAATCGTAATCAGCCTGTCTGGTTGTATCGTTACTTTCATGACTGCCGACAAGCCAGACTATTCAACCACCGCGGGAAAACTCGCCGACCTACGCCAGCGTTACCACGAGGCGGTCCACGCCAGTGGTGATGCGGCCATCGCCAAGCAGCACGCTAAGGGTAAGAAGACTGCCCGCGAGCGCATTGAGATGCTGCTTGACCCAGGTTCATTCGTGGAACTGGACGAATTTGTTCGCCACCGTTCGACCGCATTCGGCATGGAAAAAAACCGCCCATACGGTGACGCCGTGGTTACCGGCGTTGGAACAATTCAGGGTCGCCAGGTTGCGTTGTTCTCTCAAGACTTCACTATTTTTGGTGGTTCACTCGGCGAATCCGCCGGAAACAAAATCATCAAGGTCATGGACCTAGCCATTGCAACCGGTGTTCCACTTATTGGAATTCTCGACTCGGGAGGCGCCCGCATTCAAGAGGGTGTGATTGCCCTAGGTAAATATGGCGAAATCTTTAAGCGCAACACAATGGCTTCTGGTGTAATCCCTCAGATCTCACTAATCATGGGCCCAGCTGCCGGTGGCGCCGTCTATTCACCAGCACTTACCGACTTTGTGATCATGGTCGATAAGACCTCGAACATGTTCGTAACCGGGCCAGATGTCATCAAGACCGTTACCGGTGAAGACGTTGGCATGGAAGAACTCGGCGGTGCTCTAACCCACAACAAAACTTCCGGTGTAGCCCACTATTTGGCAGCCGACGAAGACGATGCAATCGACTACTGCCGAAGCCTCCTCAGTTACCTACCTGAAAACAACCTGAGCGAAACCGTAGTTTACGACGGTGCCGGCGAGTTGGAAATCAGCGAGGATGACCGCGCCCTCGACACTTTCATTCCTGACTCACCAAACCAGCCTTACGATATGCTAACCATCATTGAATCAATCGTGGATGGACATGAATTCCTTGAAGTTCAGCCACTTTTCGCACCGAACATTTTGATTGGTTTCGCTCGCGTGGATGGCCGTAGCGTTGGTATCGTTGCCAACCAGCCTTCTCAAATGGCCGGTACTTTGAACATAGAGGCCGGAGAAAAGGCTGCCCGCTTCGTTCGATTCTGCGACGCATTCTCGATTCCAATCCTCACCCTGGTAGACGTCCCTGGATACCTCCCTGGAACCGATCAGGAATGGGCCGGCGTAATTCGTCGCGGTGCAAAGCTTCTTTATGCTTACGCCGAAGCTACGGTTCCCCTGGTTACGGTAATTACCCGCAAGGCTTACGGTGGCGCTTACATCGTTATGGGCTCCAAGCAGTTGGGGGCAGACATCAACCTGGCCTGGCCAACCGCTGAAATCGCCGTAATGGGTGGGCAGGGCGCGGTAAACATTTTGTTCCGCAACGAGATCAAGGCCGCCGAAGAATCCGGCGCAGACGTTGCAGCGGTGCGAGCCAAGCTTGCCGCCGAATACACCTATAACGTGGCGAGCCCGTTCTTGGCTGCCGAGCGCGGAGAACTTGATGGCATTATCGAACCTGCCGCAACGCGCATCGAAGTCATCAAATCGCTTCGGGCACTTCGCACCAAGCGAGCCAGCTTGCCCCCTAAAAAGCACGGAAACATTCCTCTTTAATGAGCGAACAGGACGAAGTTCAGAAGGCTCTGACAGTGGTTCGAGGAAACCCGAACGAAGCAGAGTTAGCAACCGTGATTGCCGTTTTAAACGCCGCTATCAATGATGCCGAAGCCGCTAAAGCGCGAGCGCCAAAGCAGTTTCGCTCAAGTTGGGGTCGAAATAACGCGATTTTGCGAGGTAGCCTAACCCCCGGTTTCGGGCAGTGGTCGGCGAGCACACGGCCTGGACTCGACTAAACCGCTATCCCCTAAAGTGTGGACAGCCAAGTGCGCGTTTCCACGATTGAACAAAGTAATACTTAACCCAAGGAATCAAGCGAGACTAGGGGCTCGAGATTCTGGGGAGGCTTGCCGAGGCAAGTTAAGGGGTTAGAAACCGGTGAAGAAATTCACCGGTTTTCTTTTTTAGAACTTGAGCCAGAGATCTGGGGCGCTAGTTCCCGGCCTGGTAGCCGCAACAGTGACTAACCACTTTTCACCCTTAGGTGAACGAACCACAACTTTTCCTTCGATGACCGAATTCAACGCCGACGCTACCTGTGCTAAAACATTGGTTCGAATGTCGTCGCTGACCCCATCTAATCCGCCCTCATCCATCAGAAGTACCTGAACGCCGCGCTGCCTGGCAAGACGAGCCGCATCGGCCACCTCATCGTTGACCAAGTGTCGGCCGCGAATATCGTCGCGGAGGCTTGCCTCTAGTTGAAGGAAGGCGCCACGTTCTTTTGCGTCCAAAGTCGCGTTGGTCGAAGAAATGTAGCTGAGTGCCGGAAGAGCCCTGGTCAAAACCTTTTGCAATCTTTCCCGTCGCTCGACTCCCGCTGCTTCGGCGCTGATTGTGGCTGCTTCGGCCAAAATTTCTGCCCGTTGAAGTTCTTCGACCTCGCGGTCGGCTCGGCGTAGCGCTCGAGCGGTGGCCTGACCGGCGGCAATCAGCACCACCATGCCAACCACTCCAGAGTTTCCGATTCCGGCAGGGCCTGCGGCTTGAACCACCACGGTGACCACAAGCGCGGCAGATACCCATGCAACCAGAGCCTCACCGCGAATGGCTGCAATGCCAAGCAAAACTCCCATGCCACCTACATACCAGCTGGCATAGGTTCCAGTTTCACCTGCCGAAATTCCTAGGTTCGCAATCACAGCGGTGGAGACTGCTCCTACTCCGGTAAATGCTCCGAGAAGTCGGCCCATTGCCAAACCCTCTCGAAACACCACGGCCAGCGCCACGGTTGCCAGATAAACCACGATCGAAAGAGCCAGCAGGTAATCGTTGTCGTAGCCCTGCCAAGCCAAAGCACCTAGGACGGCGTGGAAAGTGGCAAACGAGGTTGCAACGACGACTAGTAACCAGCGGGGGGAATTAAGCATTTGGACCCCACTTCAAAATTACAGCGGCACCTTTTCGCGGTGCCGAGTCGATGACGACCTCGCCACCGGCGGCAGTTACTCGCCTGCGAATTGAATTGCGCACCCCGAGACGGTTTTTAGGAATCTTGGATTCGCGAAAACCTTTACCGTCATCTTTCACGACTACCTTAATTCCATGGTTATCTGCTTTGAGGCGAATTTGACGGTTCGAATTCTTCCCCGCGTGCTGCATGGAATTGGTCATGGCCTGAATTGTGGCATCGGCAATTGCGATACCAACCGAGATCGGAACCTGGAATTCTGCTTCCTTAAAAAGCATGATTTCGACCTCCGGAAAACCACGTCTAAGGCTTGCAGAAAGCGAGTCGAAAAAGGTGCCTGATGAAATTTCTTCAATTTGGTTTGGGTTCTCGCTGGCCGTGCTTTGCAAGCGAGCAATGGCCACCTCGGCGCTCTCGGTGGCAAGTCTTCGAGCGTCTACCGTTTCAGCTTTTGCCGCGAGCAATAGCGTGGTCAACACCTGGTCGTGAACCAAATCATCAAGTTTTTGACGTTCAAGTTCGGTGGCATCCACCTCGGCGCGAATGGCCGCAACTTCTGCCACCTCATCATTTTTGCGATCAACTCCAAGTGCAGCGGTTCGCAACATGCCAACGAGGGTAAGAACTGCAGCCGGATACAAGACGATGTAAATTGCGTCCAAAGTGGCACTACCGAGATTTCCGCTGCCACCGATTGGCAAGACTCTTAAGAAGAACCAACTTGTGGGAACAAACCCCAGGTACACGACCGACCACCATTTAGTTAGATACATACCCATGGCCATGGTTGCGGTACCAGTAGCCCACCACAACCAAGGACGAAAGCCATCTGGGATCTGCGCCAAAGGTGAGACCGAAAACGGATAAAGAATAAAGGCCACGGCATAAGCCGCTCCGTGAAGTAGGTAAATCTTGCTATTTGCAGAGCCGAACCAAAAGGTAAAAACGGCCGAAAGCTGCGCCAGCAGAATGAGCCCGATTGAGAAATACAGAATTTGAGGGTTGATCAAACCGGTTTCAGGAAAGGCATTCGCCAAAGTCTCGAGGGACGTTGCAACCGATGCTGTTGAGAAGACTCGGCCGATGATTCGTTCGATTCGAAGTGTTGCAAACGTCGAATGATTCCTTACGCTACGCAATTTCTTCAATCAATCCATCTTCAACGGCACGCTTTAAAAAGTGTGTCTTGTCGGTTACGGGCCGGCCAACATCCGCGTACTTACTTCGCACTCGATCAATGTGTTCCTTCACCGTGCTGGCAGCAATTTTCAACTCGAACGCGATCTGTTTCTGGGTAAGACCGGAGGCATAGAGCCCAAGTACCGCACGCTCGCGGTTTGAAAGTTTGGCATCTTTGAACTCAACGTCGGAGTCAATAGCGGCAGCGGTTTGGGTGTTGTTGATGTAAACACCGTGGGCGACCAGAAAAATAGTTTGGGCCAGTTCTTCCATGCTTTGAGACTTGGTCACCACGGCGGCCGCACCGGCCTTAACGGCCGATCTGATCAAAGTCGATTTGTCTCCGATCGAGTAGACCAAGACCTGGATGCCTCGCTCAACAAAACTGGCGACATTCTCGTGAACACTTGAACCATCGGCCAAAGACAAATCTAGGACCGCCACCTGAGGAGCTCGATTACCGAGCGATTCCAAGCACTGGGACACTGTGGCGGATTCTGCCAACAATTCGAAATTGAAGTTTGCACAAGCCGACTTGAACCCGAAACGAATGGCATCGTGATCGTCAACGATCACCACACTTACGCTCTCTTCACCGAGCCCAATGTCTAAGCCGGTCATTTGCGAATAAGGCTCGCGATGGTTTCAACATGGTGGGTGTGTGGGAAAAGATCGAATGCGCGAATTCCAGCAAGTTCGTAGTGTTCGAGCAGGGTCTTCAAATCGCGAGCCAGAGCAACCGGGTCGCATGCAACATAAACGATGTGCTTTGGTGCCAGCTTGATCAACTGACCAACGACTTTGGCGCCAGCGCCAGAACGAGGTGGGTCTAGGACAACGGTGGCTTCACCAGTTTCGTCCTTGTGCGGGGCTAAGAAGCGCTCGACCGGTTCACAAACCGCCTTCACGTTCGGTAGATCTTTCAAATTCAACGTGGCGTCGGCGGTTGCCTGCTTAAACGACTCAACTGTGGTCATGCGAAGCGATTCACCAAACTTGGCGGCAATGGTTCCGGTGAAAAGACCAACACCACCGTATAGGTCAAGGTTGTCGGCGCCGAGTTTGAGGCAACCGGCCTTTTCAATGAAATCGTTTACGGCTGAAGTCAGAACGCCTGGCGCTTTCTTGTGAACCTGCCAGAAACCACCGCCGGTGATACGGAAGGTGCGTCCGCCGGCACGCTCGATTAGGCGCTCATCGCCCTGAAGCTTCTTATCGATCAACCATTGCAACTGACCGGTGCTCGAAGCCATGACTTCGATCTTTTCAACGCTCTGGTAGTTCTTGTGGTGAAATTCCATTTCCTGAATGTCATCGACTGCCAGAGGCAACGTCTTGACGCGAACCACGTCGTGGCTGCGCTCGCGGTAGGGACCAACAAAACCCTGGTCATCCACGTGAAGTTGAATTCTGGTTCGGTAAGCCAAACCGTTGTTCTCGTCGTCGCCGGGGGTCGCCTCCACGGTCACGCGTTGCTTTAGACCCGCGAAACGGTCCAGCGCCTCTTCCAAGACATCAGCCTTGAGTTCGCGTTGACGCTCAAGTTTAATGTGACCGAACTCGGCTCCTCCGGCCCCACCGACGCCGGCTTCTTTCCAGAAGTGTGTGACACGGTCTTGAGAAAAACGAATGATTTCAACTGGCTCTGCTCGGCAGAAACCCTTGCCGGCATCTTCAAAGACTCGAACCTTGACGCGCTCGCCTGGAAGCACGTGCGAAACGAACACCACGCGACTCTCGTGGCGAGCCACGAAGATTCCGCCGTGCGCCACCTTCTCAATATCTACTTCGAAGGAACGGCCTACCCAGGATTCAGTCTTATTCACCTTTCAAGTGTGCCAGAATCTAGGCGTGACTCGCCTCGTTCTTGCATCAACATCTCCCGCACGTCTTTCTTTGCTCCGCGCAGGTGGAATTGAGCCAATCACTATTTCGCCAGGAGTTGATGAGGAAGCTGTTGGGGCCAAGGCCCAAGCGATGGGCCTAATCGGCTCTCCCCAGGACCTGGTGCTGTTGCTAGCCAAGGCCAAAGCCGAGGCGGTTGTTTCCCACCCGGACGCCCAGAACGCCATCATCATCGGTTGCGATTCGGCGTTGGAATTTGGTGGCAAGACTCTAGGTAAACCTCACGAAGCCGAAGTTGCTATTGCTCGGTGGAAAGAACTTCGAGGCAATTCGGGAACGCTGCACTCTGGTCACTGGCTCATCGATAACCGAAACGGCGAAACCATGCCACCTGCGACCGGCAAAACTTCGTCCACGATTGTTCACTTCGCAGACATCACTGACGCGGAAATCGATGCCTACGTGGCAACCGGAGAACCGCTCAAAGTTGCCGGCGCATTCACCGTGGATAGCCTGGGTGGTGCATTTATTTCACGCATCGAGGGCGACACCCATACAGTCATCGGGTTATCCCTACCGACTTTGCGCGATTTGGTGCGAGTTTTGGGCGTCGAATATACGAGTTTTTGGAACCGCTAAACCGCTGACAAACGAATAGGCTTGTCTGCATGACTTACGCCAAGATTACGAAGGTACTTATTGCCAACCGTGGCGAGATCGCGGTGCGCATCGCCCGCGCCGCTAAGGACGCCGGAATCGGTTCAGTTGCGGTATACGCCGATCAGGACCGCGATGCCCTGCATGTGAAGGTCGCCGACGAAGCGTATGCACTAAACGGCACCACCTCGGGCGAAACCTATCTGGTCATCGACAAGATTTTGAAGATTGCACGTGAGTCTGGCGCCAACGCCATTCACCCTGGCTACGGCTTCCTAGCCGAAAATGCCGAGTTCGCTCGCGAAGTAATCAAGGCAGGCATTATTTGGATTGGCCCAAGCCCGGAAGCAATCGAACGCCTCGGCGACAAGGTCTCTGCACGTCACGTTGCCGAAAAGGTTGGTGCGCCACTTGCTCCTGGGACTATCAACCCGGTAGAAGGGGCTCAGGAAGTTCTAGATTTCGTAAAGATTCACGGACTACCAGTTGCCATCAAGGCAGCTTTTGGTGGTGGTGGCCGCGGAATCAAGGTTGCCTACAAGCAGGAGGAAGTTGCCGAACTTTTCGAGTCGGCTACCCGTGAAGCAATCGCAGCGTTCGGTCGCGGAGAATGCTTTGTTGAAAAGTACCTTGAGAAGCCTCGTCACGTTGAGACCCAGTGTCTCGCCGACCAATATGGCAACGTAGTTGTCGTTTCTACTCGCGACTGCTCACTACAGCGTCGCCACCAGAAGCTTGTTGAAGAAGCGCCTGCGCCTTTCTTAACCGACGACCAGGTAAAGCGCCTTTACGAGTCTTCCAAGGCGATCCTTAAAGAGGTTGGCTACGTTGGCGCCGGAACCTGTGAGTTCCTAGTTGCCCAAGATGGCACCATCTCGTTCCTAGAGGTCAACACCCGTCTTCAGGTTGAGCACCCGGTTTCCGAAGAGGTAACCGGTCTAGACCTAGTGCGCGAACAGTTCCGTTTGGCGGAAGGTGGCAAGCTCGACTACGCCGACCCTGAGGTTCGCGGCCACTCCTTCGAATTCCGCATCAACGGTGAAGACGCCGGCAAGAACTTCATGCCAGCACCCGGCTCGGTTCACGTATTCAAAGCGCCTGGTGGTCCTGGTGTTCGCGTTGACACCGGCATTCAGTCTGGAGACGTAGTATCGGGTTCATTCGACTCGATGATTGCCAAGGTGATCGTTACCGGCAAGACCCGCGAGGAAGCTCTCGCTCGTTCACGACGTGCACTTTCAGAAATGGAAGTTCACGGTATGCCTACCGTGCTCCCATTCCACCAGAAGATCGTCAATGACCCAGCCTTCATTGGCGGCAACGGAAAGTTTGGCATCTACACTCGCTGGATTGAAACCGAATTCGTCAACGATATTGAACCTTGGAACGGCATCGCCGACCTTCCTGGCGAAGGTCATGCAAGAAACAACGTTGTCGTTGAAGTAAATGGCAAGCGCATCGAAGTTTCACTTCCTGCACACCTTGGTGGAGCAGCGCCGACCGCTACCGCTGGAGCAGCACCAAAGCGCAAGAGCCACGCCTCAGCCGGAACCACTAAGAGCGGCAAGTCGGTTGTTGCCGACATGCAGTCGAGCGTTGTGAAGATTGCCGTTGCCGAAGGCGACGTCGTTGAAATTGGACAAACCATCATCGTTCTAGAAGCCATGAAGATGGAACAACCAATCAAGGCGCACAAGGCGGGCACGATTGCAAACATCAAGGCCGAGGTTGGAACCACCGTTCCTGCCGGCACCTTGCTGATGGAAATCGAAGACTAAACCTAAACGTTTGGTCGGTGAAGTGCGCGAGCCGCTTCGGTAACCGAAGCCGACATCGATGGGTAAACCGCGAAGGTTTTAGCAACCTGGTCTACGTTTAGCCGGTTTTCAACCGCGAGCGCGATTGGGTAAATAAGCTCTGAGGCTCGAGGCGCAACGACGACTCCGCCGATTACCGTTCCCGAACCTGCCGAACAAAAGAGCTTGATGAAGCCGTCCTGGATTCCGGCAATCTTTGCCCTCGGGTTGGCTTCAACCAGGACCTTGAAAATCGATCCGTCAACCAGGCCGTCTTCGATTGCCTTTTGAGACCAACCGACCGAAGCAATTTCCGGGTTGGTGAATACGTTGGCTGCCACGTTTCGAAGCTCGGCAGGCATTGCCACATCTCCCATGGTGTGGAAAACGGCGGTGCGGCCCTGCATTGCACTTACCGAGGCTAGTGGGAAGAAATTAGTGCAGTCGCCAACGCCATAGACGTTTGCTCGGCTGGTTCGAGCGACCTTATTTACGACAACATGGCCGGAATCGGTTAGCTCAATGCCGGCTTCTTCAAGCCCTAGGCCTGCGGTGTTCGGGATTGAACCAACTGCGATTAGACAGTGAGAGCCCTTGACTACGGTGCCGTCGGAAAGGGTTACCTCTACCCCGCTGCCCGTGTTCACTGCCGACTCGGCTCGAGACTTGCTGAGCACCTGCATGCCGTTTCTGAGGAATACTTCTTCGATGAGCTGCGCTGCATCCTGGTCTTCGCCAGGTAGCACGGTGTCGCGAGATGAAATCAGTGTCACCTGTGAACCAAGGCCTCGGTAAGCCGAGGCGAACTCGGCGCCAGTCACACCGGAACCAACCACAATCATGTGTTCTGGAAGTTCCTTTAGGTTGTAAAGATCGACCCAGGTGAGAATGCGCTGTCCATCTGGTTTGGCAGTATCCAAGGTTCTAGGGTGGGCGCCAACGGCCAAGATGATGGTCTTAGCCTCAATGCGCTCTTCTTTACCGTCGGCATGAGTGGCAATTACGAAGTGGTTTCCATCGAGGCGGCCCATTCCGGCAATCACACGCACTCCGTGCGCGGTGAGGTTGTTTAGCATGTCTTCCGACTGCTCTTTGGCAATCTCAAGGAGGCGCTCGTTGATGGCACCGAGGTCTAGGTCAACCTTTGGGTCGACCTCTTTGCCGTCCTGGTGAAAACGAATTCCAAGTTCTTTCGCATGACGAACCGCGTTGGCGGCTTCAGCTGTGGCAATGAGTGCCTTCGATGGAACTACGTCGGTTAGTACCGCCGAACCGCCCACACCGCTACGTTCAATTAGGGTAACTTCGGCTCCAAGTTGAATGCCGGCAAGGGCCGCCTCGTAACCTCCGGGGCCGCCACCAATAATTACGATGTGATGTTTCTTTTTCGACTCAGTAGACACACTTAGAATCTAACCCATGAGCAATCTTTTAGATGATCCAAAGGCCGACCCGTTTGAGGTTGCCTCCATTGCCGCAGCGAAAATTGCCGAACTGACCGGAGTTGCCAAGCACGACATTGCGCTGACGCTCGGTTCCGGTTGGGCTAAGGCCGCCGATTTGATTGGTGAAACCGTTGCAACCATCGACGCCACCGAAGTGCCTGGCTTTTCAAAGCCGGTTGTTGAAGGTCACGTGGCAACAATTCGCTCTATTCTTTTGCCAAGCGGAAAGCACGCGCTTGTGCTTGGCGCTCGCACTCACTATTACGAAGGCCACGGAGTTCGCCGGGTCGTGCACGGTGTTCGCACCGCTGCCGCAACCGGAGTAAAGGTAATGGTCCTAACCAATGGCGCCGGAGGCATCAAAGAAAGTTGGAAGCCTGGCACCCCGGTGCTAATTAGTGACCACATCAACTTCACAGCAACATCTTCGATTGAAGGTGCCAACTTTATTGACCTCACCGATGCCTACAGCCCTCGACTTCGCGACCTAGCTCGCAGCGTTGACTCGAGCTTGGACGAAGGCGTTTATATGCAGTTCCGCGGGCCTCACTACGAGACTCCTGCCGAGGTTCAAATGGCCAAGGGAATGGGCGCACACCTAGTTGGAATGTCGACTGCACTGGAAACCATTGCGGCGCGTGAACGAGGCATGGAAGTGCTTGGCTTTTCACTCATGACCAACCTCGCCGCCGGCATTCAAGATCACCCTCTTTCGCACCATGAAGTTTTGGATGCCGGGCGCGACGCAGAGCCTCGCATTAGTGCGCTTTTGGCCGAGATTGTCGGCCTGATCTAAATGTCACTACTGGAACAGGCGAAGTCCTGGCTTGCACAGGACCCTGATCCGGTTACCAAGGCGCAGCTTGAGTCACTTATTGCTTCTGGTAGCGAAGTCGAATTACAAAAGGCGTTCGAACCGCGCATAACTTTTGGTACAGCCGGTTTACGCGGTGAACTTGGTGCAGGCTCAGCCAGAATGAATCGTGTGCTGGTGGCTCAGGCGGCCAGGGGCATTGCCGACTATCTACTCGAGCGCGAGGACCTACCCTCGGTAGTTATTGGCTACGACGGGCGAATCAACTCGGACATTTTCGCACACGACAGCGCCGAAATCTTGGCTGGCGCCGGCGTTCGCGTCACCCTGTTCGACACCTACGTTCCAACGCCAGTGCTTTCGCACTCGGTCAAGTTTGGTGGTTTTTCGGCTGGCATCATGGTTACCGCAAGCCATAACCCTCCGAACGATAACGGTTACAAGGTTTACCTCGGTGGTGACTTTGGCGGCAGCCAGATCATTTCGCCGATTGACCGCGACATCGAGGCAAAGATCTCTGTGGTTGCCGAGACCTTCACTTTTGCGAAGCTACCAAAGTCTTCAAACTTCACTGTTGGAGGAAATGACCTTCGCGAGGGTTACTACGCATCCACTTTGAAGCTGGTGGACAGCCATACCTTCAATAACCGCCTCAAGGTGGTTTACACCGCGATGCACGGTGTTGGCTTAGACACTTTGAATGAAATATTGAGACGCGCCGAAGCCAACATCCCAGTACCGGTCACCGAACAGGTTCAGCCTGATGGAAATTTCCCGACCACGCCGTTTCCAAACCCTGAAGAACCTGGAGCCATGGATTTGGCATTCGCCAAAGCGCGAGCGGTTGGTGCTGATCTGATCATTGCCACCGACCCAGACGCCGACCGACTTGCGATTGGTATTCCAAGCGCTATCGGTTTCACCCGTCTGGCCGGCGATGAAGTTGGGCTGATTCTGGCTCATGAAATCGCTAGCCGTTCTGGCGCTCACGGCGTCATGGCTAACTCGATTGTGTCTTCTAGTTGTCTCGCTCGTGTGGCCAAAGCTCACAACCTGAGGTACCAGCAAACGCTGACCGGATTCAAATGGATCATGCAGGTGCCAGAGTTGCTCTTTGGTTACGAGGAAGCCCTAGGCTACGCGGTAGACCCGCGCCACACCCCCGACAAAGACGGCATCTCCGCAGCGCTCATGGCGCTTTACATCGCCGATCGCCTCAGCGTTCAGGGTAAGACTTTAGGCGCCCATTTGGCCGACCTTAAGGTTAAATACGATTACCGTCCTACCGCTCAGGTAAGCGTTCGTGTTGAGAGCAAAGCTGCGGTTCGCGAAATTTTGGATCGACTGATTGCAAGCCCACCAACCTCACTTCAGGGAAATTCCATCGTTATCGAAGACCTCTCCAAACCAACCGGAACGTTGCCGCCAACCGACGGCCTAAAACTTCATGTTGCCAATGGTGACTGGGTAATTTTGCGCCCATCGGGAACGGAAGCCAAGTTCAAGGCTTACCTGGAAACGAGCGAGGACAACCTCGAAGCGCTAAAGCTCGAAGTGCAAAAACTGCTCGGTTAGAGCAGGGCCTTGGTTAGGGCCTTTTTGATTTCGTCGATGTCGATCACGTGACGAATCGGAATGATTTCTGCGTTGATTCCGCCGAGAATTGGTACCAACTCTTCGGTGGTCATCACGATGTTAGCCAAAGCGCCAATTTGCCTGGCTTCGGCAACTCCAACCGCTTCCACGGTGGCACCCTCGTAGTCGATAGCTAGCAGCGCCTTCTCAATGTTGTTCTTCAAGATGACACTGGTTCCATAGCCAAGACCACATACTGCAACGATTCGCATCAGGCTATTCTCCCAGAACCCCTTCGAGTAGACCTTCAATATGAGCGCTATCGCCACCATTTAGCAGGGAATTCCTAGTTTGTTCGTCGGAAAGCAGTTCGGCTAGTCGACCTAGTGTTTCGATGTGACTTTCGTGGTCTTTGGCAGCCAACGCAAATACGCACCCGACCATTTTTCCGCCGCCAAAATCCACGGCTCGGTCTAAAACAGCTAGCGAAATGGAATTTTCTAGGACGCCATCGCTTGGCCTGGCGTGTGCCAGTGCGAACCCGTCGATCAAAACTATGTACGGGCCTAATTCTTCAACCACGCGGGCCATGGCCTGCACATATTCGCTTTTGACATGGCCGGCATCAACCAAGAGTTCGCCGGCAGCCGCAATGGCCTCTTGCCAGGTGCTGGATGAAACGCCAAGGCGAATTAGTGCCACTATCTGCGAGCCTTCGCAAAGCCTTCTTGAATCAGTTCGATAAGTTCCTCGCGCGCGTCCAAAGTTTGGAATGATGCTTCGGCCGCGTTCAGTTGCAACTGCTCAAGGTCGTCTAGGTCGAACTCGAAGTGTTCCACCAGTTGTTCCAACTCGTGAGTA
>CANFJH010000007.1 GCA_947447395.1 Microbacteriaceae bacterium | reverse complement strand
CCGAAAGTGTTGACCGGGGTGTTGTTATCTACGCCAACCGAAACAACTGCCTTGCCTCCAAGCGGGTGAACGCTGGTGGCGGTAACAGTGTCGGTAGTGGTTGGTTGACTAATGTCGCTTTGGTTCGACGAACCGGGTGTTGGTGCCTCGGTCTGGGTAGGTTTTTGGGCGGCATCATCTTGAGCGGAATCGTCGGTTCCAGGTGCCACGAAGATTGGTGGGATGTAGCCGTGACGATCGTCGTTGTCTTTATCGCCGTCGTTCGAGTGTCTTTTGTGGTTAGTGGTTTGGGAATCTTCGGAGCCTTGGGAGTCTCCGTTGTCTTCGGTGTAAACCGAAATACGGGCTGACGAGTTTGGGGTGTTGGCCATGGCTAGGTTCGCGGCAAATGGTGCGCTAAAGATGCCGAGTGCAACGACTGCGATAACCATTACGGTTTTCTTTTCAGTCATTCTCAAACCTCCAACGCCTAGACTCAAATGTGCCCTACCCAACTAATTTAGATTGCGCGACGGGCATAAAAAAGCCAAGAACATTGGTTCACAGCAAAGACACAGAGAAGGGAAAACCATGACGCGCGTGGTCAGTTTGCCCCTTCCCGAAGCTCTCGGACGTGATCTGCTGGAACTACTTCCCGCCGAATCCTCTGTCTTCATTCGTGGCGGCCAGGGTCTCATCGGATGGGGCGAGGCAAAACGCCTCACGGCAACCGGCCCAAACCGCATTAGCGAACTGGCTCTGGCCTGGAAAAACTATGTTCGCGAGCTGGAAATCGTCGACACAGTTTCGCTCCCAGGTTCGGGTCCCGTAGCCTTTGGAACCATCGCCTTCGCCGACAATTCGGCTGCCGAGAGCGTGCTCATCATGCCTCGAGTCGTCATTGGGCGAAGAGACGACCGTTTCTGGATCACCTCGGTAGACGATTCAAAGCTTCCAGCGGCGACCGTGTGGGCAACTAACGCACCGCTCCAACTGACCCCAGGCGAACTTGGTCGAACCGAATTTAGTGAGCTGGTGGATCGCGCCGTGGCAATGATCAAAGCCGATCAGTTGGAAAAAGTTGTTCTGGCTCGCGACCTAATCGGAACTGTTCCTGCTGATTTCGATCTGCGTTCGTCGTTGGGAAAGCTGGCTTCAAGGTTCCAAACCTGCTGGATTTACTCGGTGGACGGAATGTTTGGTGCTTCACCCGAGCTCTTGGTTAGGGTATCTCACTCTCAGGTTTCGGCACGAGTCTTGGCGGGAACTGCCGCCAGAGGTACCGACCCGAGCGTTGACCAGGCGATTTCCAAGGCCTTGGCTGAGTCTCACAAGAATTTGGCGGAACACGAGTTCGCCGTGAAGTCTTTGGTTTCGGCGCTCGAGCCTTTCTGCGACCACGTTGATGCCGACACCGAACCGTTTAGTTTGGCCCTGCCGAATCTTTGGCACCTGGCAAGCGACGTGCACGGAGTGCTGAAGCAAGACTCTTCGGTGTTGGATTTGGCCAGCGCCCTTCACCCAACCGCTGCCGTTGCAGGCACCCCTCGGGCCAAGGCGCTCGAAGTCATTTCCGAACTCGAACCTTTTGACCGCGGACGTTACGCAGGGCCGGTCGGTTGGATCGGCGCAGATGGCGACGGCGAATGGGTGATTGCTCTTCGCGGAGCCCAACTCAGAGCCGGCAAAATTACCGCCTATGCGGGTTGCGGGATCGTGTCTGAATCAGATGGCGAGTCTGAGCTCACCGAAACCGACCTAAAGTTCCAGCCGATTATTGGCTCGCTAGCCTAGTTTTACTTCAATCAGCACCCGACCTGGTTGACCTAGTGCCGCCTCTAGTTCAACCTCGGTGTGAACTGGAACATGAAGCCAGCCGTAGGCAACGGCAAGCGTTGCCAAATTTACATCCTGCGGGGTTCTGAAAAGCCTGTTGAAACTCTGCTCGCTCAAGGTCTTTGCCGGTTCGAGGCTTTCGAAGATGCTCCCGCCGCGATCGTTAACAACAATTAGTTGCAGGTTGATTGGCCCATCGAGCGGGTCGATTACCAATGAACTAGCATCGTGAAGAAGCGTGAGATCGCCTATCAACGCTCGGGTTTGTTCGCGAGTTCCCAAAGCAATTCCGGTGGCCGTGGCCACAGTGCCATCAATGCCGGCAAGCCCGCGGTTGGCGAATACGTTTATGTTCTTTGCGGGAGCCCAAATTTCCGCCTCGCGAATCAGGCGAGATGCCCCATGTAACAGATTCTCACCAGGGCCGGTGGCGCTCCAAACCTGTTCCACAATCTCTCGGCGCGAAAGGTGTTCTGCGATAGGTGTGGAGAGCCTCAACTTTTGATCGGCAACTCGCCACTCTTCCAGCCACTCGCCTTCAACGTCAACATCGAAAGTTACGTCGTCCACGAAGAGCTTGGCGCGCCGGGAGATGTCGAATAAGCCCATAGTTCGGTTTCTAACCGAAATTACTTCGATGTTTTCATCAAAGAACAAACGCATTACGCTTCGAGAAAGGGTTGGTTTTCCAAAGACGATAACTCGGCCAATTCGGCTCGCAAGTTCCGGATTTTGGCTGAGTAGTAGCGGGTAACCGAGCACGGCGTTATCGCCGAAGCGAGCCATCGAGGATGGTTCCGCAAAAACGGGTAAGCCGTATGCCTCCGCAAGTTCTACCGCACCCTCGTTCGAACCAGCACCGGCAATGACCACCGTTGGCACCGAACCGTCGAGGATGGCAAATTCCATTTCACCTGAAACCTCGTCGCCGGTTGGCACCTCAACCTCAAGGTCTGCCGCATTTGGAGAGTCGGCCGAAAGCGGTTCGCGGAAGGCTAGGTTTAACTGAACCGGACCAGGACGACCGCCATCTAAACCGAGCGCAGCCCGAATAGCCGTAGACACCAGGTGTCCAATTCCATCGACCCCATCATTTTCATTCGTCGGAGCCTCGACATCGAAAACCAGGCGCACGGCGTCATCGAAGATTCCGACTTGCTTGGTGGTTTGGTTAGCTCCAACATTGCGAAGTTCGTGAGGGCGGTCTGCGGTAAGCAAAATCAGCGGCACTCCCGAGTGGTGCGCCTCAAGCACTGCCGGGTGTAGGTTAGCCACCGCAGTGCCAGATGTGGTGATCAGGATGCTCGGCTTTCCGGTAGCCAAAGAGCTACCGAGCGCGGTGAACGCCATGGAACGCTCATCGAGCCGAATGTAAAGGTCTGCCTTATCGGCATCGGATAACTGTCCGGCAGCAATGGCGAGAGCTTGCGACCTAGCTCCTGGAGCCAAAAAGATCTGGTCTACCCCGGCTCCGGCAAACGCGGCTAGCAGGTGTGCGGCAAATGACTGTGCCGGAGAATTAGTCATCTTTCGACTCGTCCTGGTCTTTGAGGCGTTGAGCTAAACGTCGCAGAAATTCAGGGTCATCGTCAGGCGCAATCTGCGTTGGCTCAGGCGCAACTGATGGGCGGCCGATCGCCAAATAAAGTAGTGCGCCGATGACCGGAACTAGAACCACGATGAACAACCAAAGGGTTTTATTTAGGACTCGAACTTCGCTCGCCTTCGCGCTGGCAGCAAAAACCGCTGTGAAAACGGTGAGAACTACCCAGAAGACCACTGACAGGATTACGAATCGCATAACAACAGCCTATTGGCATGCCTAGACTTAAAACTATGAAGAATCCCCTGCTTGCCTATACTCTCGCTCGACTAGGCATCTTTGCGGGGTTTCTCGCCGTGCTTTTGCTGTTGCGTTTCGCACCAATCGCCGCGGTGATCATCGCAACCATGCTCAGCGTTTCGGTTTCGCTGATCTTTTTACGCGGTCTTCGCGAAAGCAGCAGCGCCAGAATTTACTCGGCGTTGAACAAACCTAAAAAGACCGCGGACGAAAAGGCTGAAGACTAAAGCTAGACCAGCTTCCAAAGCCCCAAAGCAACTAGCACTGCGTAAATCAGTGCCGCGTTGCTGGTTAGCTTCAACGCGAGAATGTTCTCTTTCGGAGTCTTTGCCGTCAAAACAATTAGCGTCAGCGGAAGCAAAAGCAGAACCATTGCCAATGGAAAAACAAACGCTGGCAGTAAGTTAATTTTCAGATAAACCGCACCAATGGCCAGAGGCGACCAGATCATGAACAGATAAATTGCCTTGGCTACGGGCTTTCCAACTCGAACGGCCAAAGTGTTTTTTCCAACCGGACGGTCTGTTTCGATGTCACGAATGTTGTTGATCATGAGCACCGCCGAGGCATAAAGCCCTAGGCCAACTGCTACCGGCAGCACCATCCACCAGGCCTCAGGAAGTTTGAACAGTGCGGGAGCCTGAACGTAGTCGGTTCCGATGACGGCAACTAAGCCAAAGAATACGAACACCACCAACTCGCCAAGTCCGGCATAACCGTAAGGGCGCTTGCCGCCGGTATAAAACCAGGCAGCCAAGACGGCTACGACACCAACAATGACTAGCCACCAAAGCCCGGTTAGCAAGATCAACACAAAACCGGCCAGTGCTCCGAGGCCGAAGAAACCGAACGCCACCAACTTCACTGTGCGAGGTTGGAACGAACCTGAAGCCGTTAGGCGAAGTGGGCCAACGCGGTTGCTGTCTGTTCCGCGAATTCCGTCACTGTAATCGTTGGCATAGTTCACGCCGATTTGGAGAAACAGGGCCACGGCCAACGCGAGCAAAGTCTTCACCAGGTTGAATGCCTGCATTGCATAGGCAGCACCGCTGGCGGCAATGATTGGTGCAACTGCCAGCGGCAGGGTGCGAAGTCTTGCGCCTTCAACCCAAAGACTGAAGTCACTCTGTTTATTCTTGGCCACGATTTACTCCAACTTGATTTGCTAAAACTGCGAGGGCTTGCAGGTCTGGTTTTCCGTTCGAAAGAGCCGGAATTTTGTCGATCGCTCGCCACTGACCCGACTTGGCAACGATACCTAAAGTTTGTGAGGCGTAAGTTGCATCAATAAGTTTGGCGGAATCACCCACGAAGTAACAGGCGAAACTCTCACCGAACTTATCGTTTTTGATGCTCACCGCTGCTGCTTCCGTGATGCCGTCTTGCGCCAGCGTCCAGGCTTCCACGGCTTCTAGGGAAAGTTTGTGCCCGCCGGAAATGATCACCCGATCCTTGCGGCCTCGAACCACAAGCTTGCCATCAACGAATTCACCAAGATCCTGGGTGAGAAATTCGCCAATTTGAATTCGCCCATCGTCATGAATGCTTACCTCAAAGCCATCTAGCGGAACGCCGTCGTAGACCACACCGCCGCAGGTCTCGGCCATTCCATAGGTGATCACAATGTTCACACCCTTGGCGCGAAGCTCATCCACGGTTTTTGAATTGGCCGCCTGGCCACCGACCAAAATTGCTGTGAAGCGTTTCAAAATCTGAAGTAACTCGGGTGCCGAATCTAGGTTGGCTGCAAGCCGATCGAGCTGCGCTGGCACTAGGGAAGTAAAACGGCGTTCGCCGGTCATAAAGCCCGCGGTTCTGGTAAACCCTTCCGCATCGAAAGGAACGTTTGTGTTCAAGACCACCGGCTGGGTGTCTGCCAGTAACGAGCGAACAAGAACCATGGCACCTGCCACATAGGTAATTGGCAAAGCGAGTAGCCACTGGCCGTGCCCGCCCAAGCGCTGCATCGAAGCGTTTGCCGCTTTGCTTAGCGCCGCCGAAGTTAGCTCGATTTGCTTCGGGGTTCCGGTCGAGCCAGAAGATTCGACAATCAGATTGCGCTTGCCATCCAAAACATCGCCAAGGGCAAGCAGTGCGGAAACCGCGTCAAAAGAAAGATCGAGCTTCAGCGGTTCCATGAGGCTAAAAGTGCCAAGGGTAAGCAGACCAGTCTGGCTGACGTTTTTGCAAAAACGAGTCGCGACCTTCAACAGCTTCATCGGTTCCATAAGCCAAACGGGTTGCCTCGCCAGCGAAAATCTGTTGACCAACCAAACCGTCGTCAACCGCATTGAAGGCATACTTCAACATGCGAATCGACTGCGGGCTCTGCGCCAAAATACGCTCGGCCCAGGCAATGCCAGTCTTTTCAAGTTCTTCATGGCCAACCACTGCATTGATAACACCCATCTCGTAGGCGCGTTTTGCATCGTATTCGTCCGCTAGGAAAAAGATTTCGCGAGCAAACTTTTGGCCAACCTGGCGAGCCAGATATGCGCTACC
Organism: Microbacteriaceae bacterium; assembly: GCA_947447395.1. Classification (GTDB taxonomy): domain Bacteria; phylum Actinomycetota; class Actinomycetes; order Actinomycetales; family Microbacteriaceae; genus Rhodoluna. The sequence goes on along the minus strand of CANFJH010000007.1, from coordinate 25,322 downwards.
GTAGCCGGCATCGAATGATCCCACCGTGGCATCGGTCTGTTTGAACATGGCATGTTCGCGCGAGGCAATACTCAAATCGGCAATCACGTTGAGCGAGTGTCCGCCACCGGCAGCCCAACCTGGCACAAGCGCAATAACAACCTTTGGCATGAAACGAATGAGTCGCTGCACCTCAAGAATGTGCAGGCGACCGCTGCTCGCCTTGCCGTCCTGGTATTGGTAGCCATCCTTGCCACGAACCCGCTGGTCTCCGCCAGAAGAAAAAGCCCAACCGCCGTCCTTAGGAGAAGGCCCGTTGCCGGTAAGTAAGACCACACCAACTTCAGAGTCTTCGGCGGCGTGAAGCAAAACTCGATTTAGTTCATCCACTGTCTGAGGGCGAAACGCGTTGCGAACCTCAGGACGATTGAATGCAACGCGCACGGTACCCAGCGAGACATGCCTGTGATAGGTGATGTCGGTGAGAGCGTCGAAGCCTTCGACGTCTTTCCAAAGCTTTGCGTCGAACAATTCGGAAACCTGATTTGCCATACTCCTAGACTAACAATGTGACTTCGATGCCAACCCTGTCAGATCTCCTCGCCAGCGCGCGAGTGGTTAGCCTGCCGATGCGAACCACCTTTCGAGGCATCAACCGGCGTGAAGCACTGCTCTTCGAAGGTGAAAATGGTTGGGCCGAATGGTCACCATTTTTGGAATACCCAGACGAAGAAGCTCGAACCTGGTTGCGCGGCGCTCTCGACCAAGGGTTCGGACCCAAACGTGAAGTTGGCGAAGTGAAACTAAACGCCACTCTTCCGGCAGTGAATGGAACCCAAATTGCCGAAGTGTTGTCAATGTTTCCAGGCATGGACACCATCAAAATCAAGGTGGCAGAAAAAGGCCAAAGCATCGAGCAAGACTTGGATCGCATCACCACCGTTCGAATTCTGAACCCGGAAGCGAACTTACGACTAGACGCCAATGGAGGCTACACGGTTGAGCAAGCGCTTCGAGTAGCCGAGGCTGCTGGCGAACTTGACTACTTTGAACAGCCCTGCGCGAGCATTGCCGAACTCGCAGAACTTCGAGCAAAACTTCACGGGGCAACCCGCATCGCCGCCGACGAATCGGTTCGCAAGGTCGAAGACCCGATGGCAGTTGTTTATGCCGGCGCCGCCGACGTTCTAGTTTTAAAGGCCCAGCCGCTCGGCGGGGTAACCCGCGCCTTGGAGATTGCGGCTGAGTGCGGGCTACCGGTCACGGTGAGTAGCGCGCTGGAAACGCCGATAGGAATTCACGCCGGACTGGCATTTGCTTCGGCACTTGGCGGAAACACCGCACACGGTTTGGGAACGCTGTACTTCTTCGAGCGAGCCGACGTTTTCAATAACGAAGTACTGGCCAGCGAAGAGCGCCGAGACTGGTGGCTCGAGCGCCTAAAGCGCTGCTTTATTTAAGGCCGGAGTAAACGTGCAAACCCTTGAAAAAGAGGTTCACGATTGTGAAGTTAAACAAAACTGCGGCAAAACCAACCAGCGATAGCCACGCGGCTCTGGCGCCGGTCCAGCCTCTGGTAGCGGTTGCGTGCAGGTAGCCGGCATAGATGGTCCAGATGATGAACGTCCATACCTCCTTGGTGTCCCAGCCCCAGAATCGGTGCCAGGCACGTTCGGCCCAAATTGCGCCGGCGACCAGCGTGAAGCTCCAGAGGATGAAACCAATCACGTTGAAACGGTGCGACAGGCTTTCTATCTTTTTGCTCTCCGGGAAAACCGAAAGCACGCGCTTGATTAGTTGAATGCCAGGCGCCTTCGACTTATTCAACCAAGTCCAGTTGCGAAGCAGGTACGCAACAGCGAGCGCTGCAGCAATGTTGAAAAATGCGGTAGCGAGAACCGCCACGGTCACGTGAATTACCAACCAGTAACTCTGAAGCGCAGGCATTAGTGTCTTCACCTGAACGTAAAACAAGGTCGTTGCCGAGCCGAGGACCAACAGCGCGAATGCGGTTACCAGGACGGCGATTACGCGAATCTCTTTCACGAACCAAGCGCAAAGGAAGATTGCCACAATCATGAACGAACCGGTGATTGAGAACTCGTACATGTTCGCCCAAGGAACTCGAGCCGCAGCGATTCCGCGCATGACTACGCCAGAACCGTGCAATAGAACCGAGACGATGAGAATGATTAGGCCGGCACGTTCCAGCGAAACCGCAGTCTTTTGAAGTTTTTTAGACTTCGACGAAAGTCTAGAAAGATGCCAGACGAAGACCAGGAACGCAATCGTGTATGAAGCCATTGCGGCGAAGATCACATAAAGGGCATAGCGGTCTAGACCCGGATTCAACAGTACGTCTTTCACTTTTTCCTAACCTTCAGCCCCAAAACCAATTCTTCCAGAATTCCCTGCAACCTTGGGTCGTCGCTCTTTGCCATTCCTGCCAACTCAAAACCAGTTTCGGTTTTGCGGGCAAACACGCGCCGTCTTGGAGTTAGCAAAGATGTGATCAAACCGGCAAATGCCAACATTGCAAAAATAAATACCCAGACCTGCATTGGGTTGTAATCGATGTCTAAAGACGCGTAGCGCTTCAGCCCATCCCAGCTCACGCTCCCGAGATCTTGCGGAAGTTGAACGGTCTGACCAAGTTCGAGAGTTAGAGCCTTGGTTCCAGACTTTCCACCGGCAACCTGTTTCAAACCGTGAACCGCAAGCGAGAACACGTTCGAAGGAATTCCGTTATCGAGGCCAAGATCGCCCACATAGACGTTCATCGAAACCAGCGGGTCAACCGGAGCCGGGTATCCGGAAGTAAAAGCACCGGTCTTTAGTTGCGCCTTGGTTGGGTAGAAGAACGAGAGCACACCAAACTGCTTTGGCTTGGCATCCGGAAGTTTGATCACACCGAGCGAGGTGTAGTTGGCATCTTGCGGCATGTAAATCACTGCGCCAGAGAAGGAAACGTTGCCGTCCTTGTCGCGGAAAGTGAGCACCGGAGCGTAACCATTTCCGGTTAGGTAGATGTTGGCGCCCGGTGCTTCAAGTGGGTAGTTCACGCGAATGGTGGAGTTTGAAGTCTGCGAGCTCACCTTATTTCGAACCGATACAAAGGCCTGGAAGTCTAGGGGCGTGCCGATATTGGTCTTGTTTCTAAGGTCGAAGGTTGCCTGGAACTTGTTTAGCTTCACGCTGAACGGAACCAAAGTTTTGGCGTCAAACCAAACGCCTGGTGAAAACGAGTCGTAGCCTGCCAGGTTGTTCACAAAGGTTTCACCCTCAACCAAAACGCGTTGACCAGAGAAACTGGTCGCCCCGCCAATTCCAACTGAAACCAGGACGCCAATCAGCGAAATGTGAAACAACAGGTTTCCTGTTTCGCGAAGGTAGCCCTTCTCTGCGCTGACCGAAGTTGGAGTGGTCCTCACACGGAAACGCCTAGCTCTAAGTTGCTCGGCAATCAACTCAAGCGATCCGGCTTGCTTCGACGCCTTCGCGAGGTATGCCGGGAAACGCTTCAGGCTTCTCGGGGTTTCGATCGGTTGGCTGCGCAGTGCGTCCCAGTGGTGGCGAACTCGCGGAAAGACACAGCCGATCAGCGAGATGAAAAGCAGGAGGTAAATCGCAGAAAACCAAGACGAAGTGTAGACATCGAAAAGTTGGAACTTATCGAGAGTGGGAGCCGAGGTTGGGTTTTGCTGGAAGTAGTTGGTGACACCGTTTGGGTCAGAAGAACGCTGAGGCAGTAGCGAACCTGGAATGGCGGCTACCGCCAAAAGTAGAAGCAAAAGTAGCGCGGTGCGCATGCTGGTGAGCTGACCCCAAATCCAGCGAACCCAGCCTGCGAGGCCCAGTTTTGGTGAGCGAACTTCGTCGCCGTGAGTGACGTTAGATGGCAGGGACATAACTACCGGTCACCTCCTGCAACCAAGAAACTATTGAAGCCCACAAGCCGAACGCCATGAGCAAACCAAGAACCACGAGCAAACCGCCACCGATCAGGTTGAAGGTGCGAATGTTCTTCTTAACAAAGGCTACCGATGCGCTGGCCCAACTGAAACCGAACGCCATCAAAATAAACGGCAACCCAATCCCAAGCGTGAAAGCTACGGCGAGCAAAACTCCTCGGCCAGCACTCGCAGAATCGAGCGAAAGCGCTAAGACGGCCGACAGGGTTGGCCCGATGCAAGGGGTCCAACCGAGGCCGAAAGCAACACCCAGTAGTGGAGCGCTCCAGATGCCGAGCTTTGGGGAAACATTAAGGCGAAGTGTGCGCTGCAAAAATCCAAACTGACCGATCATGACCAAACCGAGCAGGGCCACAAGAACGCCGAGTACGCGCTGCACCAACTGCATCGACGAAACTGCCAACCCCAGTGAACCGGCTAGCGCACCAAGCAAGACGAATACGGTTCCGAAGCCCAGAACAAAAAGCACCGAACCCAAAACAACTCGCGAACGCTTTGCCGCAAAACCGCCAATGAAGCTCAGGTAGCCGGGAATGAGCGGCAAAATACAGGGCGAAAGAAATGAGACCAAACCGGCTAGAAGCGCAACCGGCACAGCGGCCAGCAGCGATCCATCCAGAATGATTCCAGGCATGCTAACCCTTGAGAGCCGTGTCTATGAGGCTGCGAAGTGTGCCCGGCTCAAATCGGCCAAGCACGCGTGAAGTGATTTCACCCTTGGCGTTTATTACCAGCGTGGTCGGAACCGCCGAAGGGGAAACCACACCGGTGTATGCCTGAACAACCGAACCGGAATCGATGTCGATAACCGATGGGTAGGTGAGTTTGTGAGTGCGAGCAAAGGCAGAGGCAGTTGCCGCGGTATCGCGAACGTTCACACCAACCACGTAAACGCCCTTGGTTGAATACTGGGTAGAGATTTTTGCGAGGTCTGGAGTTTCTGCGCGGCAAGGAGCGCACCCGGCGTACCAAAAGTTGAGCACCGTGACGTGGCCAAGTAGCGAACGACTATCGAGCGTTTGCCCGTCGAAGGTGGTCGAACTCCAATTTGCCCCAGAGGTCTTGGTTCCGTTGAACTCGGTAACCGAACCGTCGCCGGAAATGTAGTTCTTGTTAGAGCCACTTCTAAACTGGTCGGCCAGCGGGTCGGATGCGCAGGCCGAAAGGCTGAAGAGCGCCCCCACAGCAATCAGTGAAGCTATTACTCGTTTCATACCGCTCCCTTGTCAACTCGTGAAAGTGCCGCCGCCGGATCGCGGTAGGAAACCTCACGGAATTTGCCATCCTCGTATTCGAAGCTGGTAATGCTCGAAAGAGCGCAACGACGCTTCGACGGATTGTGGGCAAGACGCGCGCCAGAAACGTGGCGATGAACCATCCAGATTGGAAGCTGGTGAGTGACCATTACGACCTCGCCACCATCAACCGATTCTGCCGCATCCTTCATGGCCCGCATCATGCGCTCTACAACCGAGACATAACTTTCACCCCAGGACGGCTGCATCGGGTTGCGAAGGTGGAAAACCAGGTGTGGCCGAAGCAGCACGGTCTTAGCCGTTACTTTGCGCCCCTCAAACATGTTGTAAGGTTCGATGATTCGTTCATCGAGGTCTGGGGTGGCATCAAAGATTTTGGCGATCGGCTCGGCCGACTGCTGTGTTCTAAGCAGTGGCGATACCACTAGTTTGGCCGGCTTGACTCCGGCTTCTTTGAGGGAAAGGGCTGCCGCCTCGGCCATTTTTTGGCCATTTTCGCTCAGGTGAAAATGCGGAAGTCGCCCATACAAAACGCCACCTGGGTTATGAACTTCACCGTGGCGAACCAGATGAACGTGGGTGGCGGGCATACGGCTATTCTACCCTCCGCTAAACTTGAGATTTCAGGGCCTACAGCCCACTCTCAGGTATGAAAAGAGCTAGAAACAAATGCGCGAACGCACCCTTGTCAAAGACCTCGCAGCCCGCACCGACGGACCGGTAACTCTCGGCGGTTGGGTGGAGAAGCTTCGCGATCAGAAGCGCATCCAGTTCATCATCCTGCGTGATGAGACCGGAGACGTTCAGGTTACCTACCCACGCCCGGTTATCAACGAAGAACCCGACCTAGACGACACACTTGCAGCCACCGTATCGACCCTCACCGCTGGCTCGTTCGTTTGGATCACCGGCCGCCTGGTACACGACGAGCGCGTGAAGCTTGGAGGTCTTGAGATTCAGCTAGACCACCTAGAGGTTGTCACCCTGGCCGACCCAGAGACTCCAATTGCCGACGACACCAGCATCGACAAGCGCCTCGACTGGCGCTTCCTTGACCTACGTCGTAGTGAAATGAACCTAGTTTTCCGAGTTCAGACCACCATCGAGCACGCCTGGCGTACCTGGTGGTACGAGAACAACTTCATCGAAGTTCACTCACCAAAACTAATGTCGAGTCCTTCCGAGTCAAACGCCGAACTCTTCAAGCTCGAGTACTTCGAAACTCACGCCTACCTTGCCCAGAGCCCACAGTTCTTCAAGCAGATGGCAATGATGTCTGGCTTTGGCCGCATGTTCGAGATCGGCCCAGTTTTCCGCGCAGACCCCTCGTTCACCTCACGTCACGCAACCGAATTCATCTCGGTCGACATGGAAGTTTCTTGGATAGACAGCCACGAAGACATCATGCAGATGCACGAGCAGCTGATGGTCACCGCGCTCACTGCAGTCAAGGAAAAGCACGGAGAAGAGATCAAGCGACTATTCGACGTTGACGTGGTTGTTCCGAGCATTCCATTCCCACGAATTCCGCTGGCAGAAGCCATCGAAATCGTGAAGGAACGCGGTCACGAGATTGTTCGCGGCGGAGACATGGACCCTGAGGGCGAGCGCCAGATTGCGGCTCACGTTGCCGAGAAGTTCGGCCATGAGTTCGTATTCCTAACCGATTACCCAGCGACCGTTCGCCCTTTCTACCACATGCGTCACGCTGAGAACCAGGCGCTGACAAACAGCTACGACCTAATCTGGCGCGGTGTCGAAATCACCACCGGTGCGCAGCGTGAACACCGCATCGACATCTTGACCGAGCAGGCAAAGTCGAAGGGTCTTGAGCCTGAAGGCTTGAGCTCTTACCTAGACTTCTTCCGTTACGGAGCCCCAACTCACGGTGGTTTCGGTATGGGTCTGATTCGCGTACTTATGTTGCTGCTCCACCAGCCAAACATTCGCGAAGTCGGCTACCTGTTCCGTGGGCCAAACCGTCTGGAGCCTTAAGGCTACTTAGCCCAGTTTTTCTAAGGCCTCACGGAAACGAATCGGGTCAATTCGCCAATAGTTGTGAACCTGGCCGTTGATTAGTAGCACCGGAATTTCTTCGGAAAAGCGTGCGAACAGTTCGTCGTCGTCCAAGATGTTCTTCTTGGTGAGCAGCGTCTTACCTTCGAAATCAACAAGGACGCCCTGAATGACCGCCTCGGCGTCGTCACATAGATGACAGCCCGGCTTTCCAATGAGGGTTAGTTCAATTTCCGAAGTCACATAAACATCCTAGGTCTGGACATAAACTTGTGAACGTGCCAGAACCTAAGAAGCCAGTCAAACTCGAAGCAGCATTCTTCGATTTAGACAACACGCTATTGCGCGGTGCTTCTTCGTTCCTTTTCGCAAAGGCAGCCTTCGAGCGCAAGTTCGTAAATCGCCGTGAGCTTTACCGCTTCGCCTGGCAGCAGTTCAAGTTCATCTGGCGAGGAGAGTCTGCCAAGTTGCTCGCTCACATCGAAGATCGTGCCATGAGCCTGGTGGTAGGCCAGAGTGCTAAGGCGCTTGAAAATCTGGTCGGAATTGCGTGGGAGGACTACGTAAAAACCAAGATGTGGCCAGAGACCGTTCGCATTGCCCAGGAACACGTTGCAGCTGGTCGCGAAGTTTGGATCATTACCGCAGCCCCGATTCAGATGGGCAGCTACATCGCAAAGCAGCTGGGGCTAACCGGAGCCCTGGGCACCGTTCTGGAGGTCAAGGACGGCCTGCTAACCGGCGAATTCGAAGGTCGACCGCTTCACGGCGAAGGCAAGGCAGTTGCCATCAAGAAGCTGGCCAAGGAACGTGGCATAAGTCTTCGACGCTCTTACGCTTACTCAGACAGCCACAACGATCTCTACATGCTCACACGCGTTGGGCATCCGGTAGCGGTAAATCCAGACAAGACTCTCGAAAAGTATGCCAAGGCCGCGCACTGGACGATCTTGGATTTCAAAAAGCGCGAACTAAAAGCGAACTTAAAATAAAAAACCCGCCAACCGAAATTGGCGGGTTTTCTTTTGAAGCTCTACTTCTTATTGCGACGCTGGTGGCGAGTCTTACGAAGCAACTTGCGGTGCTTCTTCTTCGACATGCGCTTACGACGCTTCTTGATGACGGAACCCATACGGACCTCACTTGTTGGAAACTTGATGGCCTAACGCCAAACAAACGATTTCTCCATTCTAGGGGATACTGAATGGAGTGTTTTAAAAGGAGCCAAAAATGCCAGCACTTCTGAAGAAGTCTTTTGCCGAATTTGTCGGTGTCGCAGTCTTTCTGACCTCGATAACCGCATCCACCGGCACCCTAAAAACCATTGCAATCGCCCTAACAATCGGCATCATGATCATTTTGACTCGCCCGGTTAGCGGCGGTCACCTAAACCCTGCAACCTCGCTCTACTTCTATAGCAAGCGCCAGATAACCTTGGGAAACCTATTGGCCTTTATCGGAGCGCAACTAGCCGGTGCACTAGCCGGAGTGGCCCTGGGAGCAGTAATCAGTGGCGGAACCATTTCCGGTTTTTCAAGCACCTCAGGAAACCTTCCAACCTCATACGTCGTCGGTGAAGTTCTTGCTACCGCCGGCATGATTTGGCTCATCGCGACTCTCGTGAACCATAAGCTAGACAATTGGTTGCCATTCGCCGTTTCGGCCTGGGTAGTAGCTGCTGGCACCTTCACCAAGACTGGCGCTCAAGCAAACCCTGCGGTCACTTTCGGCATTATGTTCAACGGAATGGCAGCAAATCAGGGTGCCTCGCTAGTGGTGGCAGAAGTTGCCGGCGTCCTAGTTGCAGTGGTGCTGCTCATGATCTTCACGCCTGCAAAAAAGAAGCCAGCGGCTCGCAAAAAGTAAACTAAACGCATGACAATCAAGGCTTCAGTTCTATTCGTTTGTGTTCACAACGCCGGTCGCTCGCAGATGGCTGCTGGCTGGCTTCAGCACCTAGCTGGTGACCGCATTGAGGTTCGCTCGGCCGGTTCTGCTCCAGGCAACGCCGTGAACCCAGCAGCGGTTGAAGCCATGAAGGAAGTCGGCATCGACATTTCAAATGCCAAGCCAAAGCTTCTGACCACTGACGCCGTTGAGGTTTCCGACTACTGCATCACCATGGGTTGCGGCGATGTTTGCCCATTCTTCCCTGGCAAGCACTACCTCGACTGGACGCTGGACGACCCAGCCGGTCAGGGAGTTGAATCGGTTCGCCCAATTCGCGATGAAATCAAGAAGCTCGTTGAAGGTCTAATCGCCGAAATCGACGCGAAGTACTAACTACTTCCCGGCAGCAATTTCCCGAGCGCGCGCTAGAGCAGCTTCGGTGGCCTTAGTGAAAACCTTGGCTAGTTCTGCTTTTTCCAAAACGGCAACCGCCTGCATGGTGGTTCCATTCGGGCTGGTTACCTGCTTGCGTAGCTGAGCCGGGCTTTGGTTCGATGCGCTGAGTAACTCGGTTGCGCCAGCGAAAGTTTCCTCAACCAGCATGGCGGCAATGTCTTCACCAAAGCCCATGTTCTGAGCGGCCTCGGTTAGTTGCTCGATCAAGTAAAAAACGTAGGCAGGTCCGGAACCGGAAATTGTGCTCAAGGCATCGATTTGGCTTTCAGGAAGAACCACAACGCGACCAACGGTTTCGAACAGTTCGAGAGCGTTCTCAAGCTGGTCGTCGCTAACTCGCGAACCGGTTGCAACGCCAGTGACAGCGCGGCCAACAATCGCCGGAGTATTTGGCATCGAACGAACCACAGCAACACTCGAAGGCAAGGCTGCCTCCATCGACTCGGTGGTAATTCCTGCGGCCACACTGATCACCAGTGCATCATGGTTTAGGTTCCCTGCGGCCTCTTGCAAAACTTCCACAACGTAGGCAGGCTTCACTGCAACCAGGACGACGTCGGCGCCTTCTACAGCAAGCTGGTTGGCTGCCTGGTCTGCCTCTAGAGAAATGGCATTCACACCAAGTTCATCGGCAAGTTTCGTGGCACTAGCAGCACTCTTCGTGGTGATGGTCACGCTCTCGGAAGGAAAGCCAGAAGCCAGCAGGCCGGAAAGAACGGCGGTTCCCATGGAACCTGAGCCAAGGATTGCGATGCGTTTGATGTTCACACGTTCAGTTTAGGTTAGGGCTGGTGTCGAACCTGATTGGTAGTTTTGTTGAATGGCAACAAAATCGAAGTCTGAATACACCTGCGGCGAATGCGGTTGGTCGAGCACCAAATGGGTTGGCCAGTGCGGTGAGTGCCAGGCTTGGAACTCTATGAGCGAAGGCATGGCTGCCACCAGAGGGCTCGGAGTGGCCAAGTCGCTCAAGCCGGCGGTAATCGTTGGATCTTCCGCGGCAAGACCAATTACCGAAATCTCTACCGAGTCGGTTACCGCTTGGAGCACCGGCGTAGGGGAATTCGATCGAGTGCTTGGAGGCGGATTGGTTCCAGGCGCCGTGGTGCTACTTTCCGGTGAACCGGGTGTTGGCAAGTCAACGCTATTGCTTGAGGTCGCATCGAACTCGGCTGCAAAAGGTCTAAAAGTTCTCTATGTCTCCGGAGAAGAGTCGGTTGGCCAGATTCGTTTGCGCGCCGAGCGAACCGGGGCTCTACACCCAAATCTCTACCTAGCTTCCGAAAACGACCTTGCCAGCGTGCTCGGGCAGGTGGCTCAAGTTTCGCCACAGTTACTAATCGTTGACTCGGTTCAAACCATTGCTCACGCAGATCTTGAAGGCGCCGCGGGAATGCCGAGCCAAATTCGTGAGGTTGCCAGCAATCTAATTCGCGTGGCCAAGGAAAACAATCTGCCAATCATTTTGGTTGGGCACGTCACAAAAGATGGAAACATTGCAGGCCCTAGGGCTCTCGAACACCTGGTCGATGTGGTTTGCCACTTCGAGGGTGATCGCCAAACCGCACTTCGATTTATTCGAAGTCAGAAGAACCGCTTCGGACCAACCGACGAGGTTGGTTGCTTCGAAATGACCGGAGATGGAATCAACGAGGTTCCTGATCCTTCCGGGCTCTTCCTTTCGCGTCCGGAAACACCGGTGTCTGGCACCTGCGTCACGGTTACGGTTGAAGGCAAGCGAGCTTTGATCGCCGAGGTTCAGGCCCTCGTAGTGAAATCTTCATCACCAAACCCACGAAGAGTCACCAACGGAGTCGACTCGTCTCGTGTTGCAATGCTTTTGGCTGTGTTGGAACGAAGGGCAGGTTTGCGGGTCGGCGAAATGGACGTCTACGTTTCGACCGTAGGCGGTGTCAAACTTACCGAGCCGGCAGCAGACCTGGCAATCGCGCTAGCCATAGCTTCAGCCGTTCAAGACAAACCAATTGCTCACAACCTGGCGGCATTTGGTGAAATCAGTTTGGCTGGAGAGGTTCGCAAGGTGACCAACAGCAAACTTCGCGAAAACGAGGCTGCACGACTTGGATTTGTGCGAACCGTAGATTCGGGTGTGACTTCGGTGAAGGCAGCGTTGGCTCTAGCCCTCAACTGGTAACTACTGCAGGGTGAAACTTTCGGAATTCGAAGAGGTGACCTTGTTGACCTCAGCGGTCAGGGTGTAGAGCCCTGGCAGTGCCGGAGCTTGACCCTCGCCACAACCGCCATTGCTTGAATAGACCCGGAACCATTGCCCCGGCGGTGAGCTCTGGGTCTTACCCGGTTTTAGGGTTACTTCAGAATTGTTTAGCCCCTTGCGGTCGCACTGCTCTGAGGTCCAGATGATCTGGCCAGCCGCCTTGATTCTGAAAAATTGCACGGCAGGCCCGGCGTTAAAGGTGCAGGCCGATTTTCCGTTATTCACCAGGGTGAACCAGATGTAGGGCTTGGTGCTGGCATCAAAGGTGTCTTGGTGGCTCATGCCGTCGCCCGCATATGCGGTAACCGAGACCACGCCGGGGGCGCAGGCCGAAACCGACACTGCCTTAGTGCCACCCGAAAAGATTCCGGCGATAGCCGAAACGACAGACCAAATTCCCCAAACCAGTAAAGCCAAAATTACCAACAGCGCTGTGCGCCGGCGGCGGATGATGTGCGGGGCGGGCTTGCGGCGGTTCATGGCTAGATGAGAGCCAACATTCTGGTGTTGCCAAGGGTGTTGTCTTTTACTCTCGCAAGATCAAGGAATTCGGCAACGCCGTCGTCGTTCGAGCGAACCAACTCGGCAAAGGTTTCCTCGTTTACCGGCACATCTGAAATCTCTAGAAAGCCGTGTTTGGCAAAGAACGATGTTTCGAAGGTCAGGCAAAAGACGCGTGAAATACCAAGCGACTTGGCGCGTTTCAACAGTGCATCAACGATTAGGTGACCCACACCCTGCCCGCGAACATCGTCGTGGACAATCAGCGAACGAACCTCCGCAAGGTCTTCCCACATCACGTGAAGTGCGCCAGCACCAACAACTTCGTTTTGCTCGTTTACGGCTACCAAAAACTCTGGCACCTTTTCAAACAGAGAAACCAGTTCCAACTTCAAGAGCTTGCGACCAGAACCTTCATTCGGCAATCGCATGGCAGCGATGGCGCGAACGTCCAGCGCGGTAGCTGTGCGTACCTGATAGTTAGAAGAGCTCACTACTAAATGCTAGCGGGAACATTCTGTTTGGTATCGAACACGAATTCACCGTCAGCAACATCAACCACGATGTGACTCGAGTTAGACAACTCACCACGCATGATCTTCTCGCTCAAGCGGTCTTCGATTTCGCGCTGAACCGCACGGCGAAGCGGACGAGCTCCAAGTGCAGGGTCGTAACCAATCTTGATTAGGTGCTGCTTGGCAGCCTCGGTAACCTCGATGGTTAGGTCGCGTTCCTCTAGGCGAGTGCCAAGCTTGGCAATGAACAGGTCAACAATCTGAGCCAGTTCAACCATTGTTAGCTGAGGGAAGACGATGGTTTCGTCGACGCGGTTTAGGAACTCAGGCTTGAAGTGCTTCTTCAACTCTTCGTTGACCTTGCCCTTCATGCGGTCGTAATCTCCGGCGTCGTCTCCTTCGAGAGCGAAGCCCATGGTTCCGCGGGCAATGTCACGTGTTCCAAGGTTTGTGGTCATGATGATCACGGTGTTCTTGAAGTCGACCATGCGACCCTGACCATCGGTCAAACGGCCCTCTTCAAGAATCTGAAGTAGCGAGTTGAAGATGTCTGGGTGAGCCTTTTCGATTTCGTCGAACAGCACAACCGAGAATGGCTTGCGGCGAACCTTTTCGGTTAGCTGGCCGCCCTCTTCGAATCCTACGAATCCTGGAGGGGCACCGAATAGTCGGGAAACAGTGTGCTTCTCGCTGTATTCGCTCATGTCTAGAGAGATCATGGCGTTCTCGTCGTCGAAGAGGAACTGAGCTAGAGCCTTGGCAAGTTCGGTCTTACCAACACCGGTAGGCCCGGCAAAGATAAACGAACCAGAAGGACGGTTTGGGTCCTTTAGGCCAGCGCGCTGACGGCGAACCGACTTGGAGATGGCCTTGATGGCATCTTCCTGACCGATAACGCGCTTGTGCAATTCGTCTTCCATGAAGATGAGCTTGGCGCTCTCTTCTTCGGTCAACTTGAAGACCGGTATACCAGTCGACTGCGCGAGCACTTCGGCGATTAGACCTTCGTCAACGGTTCCTTCAGGAACAATGTGCCCCTTCTGGAATCCGGCCTGAAGCTTCACGCGCTCGGCGAGAAGGTCTTTCTCTTCCTGGCGCTTGGTCTTGGCAATGTCGAAGTCTTGATCTTCGATGGCACGTTCCTTGGCAGCGCGAACGCCGGCAATCTTTTCCTCAATGTCGCGAAGCTCTGGAGGCGAAGAAAGTAGCGATAGGCGCAGACGTGCACCGGCCTCGTCGATTAGGTCAATGGCCTTATCTGGAAGGAAGCGGTCGGTTACGTAACGGTCGCTCAGGGTGCAGGCGGCAACGATTGCGCCATCGGTAATGGTTACCTTGTGGTGCTTTTCGTAGGCCTTACGAACACCCTTCAGAATGTTGATGGCCATAGGCAGGCTAGGTTCGGCAACATTGACCTGCTGGAAACGGCGAGCCAGCGCGGCATCCTTCTCAAAGTATTTGCGGTACTCATCGAGGGTGGTTGCGCCAATGGTCTGAAGTTCACCGCGAGCCAGTAGTGGCTTCAAGATTGAAGCTGCATCGATTGCACCTTCGGCGGCACCGGCACCAACGAGCGAGTGAATTTCGTCGATGAAGGTGATGATGTCTCCGCGGGTGCGAATCTCTTTGGTTACTTTCTTGAGGCGCTCTTCAAAGTCTCCGCGGTAACGGGAGCCCGCAATAAGCGCACCCATGTCTAGTGTGTAAAGCTGCTTGCCCTTTAGGGTCTCTGGAACATTGCCCGAGACGATAGCCAAGGCCAAGCCCTCAACAACTGCGGTCTTACCAACACCTGGTTCACCAATGAGTACCGGGTTGTTCTTCGAGCGGCGGGAAAGAATTTGCATGACGCGCTCGATCTCGCGCTCACGGCCAATCACTGGGTCGAGCTTGCCATCGGCAGCCGACTGGGTGAGGTTGGTTCCGAACTGGTCGAGAATTTGAGAACCCTTTTGCGGAGCAGCGTTTTCGCCACCAACATTTACGGTTTCCTTGTTCTCAAAACCAGAAAGCAACTGCACGACCTGCTGGCGAACCTTGTTGGTGTCTGCACCGAGCTTGGTTAGAACCTGAGCGGCAACGCCTTCGCCTTCGCGAATCAGACCTAGCAATAGGTGTTCGGTGCCAATGTAGCTGTGGCCAAGCTGGAGAGCCTCGCGAAGCGAAAGCTCGAGAACCTTCTTGGCTCTGGGGGTAAAAGGAATGTGCCCGGTTGGAGGGGTTTGACCCTGACCAATGATTTCCTGAACCTGTTCGCGAACCGACTCAAGGCTAATGCCGAGGGCTTCTAGCGCCTTAGCGGCAACACCCTCACCCTCGTGAATGAGGCCAAGCAAAAGGTGTTCAGTGCCAATGTAGTTGTGGTTAAGCATCTTTGCCTCTTCTTGGGCAAGGACGACGACGCGACGGGCTTTGTCAGTAAATTTCTCGAACATGTAAAAAGGGTAACGGGGCGCCCTGACTAAAAATAGTCTTGTTCGCCGTGAGCGTTAGCCCTTTTTGGCTGGCTTTTTAGCAGCCATCTTGGCGCGTTCTTCGGCCTCGATCTGTGAATACACTTCGCGCTCTTTCGAATCGGCTCGAAGAATCGAACGCATGACAAACCAGAACAGTAGACCGATGAAAATTGGTGGAACCAACGAGCCAACTACGTCCCAGAAAAGTGCCATTACTTCACCAGCGGGAACATGATGGTTTCGCGAATGCCCAAGCCGGTGAGGCTCATGAGTAAACGATCGATTCCCATTCCCATACCGCCAGAAGGTGGCATACCAAATTCGAGAGCCTTGAGGAAGTCTTCGTCGAGCTTCATGGCTTCTGGGTCTCCGGCTGCTGCCAGGGTTACCTGCTCGATGAAACGTGCTCGTTGGATTACTGGGTCAACAAGCTCGGAGTAACCGGTGGCCTGTTCGTAACCCTTGATGTAAAGGTCCCACTTCTCAACTACCCCGCTCTTGCTGCGGTGGTCGCGAGTTAGCGGTGAGGTGTCAACCGGGAAGTCAATTACGAAGGTTGGTTTTTCGAGACCGCCCTTTACGAAGTGCTCCCAAAGTTCTTCAACGTACTTGCCGTGAAGTGGGTGGTCGATTTCGATTTCAACCTTTTCCGCGATCTTCTTCAGCTTCTCGATAGGAGTCTCTGGGGTGATCTCTTCGCCGGCCGCTTCGGAGAGGCTTTCGAACATCGAGATGCGAGGCCAAGTACCGGAAAGGTCGTTGATGCTTCCGTCTTCAAGTTCAACAAGCTGGGTTCCGAAGACGTCCTGGGCTGCATTCTGAATTAGCTTCTGGGTTAGGTCGGCAATCGAGTTGTAGTCGCCGTAAGCCTGGTAGGCCTCTAGCATCGCAAACTCTGGGCTGTGGGTGCGGTCGGCACCTTCGTTGCGGAAGTTTCGGTTGATTTCGTAGACGCGGTCGATGCCACCAACTACCGCGCGCTTTAGGAACAGTTCCGGAGCGATGCGCAGAAACAGTTCGGTGTCGAAAGCGTTCGAGTGAGTCTTGAATGGGCGTGCCGATGCTCCACCGTGAATGGTCTGCAGCATTGGGGTTTCAACTTCGAGGAAGTTGTCTTCGTTGAAGGTATTACGCAAGCTTTGCATTACCTTTGAGCGAATCTGGACTACTTCGCGAGCGCGGTCGCGAACGATTAGGTCAATGTAACGGTGACGAACACGGAACTCTTCGCCAAGATCGTTGTGAAGATTTGGAAGCGGACGAATGGTCTTTGCGGCCATCTTCCAGGTGGTCGCCATGATCGAAAGTTCTCCGCGCTTAGAGGTGATAACTTCACCCTCCACGAATAGGTGGTCTCCTAAGTCAACCAATTCCTTGTAAAGCTCAAGCTGTTCTTCGCCAACCTTGTCCAGGCTAAGCATGGCCTGGATGCGCTCTCCCGAACCGGCCTGAAGGCTCACAAAACAAAGCTTTCCAGTGTTGCGCTGGAACATTACGCGGCCGGCAAGCCCCACAGTTTCGCCGGTGGCAACGTCGATCTCAAGGTCTGGATACTTTGCGCGAACGGCATCGATGGTGGTGGTGATTGGAAGTGAAACCGGATAGGCATCGTTCAGTGCGTTTAGTCGTTCGCGCTTGGCTAGGCGAATTTCAATCTGCTCTGGAACATCTACTTCGTTCTCGGCTGAGTTATTGACTTCGTCGGTCATGCGCTTATCGCTTTCACGTTTAGGTTGTCGATCAATCGAACTTCGCCCACCTTGGCGGCCACAATAATTTTTGCGGCACCTCGGTAGTTGTCGTCGACCGGTCGGAAGATTTGCGGATCAATGACCGCTAGGTACTCAAGTTTAGCGTTTGGTATGGCTTCAATGCCTTTGGCATGTTTTTCTACCGTAAGGGAAACCTTGGCTCCGGTTTCAAGTTCAGTTCTCATCTCGTTGAGGTGTCGATAGATACTCGAGGCTTCGGCTAGGTCGCTTGGTGAAAGGAACCGATTTCGGCTGGAAAGAGCCAACCCGTTGGAATCTCTCAGAGTTGGAGCTTCAACCAATCGGCAGTCCTTGAATCTGGCACCAATTAGCTTTCGCACTATGAAAACCTGCTGAGCGTCTTTCTCTCCGAACACCACCACATCCGGACTAACAATCTGCATAAGGCGATTGACCACAGTGAGCATGCCATCGAAATGACCAGGACGACTTGCGCCTTCGAATGTTGATCCAACCACTCCGGCGCGCTGGGTGATTTCGGGACTCTGGGGGTAGATGTCTGCTACTCCAGGGGCAAAGAGGTATTGAACCTCGTGCTGTTCTAAAAGTTCGGCGTCGCCTTGCAGGGTGCGTGGGTATTTGTCGAAGTCTTCTTTTGGCCCGAACTGCAGTGGGTTCACAAAGACACTGACCACAACTACGTCGCAGGATTCTTTAGCAACGTCGACCAGCGAAATGTGTCCCTCGTGCAGGGCGCCCATGGTTGGCACAAAACCAATCTTGTGTCCGCGGGCACGTTCGTAGTCGAGTTGTTCCTGCAATTCGGCTGCGCTGTGAATTAGCTTCATTCGCCAAGCTCCGCATCAAAAGGCTCTAGACCGTGATGCCCGTTAGCTAGAGCGCGCTCCACCGAGCTGCGAACCACGGGTCCGATTATGTCTCGAGCGTTTTCGATGCCAGCCTCCTCAAGCAGACCGATCGCTTGGCTCACAACCATCGCCGAAAAGTCTGACGCGACCGAGAAGCTTTCCGCATAGGCGGCTCTTGCATCTTCGGAAATGACAACCGGCTCACCGCCGATTTCAATCGCTAAAGCTTGGGCAATTGGAAGTGCAATGTTTGGCGCGGCCACCGCAATTCGAGCATCGCGAAGCCGTGGTAAGTCGATGCTGGTTCCGGTGAAGCGCATCGCAGGGTGGATGGCGAGCGGAATTGCCCCGGCCCTGGTTGCCGGCTCAAGAACCCCGTAACCGAAGTCTGGTGAGGTATGGGCAACCAGCTGACCCGCCTTCCAGATTCCAGCCTTGGCATAGCCGTCAATGGTGGCGGCAAGTTCGTCGCCAGGGATCGCTAGGACGACCAGGTCGGCGGTCAGTTCATCAACCGGAATATGGGCTGCTGCTGCAAGCGCCAGGGAAATAGTTTGACCAACCGGACCTGCGCCAATCACGTGGTAAGTCAGTCGACTGTTCGTCACGCGGCGTCGCCGTCTCGGTCTGGGGGAATTCGAAACAAATTCTCAATGATGAGCCCGGCTGCCACCATACTCAAGGCACCAACAATTCCGAGAATTGATAAAACCAACTTCGACTCGACTGGAGACAGTAGTTGGCTGATCAAAATAGCCGCCTGCCAACCGGTGAAGATACTTCCTGTGAGTGAAACAGCCTTGGCTAGTGCCAGAGTGCGAATAGCGTATGAAGAATCCACCGGAGTTGGTCGCTTGCCTTTTTGCTCTTCAAACTGTTTTAGCCCGGCTCGGTAGCGCATCATGGGAATCGCTGAGAGAGTCAAAATAATTGCCAGAGCCGGTTGAAGAAGAACAATGTTCAACCCTGCCGTTGGCGATGGTAGGCCAGAGCCAATCATTTGGCGAATTACAAAAAACCCGCCAATTGCAACCAACAGCGCCGCAATAAGCAAATTAGAAATCTTGGTCGGCTTCACTAAATCTCCCAAACCTGTGTCTTGAGAGACTCGGCTAGCTCGGCAACCGAGCCATGGCCTAGAAGTTTGGCACTCGGGTCCATTGCCGCCCATGGCACAACTACGAAGGCTCGCTGATAGGCGCGAGGGTGCGGCAGGGTTAGGCGTTTTCCGTCTTTGATCATCGAACCATAGGTGATGATGTCGATGTCTAGAGTGCGTGAGCCCCAGCGTTCCAAACGAACTCGGCCGTGCGCAGTTTCAATCTTGCGAACCTCAGTTAGCAGGGTGCCTGGCTTTAGGGTGGTCTCAATCTCAATGACACCGTTTAGGTAGCGAGGCGCAGACTGATCTGGCCCTTCTTCGGTGGCCGCATAACTTTCGTAAAGCGGTGACTTAGAAACTACCGTGACGCCTTCAAGTTCCTTAATTGCCTTAATAGCCGACTTGATGGTTTCTTTCCGATCGCCGAGGTTTCCGCCCAGCGCCAAAACTGCGCGCTCACTCATTTTTACCTTTGAGCGTCACCGACACATCTTCGAAGTCGTAAGGAATCGGGGCATTTGGCTTGTGTACCGTGACCTCAGCCTTTTTTACCAGTCCTGAAAGCGAGCCGCCCCCAAAGTTTAGGGTTAGGTCGAGCAGCCTTTGAGCAAGGGTTTCGAGTAGGTCTACCGGCTGGTTCTTGGCAGCCTCAACCAGCGCCTTGGCCAGATCGCCGTAGTGAATTGTGTGGCTTAGATCATCGGTGACGGTTGATTTACCGGCAACCCACACGGTCACATCTATGTAGAAGTCTTGGCCGTTCTGCCTTTCAAAATCAAAGACTCCATGGTGTGCGTAGACGCGTAAGCCTTTGATTTTTATTTTATGAGCCATGACTCAATTCTGCCTTGCAACGGTGGCTCGAACGTTGTGAATTCGAAGTCCCCATAGAGAATATTTTTCGGTTAGTTTTTGCATCAGCTCGGCGGTGGCTAAGTCTCGCGCTTCGGTGGTGTCTTCGCCGGGTAATCGAGCAGCAATAAAACGCTTCCTGGAAGCGCCAATCAGAATCGGCAGGCCTAGTTTCTGTAATTCATCTAACTCATCTAATAGTTGCCAGTTTTGGTCGGCGTCTTTAGCGAAACCAAGCCCCGGATCGATGACCAACTTTGTAACACCGGCGGCTTTGGCGAGCTGCACCTGCTCTAGTAATTCGGCGGCCACCTCTTTACCAATCTGCTCGTATTGGTTCAGGCGATCCATTTGATCGCTGTGACCGCGCCAGTGAGAAATTACTAGGGTGCAATTTGTGGCGGCTGCAATCGCAAACATTTCTGGGTCATTCTTACCGCCGGAAACATCGTTGATGATTGTGGCCCCAGCCTTCAAAGCTGCAAGTGCGGTCTGAGAATTCATGGTGTCGATGCTGATTTGCGCACCGAGGTCGCGAACGGCTTCGATCACCGGAACGACGCGGGAGATCTCTTCGCCGATGCTGACGCGGGCTGCCCCCGGCCTGGTCGATTCACCGCCAATATCCAGAATGTCGGCACCGTCTAGCACTAGCTGTTTGGCTTGTTCGAAAGCGGCTTCGATTTCGGTGAATTGACCGCCATCGCTAAAAGAATCGGGTGTGATGTTGAGCACACCCATGATTAGCGGTTTGCTCATTTGGAGATGAGTCCCATAACTTCGGCTCGTGCTGCTGGTTCTAAATAGCAACCGCGAGCAGCCATGGTTACGGTGTTGGCTTCTGGTTGACGAGCTCCTCTGGAAACCACACAGTGGTGACGTGCTTCAATCACAACCACAACG
Source organism: Microbacteriaceae bacterium (assembly GCA_947447395.1). Classification (GTDB taxonomy): domain Bacteria; phylum Actinomycetota; class Actinomycetes; order Actinomycetales; family Microbacteriaceae; genus Rhodoluna. Next base: position 4,608 of record CANFJH010000007.1, on the reverse strand, counting down.
CCCTTGGTGGAAAGTCCGGATTCAACGGCGTCAGCGATTTGAGCCGTGAGGTTTTCCTGAAGCTGTGGCCGAGCCCCGAGCAACTCAACCAGTTTCGGTAGTCGCCCCAGCCCAATTACCCGGTCGCTCGGTAGGTAGGCAATGTGCGCAACTCCGGTAAACGGTAGAAGGTGATGCTCACAGATCGAGACAAACTCGATGTCCTTGAGGATGACCATTTCGTTGTGCTCGGCTGGGAAAGTCTCTGCCAGCACTGCCAGTGGATCCTGGTCGATACCCTTGAAGAATTCGGCATAGGCTTCGGCCACCTTGGTTGGCGTTGCCTGAAGTTCGATTCGATTGGGGTCTTCGCCGATGGCCGAAATAAGTTCGACCACCGCTCGCTTCACCCGCTCGGAATCAAACACTTTTAGGCCTTAGGCTTTGGCTTCTTTGGAATAGCAATCGGGGCAAGCTTGGAAACCGGGCGGGTTTTCTTGGACAGCCACTGAGTGCGTTTTGGAAGCTTCTTTACCGTCTTGAATAGCTTGGCGATATCTTCCACGTTTAGGGTTTCGCGTTCCATAAGAGCCTTGGCGGTTGCGTCTAGCACCTTACGGTTTAGGTTGATCGCCTTATATGCCTCGTCTTGCGCGGCATCCAAAATGGCACGAATCTCGGCATCAATCACTTGCGCGGTTGCTTCAGAATATTCCTTGGTCTGCTGCATGTCGCGGCCAATGAAGACCTCACCTCCGCTACCAAAACTTACCGAACCAAGCGAAGCCGAGAAACCGTATTGAGTCACCATCTGGCGAGCAATGTTGGTTGCCTTTTCAAAGTCGTTTGAGGCTCCGGTGGTTGGGTCGTGGAAGACAACCTCTTCGGCCACGCGGCCACCCATGGCGTAAGCGATCTGGTCTAGTAGCTGGTTACGGGAGACCGAGTAGCGATCTTCAAGAGGAAGCACCATGGTGTAGCCAAGTGCTCGTCCGCGAGGAAGAATTGTGATTTTGCTTACCGGGTCTGAGTTGTTCATGGAAGCAGCAACCAGTGCGTGACCGGCTTCGTGGTAAGCGGTGTTTAGTCGCTCTTGCTCCTGCATTACTCGTGACTTCTTCTGTGGTCCACCGATTACTCGGTCGATTGACTCGTCAAGGATTTCGTTTGTGATCTTCTTCTGGTTTAGGCGAGCGGTGAGAAGTGCGGCCTCGTTCAAAACGTTGGCCAGGTCGGCACCGGTGAAACCAGGAGTGCGGCGAGCCACCGTGGCTAGGTCAACGTCTTCGGCAATTGGCTTGCCCTTGGAGTGAACCTTCAGGATCTGTTCGCGACCAATAAGGTCTGGTGCGCCAACACCAATCTGGCGGTCGAATCGGCCAGGGCGAAGTAGTGCTGGGTCTAGAACGTCTGGGCGGTTAGTGGCAGCAATCAGGATGACATTCACCGTTTCCTCGAAGCCATCCATCTCAACTAGGAGTTGGTTCAGGGTCTGCTCGCGCTCATCGTTTCCGCCGCCGATTCCGGCACCGCGGTGACGGCCCACGGCGTCAATTTCATCAACGAAGATGATGGCTGGAGCGCTTTGCTTTGCCTGGTTGAACAGGTCGCGAACGCGGGATGCACCTACACCAACAAACATTTCAACAAAGTCTGAACCGGAGATGCTAAAGAATGGCACACCGGCTTCACCCGCAACCGCTTTGGCGATCAGGGTTTTACCGGTTCCCGGAGGGCCGTAAAGCAAGACACCGCGAGGGATTTTGGCGCCAACCGCAAGGAACTTTTTAGGCTCCTTCAGGAATTCTTTGATTTCTTGTAGTTCTTCGATTGCCTCATCGGCACCGGCTACGTCCTTGAAGGTGACCTTGGTGTTTTCCTTGTTGAACTGCTTGGCACGAGACTTCCCGAAGCTCATGGCTTTGTTGTTAGCGCCAGATGCGCCAGACATCAAGAAGTAGAAGATTCCGCCGATTAACAATATTGGGAAGATGCTGCCAAGGATGGTGATGTACCAAGGAGTGTTTGGCACTTCATCGTTGTAACCATCAACTATTGATGCGTCTGAAACCGCCTGGGCAACCTGCGGACCACGAGCTGCAATGTAGAAGAACTGAACGGTTTTGCTGCCTGTCTTACTGTCGGTTCCGATCAGCTTGATGTCTACGCGCTGCTCGCTGTCGTAAATCTTTACGCTCTTGGCCTTGCTGTCTTTGAGCAATTGAATGCCATAACTGGTGTCAACCTGCTTGTAGGTGACTTGGGAACCGAGTGAGGTTCCAATAAAAATAGCAAGGACGGCCGCAGCAATCCAGATAACCGGACCCTTCAGCAACTTCTTCATGTTTTCAGACAAGGACTTAGCCTCTCCCTTTTTAGGTGTTCAGGGGGAATAACCTCAAGGCTACCGCCTGAACTTCCCCAAAATCGATGTTGTTCGCCAACAGTGGAAAAGCCTACGAGTAGACCTTCGGAGCCAAAATGGCAACACCCTTGAGCGTGCGATAGCGTTCGGCGTAATCGAGGCCATAGCCAACCACGAATTCGTTCGGAATATCGAAGCCGACCAACATAACCTCAACCTCAACTTTGGCTGCCGCTGGTTTACGTAGCAACGCCACGATTTCCACCGAAGCCGCGCCACGCGCCTTGAGGTTAGCAATTAGCCACGACAATGTGAGGCCAGAGTCGATTATGTCTTCCACGATAAGAACGTGGCGTCCGAGCACGTCGGCGTCCAAGTCTTTAAGAATTCGAACAACACCAGAAGATTGGGTTCCAGAACCGTATGACGAAACGGCCATCCAGTCCATAGTTACCGGAATCTGCATTGCCCTGGAAAGGTCTGCCATGAACATGACCGCACCCTTAAGAACACCAACCAGAAGCACGTCTTTGCCGGCGTAGGTCTTATCGAGTTCCAATGCCAATTCGGCGACTCGAGCATCGATCTGCTCGCCGGTGACCAACACCTCGGTGATTTGGTCAGATACCTTTTCTAAATCCAATTAGCAAGCTCCAGGTTTGAGTGTTTTTGTGCTTTTGAAGACGATATTCTCGCCGGTTCTTTCTACTCTAACGCTTGGCACGCTCAGTGGTTTCTGTCCGTGCCAATTAGTCAGTAAACGATCAATTTCTAAGACGTGGCTTCGGTGCAGGTGGCCTTCCAGTGCTGCACCAGCCATGCGAATTACTCGAAAACGGATTGCCGGTGGAAGTTCCGCGAGCGCTTTCACGTTTACCTCAAGCGAGGTCGGGCCAATTTTTACGAGCGAGTGGTATGCCCGCTCGGCCTGCAACTCGAGAAAGTCTGCATCTTCGCGAAGTTGATCGGCGGTTCGAGTTAGAGCCTCAAGAACTCCAGGACCCAGTTGTTCTTCCATGATCGGCAGCACCTGCTCGCGCACCCGAACCCTGCTAAATCGCTCGTTGCCGTTATGCGGGTCGTTCCACACCTCAAGGTCGGCATCAATACAAGCCTGCACTGTGGTCTGGCGAGAAAGCGGAAGCAGCGGCCTAAGATACCGACCCGTGAGTTCTGCCATTCCACTGAGGCTTCTGGCTCCGGCGCCTCTCGCCAAGCCAAGTAGCACGGTTTCGGCTTGGTCGTTTTGAGTGTGTCCGAGTAGCACGAATTTGGCATCTAACTCGGCGCCAACTTCGTCGATTGCCTCATAGCGAGCAGATCTGGCCGCCGCTTCTAAACCGCCTTCGACTCCCACCGACACCTTCACGATTCGAACCGGGTCGAAGCCGAGTGACTCCAGTGCGTGCTTGGTATCAGCTGCAACCTTGACGGTGATTGTCTGAATGCCGTGATCGACAATGACGGCGCCGAGTCGAATGTCTAGCTTTGGGCCTTCGAAGGAAAGGCCGGCGGCAAGTGCCATCGAGTCTGGCCCGCCAGAACACGCAACCAAAACCAGGTCGCCGGAACTAACCTCGTGGCGCTCAAGACTTTCCCGAATGGCGCGGCGAACATCGGCCACGGCCTGGGTCAATTTGCTTCGCCTAGTCATTGGTCTCTTTCGATAGACTTCTTGGCAACAAGCCTATTTAGGAGAACCATGGGTTACGAAGTAGTTATTGAAATTCCTCGCGGAAGCCGCAACAAGTATGAGGTCGACCACGAGACCGGTCGAGTGCACCTTGACCGTGTTTTGTTCACGCCTTTCGTTTACCCCGTTGACTATGGTTACTTCGACAAGACCCTCGGTGGCGACGGCGACCCGCTAGACGCTCTGGTTTTGCTTGAATTCCCAGTTTTCCCCGGCGTCGTGGTTGATGTTCGCCCGGTTGCCGTTCTTCCTATGGAAGATGATGGCGGCATCGATGAGAAGTTGGTTTGCGTTCCAACCAAGGACCCACGCTGGTCGCACATTCAGGACCTAGCCGACATTCCAGCTCAGACTAAAAACGAAATTGAACACTTTTTCACTCACTACAAGGATCTAGAGCCTGGCAAGTGGGTAAAGGTTGGTCAGTGGGCTGGCAAGGACGCAGCCGAGAAGCTAATCAAAGAAGCTCAGGAACGCTACGTTCACTAAGCACTAGGACGAGCGGCGTAAGGGAATAGTTCTCCCCAGCGCATTGGAACTTCTCGCACGGTGGCTCCTGGTCTAGGAGCTT
>CANFJH010000006.1 GCA_947447395.1 Microbacteriaceae bacterium | reverse complement strand
TGCCACACTTATGAAACACTATGCGGGACAGTACGGTTCAACCTTCGACGTTTCCTCGCCAAGTCAACCGTCTGTTTATTAGCGCGACACACCATTTCACTTGCCATAGATTTGGAAGTTTTCGGCGTAATTTCTAGGCGCAGTAGTAAAACACGAACCAACTTTAACGTTCAGCATAAGGTTTAGGGTTCGCAAAATGGAGGTACTCATGGCACAGCAACACAACTACCTAGCCGAAATCAAGGTGGCTGGAGTCGGTGGCGCCGGCGTAAACGCGGTTAATCGCATGATTGAAGCTGGTTTGCGTGGCGTGGAGTTCATTGCCATCAACACCGATGCACAGCAGCTTGCTATGAGCGCAGCGAATGTGAAGATCGATATTGGTCGTGAAACTACTCGCGGTCTCGGTGCCGGTGCAGACCCAGAAGTTGGTCGCCGTGCTGCCGAAGAACACATCGAAGAACTTGAGGCAGCCCTAAGAGGTGCCGACATGGTTTTCGTAACCGCTGGTGAAGGTGGAGGAACCGGAACCGGTGCCGCTCCAGTTGTTGCCAGAATTGCCAAGGAAGCCGGTGCACTCACGGTTGGAGTTGTCAGCCGCCCATTCACATGGGAAGGGCCACGTCGCGCACAGCAGGCGCAAAAGGGCATCGAAGAGCTTCAGGGTGAAGTTGACACCCTAATTGTTGTTCCAAACCAAAGACTTCTTGACATTGATGACCTAACCATCAGTTTGGACAACGCACTGAAAGTCGCAGACGACGTCTTGCGCTCTGGTGTGCAGGGAATTACCGATCTAATTGCTATTCCGGGTGCTATCAACCTGGACTTCGCAGACGTTCGTTCGGTAATGCAAAACGCAGGAACTGCTCTGATGGGTATCGGCAGCGCCAAGGGTGAAGACCGTGCCATTAAGGCAGCTGAGAAGGCCATAAACAACCCGCTGCTGGAAGCAGGTATCGACGGCGCACATGGCGTTCTAATGCTGATTCAGGCCGCTGGAAACATGGGTCTTCACGAAGTTTCTGAAGCATCGGGATTGATCCAAGAATCAGTTAGCCCTAATGCCAACGTAATTTTCGGTGTCTCCTACGACGATTCGCTTGGTGATGAGATGCGAGTTACCGTGATCGCCGCAGGCTTTGACGGTGGTGCGCCTATTCGTAAGCCTTCCATGCCAATCACGATGAAAACTAACACCGATCAAATTCAGGAAATCGATGTGGAAGTTCCCGAAGCAAATCCGGTAGTCATTGAAAACCCAGTTGCATTTAGCGAAGTAACAGCGGTGTCTGATGACACCTTTGGCGGCTACTTGGCAGAGCGCACGGTCCTTTCAGCAGTTACCGAAGCGATTGACCTACCTGTAATTTCCAAGCAGCAGGATCAGGGCTTCGGCGACGATCTCGACATTCCAGACTTTCTGAAGTAATGGAAACTCTCGCTGAACGGCTCGCTAAGACTCGAGCCACAATCAGCGAAGAATGCGCAAGACTGCAACGCCAAGAACCAACTCTGATTGTGGTGACTAAAAATCATCCGGTGAGTTTAGTAGACGAACTCTATGAGTTGGGCGAACGGCAGTTTGGCGAAAATAGGATCCAAGAGGCATTACCAAAATTCATCGAGTTCTCTGGTTTTTCACGGCCCGAACCAGCCACTTGGCACCTAATTGGACAGTTGCAAACCAATAAAGTGAAACAGGCGCTTGAATTCGCATCGGTCGTGCACTCTCTTGACCGGGAAGCTCTTCTTTTGGAGCTCACAAAGCGAACTGCGGAACGATCTGAACCCTTGAAAGTATTCATTCAAGTTAACTTGACTGAAGATCTTGAGCGCGGCGGAGTCAGTCCTTCAGCGGTTCTAGAATTCGCAGAAAAGGTGACCAAAGTGCCAACCTTGCATCTGGAGGGTTTGATGGCCGTGGCATCTCTGGATGACGAGCCAGAGAAAGATTTCGAATCGATGGCAAGACTTTCCGAAAAGCTTCAAGGTAATCACCCTCAAGCTAGTGGGCTATCCATCGGCATGTCTGGTGACTTCGTGCAGGCGCTTGCTTTTGGTGCGACACACCTTCGCATCGGCACGGCAATTACTGGAAATCGCCAGTATTAGCAATATTCTGATTTCAACTGCTTTAGGAGGCTTCATCATGGGTGTATTCGATTCATTCAAGGAATACTTTGACTTTTCAGGTAAGAGCGAGAACTCAGTGCCTCAGCGGCCAACCTCCGCTGCTAAGTCAAGCTCTGGGAAGGTAACTCCGATTCGTGCGCCTCGAAACTCAGGCGATATCAACGAAATTGTCACACTCGATCCAACCGGCTTTCAGGATGTCCGAGAAATCGCAGATCACTTCTGCAACGACATTCCACTAATTATTAATATGGCGAGCCTTTCTGAAAAGGATTCGCAACGCACCTTGGACTTCCTACTGGGACTAAAGGAAGGGCGTCACGGTCAGCTAAAGCGCGTAACACCAAAGGTGTTCTTGCTTACTCCTGCGAATGTTTCGATCAACCAGGACCAAGACGAAGACGAAACCGACGAACTGCTTTCCTAGGCACTTTCTGTCCACAGTCGCCAGCCGACTAAATTCTTCTTTGGTATCCTTATACCTGCATCCGCGCGACCAACGTAAAGAGGTTAGTTATGTCTTTGACACCAGAAGATGTCGTCAATAAGAAATTTCAGCCAACCAAATTTCGCGAAGGCTACGACCAAGATGAAGTTGATGAATTCCTCGACGAAATCATTGTTGAGTTTCGCCGACTAAGTCAAGAAAACGAGGACCTTCGTCAACGTCTACTTGCCAGCGATGGTCGAATTGCAGAGCTACAGAGAACTCCTGGCGGACTTGCCGGAACACTTACTTCTGCTAGCTCGGATGTTGCCACCTCAATGGTCAATCCTGGTGCGGCTTTCCCTGAGGCAATGGCTGAAGCTTCAGCGAGCGATCCAAACAACACCAACAACCTTCTACAACTTGCTCGTAAACTGCACGACGAGCACGTTCGAGAAGGGATTGCAAAGCGCGATGCGCTAATCGCCGAGGGTCAGGCAACCGCTGCCAGACTTCTTCGTGAATCCGAAGCGCAGCAGCGATCAGAAATCAGTCGTTTGGAGCAAGAAAAAGCCTTGCTCGAGCATGCCATTCAGGAACTGCGCCAATACGAACACAACTACCGTGGCAATATTCGAAACTTCATTGAAGCCCAACTTCGAGAGCTTAATGTTCCAACCCAGACTCCGAGCACTTCCCAAGGTATTTTGGGCAACTAGTTTTTATGGCAAGTAAAGGCAAAACCACCAAGGCTGTCCAGTATCTTTTGCTGACTGTCGTGCTTTTTGCTATCGATCAAGCAAGTAAAGCTTGGGCGCTCAAGACTTTGACTCCATTTCAAGGTAAGCAATTTGTTGGAGATTTTCTAAAGTTTTACCTGATCTGGAATGACTCGGCTGCCTTTTCCATTAGTTTGGGTGCCACCTGGATTTTTACAATTATTTCCACAATCGCAGCGCTGGTAATTATTTGGCTATTGCTCAAGACCTCATCGGCCGCATGGAGACTAGTTCTTGCAATATTGCTCGCGGGTGTTACAGGTAACCTCGCAGACCGACTATTTAGAGCTCCGGGGTTTCCGGTTGGCAAAGTCGTTGACTTCCTTCAACTTCCGCTTAATTTTCCAGTGTTCAATTTCGCAGACATCTGCATCACGGGAGCGATGTCTGCTGTCGTTGTCTTGGTGATGCGCGGAATCAAACTCGGAGTTTGATGTCTGAAGTCAAACTGGTATTTATTCCAGATGGCTTGGCCGGCCTAAGGGTTGATGCTGGGCTTTCCAAAGCGCTTGGAATGTCGAGAACAGCAATTGCCGATCTCATCGACCAAGGATTGGTGCAAGTCGATTCCAAGAAACTTGGCAAGAGCGATCGTCTGGTTGCCGGCAGTCAAGTTGAAGTCACTATCGAGCAAAAAAAAGATCGTTTGCTGATTCAAGCCGACGAAGTTCCAGATTTCAAGGTCATTTTTCAAGATGAACACATCATCGTTATCGATAAACCTGCCGGAGTTGCAGCGCACCCGTCTGTTGGCTGGGACGGCCCAACGGTGCCAGGTGCTTTACTAAATCTTGGCATTCAACTTACAACGTCGGGGGCGCAAGAGCGTCAAGGAATAGTTCAGCGCCTAGACGTAGGAACCAGTGGCCTAATGGTTTTGGCCAAATCGGAGTTGGCGTATTCGCGTCTAAAGCAGTCTTTCCGAGACCGCACTGTGCACAAGGTGTATCACGCACTTGTTCAAGGTCACCCGGATCCATCTTCGGGAACATTTGATGCGCCCATCGGAAGGCATCCTAAGTCTGAGTTCAAATTCCAAGTTCATCCAGATGGAAAGCCTTCGGTCACTCACTATAAAACCATTGAGGCCTTTCGTGCAGCCTCGTTACTCGAAATCATTCTCGAGACTGGAAGAACTCACCAAATTCGTGTCCACTTTTCCGCATTTAGGCATCCGCTCGTTGGAGACACCATGTACGGCGCAGATCCCACGCTGGCGCATAAATTGGGTATTGAACACCAGTGGTTGCATGCTATTCGATTGAGCTTCGAGCACCCAATTACGCAAGAAATAGTTGAATTTGAAAGCGAATATCCACTCGAATTGGTGAAGGTATTAGACCTTCTGCGTGGCTAATTTCTGCTTGCCCAAAAAGCGGATACTCTTATTTTCCTTAGGTCAAAAGTTGAGGTGAAACATGTCGAGTAAGTCATTCGTTCACCTTCATGTGCACACTGAGTATTCGATTCTTGACGGAGCTGCCAGAATCGATGATTTGATGAAGGCCGCCAAACAAATGGATATGCCAGCGGTTGCCATGACCGATCACGGAAATTTGCACGCTGCCTTCGAATTCGTAAATGCAGCCAAGCGTGTTGGCATCAAACCAATCATTGGTATGGAAGCGTATGTGGCTCCAAGGGTTCACCGCTCAGACCGAACCCGCACCAACTTCGGTGATGGCGGACCGGACGATGTGTCGTCAAACGGCGCCTACACTCACATGACTCTCTTGGCAAAAAATGTCGAAGGCATGTACAACCTCTTTCGAATGTCAACCATGGCATATACCGATGGCATCTTCTACAAGCCACGAATCGACCGTGAACTACTTCACAAATATGGCAAAGGCCTAATCGGAACTACCGGGTGTGCCGCCGGCGAAATTAACGTTTTGCTGAGATTCGGCCGATGGGATGACGCTGTGGCCACGGTCCGAGAAATGCAAGATATTTTCGGTAAAGAGAATTACTACTGCGAAATCATGCGCCACGGAATTGAGATTGAAGAGCGAACCGAAAAGGAACTTATTCGCCTTGCTCGCGAAACCGGGATGCCGTTGCTGGCCTCCAACGATTTGCACTATGTTCACGATCACCAGGCAGAATCTCAAGAGGCTTTGCTCTGTGTACAAACGAACGACACGCTCGATAATCCGGATCGATTCCGGTTCGGTGGTTCCGGTTTCTATTTGAAGTCACCCGAACAAATGCGTGAGCTGTTCAAGGATTTACCCGAGGCTTGCGATAACACTCTAATAATCGCCGAAGAGTGCAATGTTGATTTCACTAAGCAGGAACTCATGCCTAAGTTCCCTGTCCCTGATGGCTACACCGAAGAATCTTGGTTTGATCACGAGGTTGCCGAAGGAATGAAACGTCGATTCCCAGCTGGAGTTCCTGAGGAGCAAGCAAAGCAGTGTGCCTATGAAATGGACGTCATTAAGCAAATGGGTTTTCCCGGCTACTTCTTGGTAGTTGCCGACTTCATCAACTGGGCTCGTGAGCAGGGAATTAAAGTTGGCCCCGGTCGAGGTTCGGCCGCTGGCGCCATCGTTGCATATGCGCTTGGCATCACCGCTCTTGATCCCATCAAGTATGGGCTAATTTTTGAAAGATTTCTAAACCCTTCACGAAAGAGCATGCCGGATATCGATGTCGACTTCGACGACCGTAGGCGCGGCGATGTAATCAAATATGTTTACCAAAAATATGGTGACGACCGAGTAGCTCAAATCGGTACTTTCAACACAATCAAGGCCAAGGCCGCTTTGAAAGATGCAGCTCGTGTGCTTGGATATCCGTATTCGCAAGGCGAAATTTTCACAAAAGCTTTCCCACCTGCCGTACTCGGTCAGGAAATTGAACTAGAAGACGTGGTTAACTCCGAACGTCCTCGTTTCAAAGAAACCCAACCGTTACGTGACCTAATCGGATCTGATTTGGATTCGAAGAAGATCTTCGACCTTGCTCGCGGAATGGAAGGCCTCAAGCGTTCTACCAGCGTTCACGCAGCCGGTGTAATTATTTCGGCTGTTTCTTTGATAGACGTTGTACCGCTTATGACTCGAGAGGGTGAAACCGGATACATCACCCAATTCGATGCCGGCCCTCTCGAAAAGTTGGGTTTGCTCAAAATGGACTTCTTGGGCTTACGAAACCTAACTGTTCTCGAAGATGCGTTGATCAATATTCGTGAGAATGGACTGGTCGCACCAGATTTGGACTCACTGGATCTAGACGGCGACGAGAAGGCATACCAATTACTTGGCCAGGGCGATACCCTTGGCGTTTTCCAACTCGACGGTGAGGCCATGAGGTCATTGCTTCGACTCATGAAACCAACCTCCTTTGAAGACATTTCGGCCGCTATCGCGCTTTATCGTCCAGGACCGATGGGTGTTAACGCTCACACCAACTACGCAAAACGCAAAAACGGTTTGCAGGCAAATATTCCAATTCACCCAACACTTGAGGAACCTCTAAAAGAGGTGCTTGGTCCTACCTACGGTCTGATCGTTTACCAAGAGCAGGTTATGGCCGCGGCACAGAAAGTGGCTAGTTTCACATTGGCTCAAGCCGATAACTTGCGTAAGGCGATGGGTAAAAAAGACGCCAAGGAACTAGATGGCCTTCTTGAAGCATTCCGCGCTGGCATGCTGGCCAACGGCTACGTTGAAGAAGCCGTGACAGCCCTTTGGGACACTCTTCTACCATTCGCCGGCTATGCATTCAACAAGGCGCACAGCGCCGCCTACGGAGTGCTTTCTTACTGGACCGCCTACATGAAGGCAAACCATCCGGCCGAATACATGGCTGCACTTCTGACCAGCGTTGGCGATGCCAGAGACAAACTGGCAATCTACCTAAGCGCCTGTCGCAAGATGGGGCTAGATGTTCAGTCACCCGACGTAAATGAGTCAATCGGAAACTTCTCGGGTTTTGAATCGCGGATTCGATTTGGCCTTGCAGCAATTAAGGGTGTCGGTGAAAGCGTCGTAGCTGGAATTATTGAAGCTCGAACGGAGCAGGGCAAATTCACTTCGTTCAATGACTTCCTAAAAAAGGTTCCAGTCCAGGTTTGCAACAAGCGAACCATTGAATCACTAATCAAGGCTGGTGCTTTTGACAGCCTCGGACACACCCGTAGGTCTTTGATTGCTATTTTCGAATCGGCCGTTGACGGTCAGGTTGCCAGAAAACGAGAAGAAGCCAAAGGTCAGATGGACCTCTTTGGTGGAATTTTTGAAGAAGACCCAACGCTGGTTGAAATTCCGAATCACGAAGAGTTCGATAAGCGAACCAAGCTGGCCATGGAACGCGATACGCTCGGGCTTTACGTGAGCGATCACCCGCTATTCGGACGTGAATCTCAGTTGGCAAGCAACTCGAGTTACTCGATCGGTTTCTTCATCGAGAACGAAGCAATCGAAGACGGCAGCACCACGTCCCTTTGCGGACTCATTACTGGTATTCAAAACCGAGTTGGAAAAAAATCTGGCAAACCATACCTACTTGTGACCATCGAAGATTTCGAAGGTGAATTGTCATTCATGTTGACAGGAAAGTCTTTCGCGGAGTATTCGAATGAACTGAAGACCGATATGGTCGTCTCGGTTCGCGGTCGAGTGAACAACCGTGACGACGGACGCAATCTTTCCGCGTATTCAATTAACGTTTTGGACGCACCAGAAGCCCAGGAACACCAGGGCAAGATTCATGTGCGAATTGATAATGAAAAGGCGAACCGGGAGACTCTTGAACGCCTGAACTACATCATCAAGCAACATGTAGGTTCCAGCGAGTTCATGATTACGATTACTTCGGATGGAAATTCCCGAACCTTTACGCTTCCCCAAAAAGTTAAATATTCGGTCGAATTTATTGGCGAACTTAAGGTGCTGCTCGGTGCACAGGCAATCGTACGAGACGAACAGGTTGACGAAAGCGCCCAATCTGATTCGAATAAATTACCCGATGAGGTAGCCGCGCTGGAAGTAAATCAGCGGACGTTGTTCGATTCCTGATAATCCTTCGACAACATCAACAATTACCACCGCGTTGTTTTCAACGGAATGTACCTCACGAATCGCAGCGATCAAAACCGACGTTGCTTCCGGGAAAATAGGTAAACCCTTGGGGCCAATTTGCCAGTCATCGTCTAGGAAACGCTTCGTGTGGTCGGTGGACATCTTCATAGAAAGTGCCTGATTGTTTTCGCCAAGCGTGTGAATTGCTACCCAAGTTGCCTTGCAGAGCGACGGCCAGGTGGACGAGCCAGATGCAACATTGAAACTTGCTAACGGGGGATTAGCGCCAAGTGAAGTAACTGACGTAGCCGTGAATCCAACAGGGTTGCCATCTGAATCCAAAAGAGTGATTACGCAAACGCCAGAGGCATGGCTTCGGAAAGTATTTTTTAGTGCCTCGACCGAATCAGAGATTGCGGGCATTCCCTCAAGATTTGAACTCACTCTTCTAGGCTATCGAATCTCTCGCGCCGAATAGAATTGTTCTGGAACTGGAGCTGAATTGACCACAAACTACCTGCGCGTTATCGATCTGCGCCAAGGCGTTCCCGGTTCGGCTGAGGTAAACCTCTTAGTTCCTAGAGCCAGCCTAAAAATTGAGACTGCACTTGCGCAAATCACCGGACTAATCGAGGATGTTTCTTCGCGAGGCGAACCGGCGCTCGTCGAATTAACACAAAAATTTGACGGTTTCGATCCACGTCCAATTCGTGTTTCCGATCAAGAACTTCAATCGGCGCTATCCGAACTAAGCGTTCCACTTCGTGATGCACTTGAGCAGGCAATTGAGCGAGTCCGAACGGTGAGTCTAGATAATTTGCCAAAGACCGTGACCACTGAATTTGCGAACGGCGGCAAAGTACATCAACGTTGGATGCCAGTAGATTCGGTTGGGCTTTACGTTCCAGGCGGGAAAGCAGTTTATCCCTCTAGTGTGGTCATGAATGTTGTCCCTGCACAGGTAGCTGGTGTTCCGCGTCTGGTCATAACCACGCCTGGTCAAAGAGATTTCAACGGACGGCCGCACCCGACTGTATTAGCGGCGGCCGCGCTTTTGGGCGTCGACGAGGTCTATAACATCGGCGGGCCAGCGGCAATTGCAGCCCTAGCCCATGGCATTCCAAGTATCGGACTCGAACCGGTTTCGCTAGTGACTGGGCCAGGAAATATTTACGTAACCGCAGCAAAACGTGCGCTCAGAGGTCTTGTTGGAATTGACTCTGAGGCTGGCACCACAGAAATTTTGGTAATTGCAGATGACTCGGCAGATCCAAATTATGTAGCTGCAGACCTGTTGTCACAAGCGGAACATGATGAAGCTGCGGCTTCGGTGCTGGTAACCGACTCTGAAGAGCTTGCGAATCAAGTGCAGTTGGCCCTAATCGAGCGTTTGGCTAAAACCAGGCACGCCGATCGGGCCAAACTGGCTTTGACCGGGCTACAGTCTGCCATCGTCCTAGTTGCCAACCTAGAATCTGCGGTCTCGTTCGCTAATGCGTATGCAACCGAACACCTTGAGCTCCAGGTTTCATATCCGGCAGAAGTGTTGACCAAGATTTCAAATGCCGGAGCCATTTTCTTAGGCTCTTATTCGCCGGTCTCTTTGGGCGATTACCTAGCCGGTTCGAACCATGTCCTACCAACTAATCAGCAGTCAAAGTTCGGGGCTGGATTGTCGGTTCACACATTCTTGCGCGCCCAGCAAGTTGTTGATTATGACCGGCAGTCGCTTAGCGATTCAGTTTCATTCGTTGATGCACTCGCCAATGAAGAGGGACTTCCAGCGCACTTTGAGGCCATCAAGGCTCGATTCGAATAACCAATTAAGGACTTACATTGCTGTACACACTGATTTTTCGTTTGGTTTTCACCAGATTCGATCCAGAAGCGGTGCATCACTTTGTCGCAGGTTGTCTAAAGCTAGGTTCAAAGCTTGGTTTGACTAGGATATTTCGTTTGCGAACAACTCAAGTTCGAAGAGTTGAAGCATTTGGGCTAACTTTCAATGGTCCGTTTGGACTAGCCGCCGGTTTTGATAAGAACGGCGAACTAATCGAACCACTTGCAGATTTGGGTTTTTCGCACATTGAAGTGGGCACGGTGACCGCTATTGCGCAACCTGGTAATGAAAAACCGCGACTGTTTCGACTCACCCCCGATCGCGCTCTGATTAACAGGATGGGTTTCAACAACTTGGGAGCAGCAAGATTGGCTGAACGTCTGGCCAAGTTGCGTTCCACTAAAAAGAAACTCCCGATCATCGGTGTAAACATCGGCAAAAGCAAAATCACGCCAATTGAAGATGCAGTGACTGATTATGAAACTAGTGCTCGTTTACTGGCGCCACTAGCCGATTACATTGCCGTTAATGTTTCATCTCCTAACACTCCGGGGTTGCGAAGCTTGCAAGACATAGAGTCTTTGAAACCAATTTTGGTTGCTGTCCTTGCTCAAGCAGCGTCCAAGCCGGTCTTGGTGAAAATCGCTCCAGACCTTGCGAACGAGGACATCGAGTCAATCGCGGAACTCGCAATTGAATTGGGTCTAGCTGGTGTTATTGCGACCAACACCACCATCTCTAGAGACAATCTCAAAACGACAGCGTCCAAAGTTGATGGCATTGGCGCTGGTGGTCTTTCAGGGCAGCCGGTAAGAGCACGTTCGCTCGAGGTTCTCGAAATCTTAAACCGAAGGGTAGCGGGCCGTATCGCCATTGTCTCGGTCGGTGGAATTGAAACCACGCAAGATGTCAGAGAAAGACTGGCGATGGGTGCCGATCTAGTGCAGGGATATACAGGCTTTGTTTACCAGGGACCTTTTTGGGCTCGGAAGATCAATAAAGAGCTAGCGTACTAAACCTAGATTTTCTCTCCGCGTCGAACCTGCGCCTTTGGAAGGCGAATGATTCGCGGGTACATGGCACGGAATGCAACATAAAGCCAAATGCCCTTCTCCACTTTGCCCGAACCGAATTTGGCGGAGAGCACCGACTTCGCTTTTCTGGCAATCAAGACAGTGTCTAGAAGGTAAACCACGAACAAAACTAAGACGAGATCGCTTAGGAACGTGCCGATTACCGATGTGGCCGAGGTTCCGGTGCCAAAAATCACAGAAATCAACATAAGCGGTAGAAGCAGTTCACCCACGGTGAAAAGGCGTGAATCTACGACATCACGAATCAACCGACGCTGTGGTCCCGCGTCGCGTTTCGGAAGGTACTTGTCGTCGCCGGCGGCATATCCGAGACGAGCCGCTTCGCGTTGGTTCTTGAGTTCCGCTCGAGCTGCCTGTTGTCCTTCTTTGGTTTTTGGTGCTACCAAAGGTCGCTTGCGGGCAGCTTCCTGCTCTTTACGTGCTGGGGTTGGCTTGCCTTTTTTGGCGTTTGGGGTCTGCTCAGTCATAACCAATAGGTTAGCGGAATGTTTCCGAGGCCTTTGTTGTTTTGAGAAGTTAGAATTGACACAGAATTCCTAGGAGCAAAAATGTCTGAAACCGCAACATACGAAATTAACATCACAGAGTCTGCAGTGGATTGGATTTCGAGCACACTCGAGCAAGCCGGTGGCGATGAAAAGCTAGCCATTCGTCTAGAGGCTGCGCCTGGTGGTTGCCAGGGGTTGGAATACAAGCCAACCTATGAAGACAAGTTCTACGAGGATGACATTCGATTCCCTTGCGGTGAATACGAATTAGTTATCGACCCAATGTCGATCGAGCTTGTAAAAGGCTCAACAATTGACTACAAAAATTCGCTAACCGAGCAGGGCTTGGTCATTGACAATCCAAATGCAACCTCAACTTGCGCCTGCGGTCAATCTTTCTGCTAATCAGGCAAAATATTTCGATTTTTCTAGCGTTTTTCACGCCTGCATAAGTTTCGGCGGGCGTAGACTAAAGCCGTAACGATTCGAAGGGTCGACTGTGCTTTTAAAGCGTGCTCTAAGAGTTGCAATGGCAACTGCTGCTGCAACCACAACCTTGTTCCTCGCTGGCTGCTCCCAGGAGCAACTAAGTTCAGCAATTTTGATGCCACTGCCGGCAAGCAGTATCGGCGTGACTAACCACACCGGTCGTATCACTGATTTGTGGAACATCTCATGGGCTGTGCTCTGGGTCGTTGGCGCCATAGCTTGGGGTCTTATGTTTTGGGCCATCATCGTCTACCGTCGTCGCAAGGGCGACACTCACCTTCCAGCGCAGATGCGCTACAACAACCCGATTGAAATTCTGTTCACGGTTGTGCCTTTGATTTTGGTTGTGGGCTTCTTTGCCTTCACCGCTCGCGACATGAAAGTCATCGAAACACCTAACGACCCACAGGTTGTCGTTCAGGTCATTGGTAAGCAGTGGAGCTGGGACTTTAACTACACCCAGGACAACGTTTACGACTCTGGTATTCAGTCGCAGTACGCAGGTGGCACCGGAGATAACCTCAAGGACCTACCAACCCTTTACCTTCCGGTAAACAAGCGTGTTGAACTGGTTCTAAACTCTCGCGATGTCGATCACTCATTCTGGGTTGTTGAGTTCCTCTATAAGAAGGACGCACTTCCTGGTAAGACCAACCACGAGTACTTCACCCCGACCAAGATTGGTACTTACACGGGTAAGTGTGCCGAGCTTTGTGGTGAGTACCACTCAATGATGTTGTTCAACGTAAAGGTTGTTTCCCAGTCGGATTACGACCAGCACATTGCGGACCTAAAGGCCGCCGGACAAGTAGGACAGCTTTCTCTTGACGCGAGCAGAAACCAAAATCTGCCAGGCGTAGTCGCACCAGCAGGAAACGAGGGCTAATAAATTGGCTACCGCAACTATTACTCCAGCAACACCAGTGATTCCTCGCGATAAGGGTCGAATCCTGGTCGACTGGCTGACCACCACCGATCACAAGAAAATCGGTTACCTGTACCTGATTACCTCGTTCGCCTACTTCCTTATTGGTGGAGTTATGGCGCTAATGATTCGCGCCCAGCTAACTCTTCCTGGCTTGTCAATCGTGGCCACCAAGGAACAGTACAACCAGCTGTTCACCATGCACGGAACCATCATGTTGCTAATGTTTGCAACCCCATTGTTTGCAGCTTTTGCGAACATTTTGATGCCGGTCCAAATCGGTGCACCGGATGTTGCATTTCCTCGTCTAAACGCCATCGCTTACTGGTTCTACTTCTTCGGTAGCTTGGTTGCAGTCGCTGGTTTCTTCACCCCACAGGGAGCGGCTTCATTTGGTTGGTTCGCCTACGTACCGCTTTCTACCACGACCTTCTCTCCTGGAATTGGCGGAGACCTTTGGGTATTCGGTCTAGCCCTTGGCGGTTTTGGAACCATCATGGGTGGTGTGAACTTCATCACCACAATCCTGACCATGCGCGCACCTGGTATGACCATGTTCCGTATGCCAGTTTTCACCTGGAACACCTTGGTTACTTCGATTCTCGTCATCATGTGTTTTCCACCATTGGCCGCCGCACTATTTGCTCTGGGGGCAGACCGCAAGTTCGGTTCACACATCTTTGACCCGGCCAACGGTGGCGCCATGCTTTGGCAGCACCTGTTCTGGTTCTTCGGTCACCCAGAGGTTTACATCATTGCTCTGCCATTCTTCGGGATCATTTCGGAGATCATGCCAGTATTTAGCCGCAAGCCAATCTTTGGTTACAAGACACTTATTTACGCAACTATCGCGATCGCAGCTCTTTCTATGACGGTGTGGGCGCACCACATGTATGTCACCGGCCAGGTACTACTTCCATTCTTCGCCTTCACAACAATGCTTATCGCCGTTCCAACCGGCGTGAAGGTCTTCAACTGGATCGGAACCATGTGGCGAGGCTCGGTTAGTTTCGAAACCCCTATGTTGTGGTCGCTCGGATTCCTCACCACCTTCATCTTCGGTGGACTTACCGGTGTAATTCTTTCGAGCCCAACGCTTGACTTCGCGCTGAGCGACAGCTACTTCGTAGTTGCTCACTTCCACTACGTAATCTTCGGTACCGTGGTGTTCGCAATGTTCGCGGGTATCTTCTTCTGGTATCCAAAGATGACCGGCAAGATGCTAAATGAGCGTCTTGGAAAGATTCAGTTCTGGATGCTGTTTGTTGGCTTCCACACCACTTTCTTGGTTCAGCATTGGCTTGGTGTTCAAGGTATGCCTCGCCGCTACGCCACCTATCTTCCTGAAGATGGTTTTACTCTCCTAAACCAAATTTCAACATTAGGTTCGGTAATCCTTGCCCTGTCGTTCCTTCCATTCCTTTGGAACGTTTACATCACACACCGTAAGGGTGTAAAGGTCACGGTAAATGACCCTTGGGGTTACGGGCGTTCGTTGGAGTGGGCTACTGCATCGCCTTTCCCACGTCACAACTTCACTTCGATTCCGGTAATTCGTTCGGAGTCACCAGCCTTTGATTTAAACCACCCAGAGGCTAGCGATTCGGTTTCAACTAAGAAGACTGTGAAGAAGGGCTAAGTTCATGAAAACTAACGCAAGACTTTTTTGGCTGCTAGCCGCGTTCTACTTGGTCGCTGCTGTCGGATACGCATTAGTTGGGCTCAACGAGCCATACCAGGGTCTATCAGACGGAGGGCCTTCTCTTGGTGGCCTAAAGGTTGAAATCATCGGAACCGCAGCAATCACGATGCTTTCTATCATGTCCGCCTTCATTGCTTTCTATCTGGGAAAGACTCACCGAAGCCAAGGTCCAGTGCCAGAGGATAATCCAACCGCGAAAATATCTGATGGAGAATCTGAAATTGGCTTCTTCAATGCTTGGAGCTGGTGGCCATTCTTCCTAGGTCTATTCGGAGCGGTGGTATTTGCTTCGCTGGCCGTAGGTTGGTGGTTGTTCGTAATCGGATTCCCATTGGCGATCGTTGCCCTAATCGGGTTCGTATTTGAAAACTCGCGCGGACAGCACGCACACTAAACAATTTCCTAATAAAAACTCCCCAACAGTCAGTGTTGGGGAGTTTTTATTTAGATTGATTTATTCGTAGCTTCTGAAGGCTACTACGGCGTTATGGCCACCGAACCCAAAGCTATTACTGATAGCCAAAATTGGGCCTTCAGGCAGCTTTCTAGGGCTGGTTACAACGTCCAGTGGGATAGCTGGGTCTTGGTTGTCCAAGTTGATTGTTGGGGGAGCAGTTCGCTCCTTCAAGGCCAATACCGTAAATACTGCTTCTATGGCGCCCGCGCCACCGAGAAGGTGACCGGTTGAGGCCTTTGTTGCTGAAATGGCGATGTTACCCAAGTGATCTCCGAAGACTCTCTTTAGAGCGGTGTACTCGGCAATGTCACCTACCGGGGTGCTGGTTGCGTGAGCATTAATGTGAACGACGTCTTCTATACCTGCATCAGCCTGCTTCAAGGCGGCAAGTACTGCGCGGGCAGCTCCGCTACCTTCAGGGTCTGGAGCTGTGATGTGGTAAGCGTCTGAAGTAACTGCCCCACCAACTAGATAAGCGTAAATCTTTGCGCCACGGGCGATTGCGTGCTCTTCGGTCTCCAGGACCATGGCTCCGCCACCCTCACCCATAACAAAACCATCGCGAGCGACGTCGTATGGGCGAGACGCAAGCTCTGGCTCGTTGTTGCGACGCGAAGTTGCATGCATTGCCGCGAATGCTGAGATTGGTAGCGGGTGAATTGCGGCTTCGCAACCACCGGCAACAACAATGTCAATTTCGCCAGATTGTAAACGAGTGATTGCATTAGCAATGGCTTCAGTGCTTGAAGCACAGGCAGAAACTGAAGTTCGTACCCCGCCTCTAGCTGCTAGGTCCATACCAATAGCCGCTGCCGGCCCATTTGGCATAAGCATTGGAACGGTCATCGGAAGAACTCGACGAGGTCCGCGTTCCTTTAGTGTGTCAAACGCGTCAAGGAGAGTCCAGACTCCACCGATACCGGTGGAAAACTCAACTGCCAAACGCTCAGGCTCAACTTCTGGGGCACCAGCGTCAGCCCAAGCTTCTCTGGCTGCGATAAGTGCAAATTGGCTCGAAGGATCGAGACGCTTGCACTCTTGAAGGGTGAGAACTTCGCTGGCCGGGACTTTTGCCTGGCCAGCGAAGGTTACCGGAATTTCGTATTGGGCCACCCACGGCTGCTCGAGAGTCGAGATTCCCGACTTTCCAGCAAGTAGGGCATCCCAGGTTGACTTGACGTCTCCACCCAGTGGGGTAGTTGCACCAAGGCCAGTTACTACGATCTTCACGAAATCTCTCCCAGTTTTAATTACTGGTTGTCTGCGATGTAGTTAACAGCGTCAGCAACAGTTACGAGGTTTGAAACTTCCTCGTCAGGAATCTTTACACCGAATTTGTCTTCAGCATTTACAACGATGGTCATCATCGAGATCGAGTCGATGTCTAGGTCATCGCTGAAGCTCTTGTCCATCTGAACTGACTCGGTAGCAAGACCGGTCTCTTCGTTTACTAGCTCGGCTAGGCCAGCCAGTACTTCATCCTTTGACAGTGCCATGGTTTCTCCTTAGTGGTTATTTATCGTTTCAATTTTAGGGCAGAACTACTACTTGCGCACCGAAGGCAAGTCCTGCGCCGAAGCCAATCTCCAGAGCCAAACCTCCAGACTTCACTGCGCCAGAAGTCAATAACTCATGCATTGCAAGCGGAATGCTGGCCGCTGAAGTGTTACCGGTATTGATGATATCTCTAGCAACTACTACTGATTCAGGTAGTTCGAGCTGTTTGGCGAGCTCATCGATGATACGAATGTTTGCCTGGTGTGTTACCAAGGCGCTCAAATCTTCTGCCCTTATTCCAGCAACTTCAAGAGCCTTTTTGGCAACCTTTGCCATTTCCCATACTGCCCAGCGGAATACTGTCTGACCTTCTTGGTGCAAGGTTGGCCAGGAAGCGGTTCCGTCTCGAAACTCTAAGAGCGAAGAGGTCATGCTGACCGCTTCCCACTTCGAACCATCTGAACCCCAAACCGACGGCGAAATGCCAGGTTTGTCTGAAGGGCCGACAATGGCGGCGCCGGCGCCGTCTCCGAGAAGGAATGAAATGCTTCGATCGGTCGGGTCAATGAAGTCGCTTAGCTTCTCACCACCGACAACCAATACGTACTTTGCCATTCCAGAACGCACTAGCGCATCGGCTTGCGCAATGCCGTAGCAGTATCCAGCGCACGCGGCTGAAACGTCGTAAGCAGGGGCAGGGTTTGCGCCAATTTTGTCGGCAAGTAAGGTAGCTGCCGATGGAGTCTGGAAAGGGTGGGTAATGGTGCTAAAAATCACCGCACCAATTTCTTGAGGGTCAATGCCAGCCTTTTGGATAGCTTCATTTGACGCGGAAACAGCCATGTCCATCAGGCTCAGGTCTTTACTCGCACGACGACGGGTGACAATTCCGGTGCGCTGGCGAATCCATTCGTCGCTCGAATCAATCGGTCCTGCAACCTCGTCGTTGGTGACAAACAAGTCACCTCGGGCAGCTCCGAGAGCATAAATTCGCGAGTACTTAACTGCTTCGTACTGGTTTAATGTTGCTGTCACCGGGGGCTCCTAACCGTGGTTCTTTGCAAGTGCTATCGCTGCATCCAGCTGGTCTGGTGTTTTCAACGCCAGCGTTTCGATTCCAGGCATGCCACGTTTAGCTAGACCCGCCAACGTTCCAGCAGGGGAGAGTTCAATGAGAGCGGTCACTCCGGCAGAAACCATGGCTTCCATGCACAGGTCCCAACGAACCGGATTTGATACCTGATTCACCAAAAGGTTTAAATATTCAGCTCCCGAAGAAATCACACTGCCATCCTTATTGGTCCACAACTGAACGGAAGGATCTTGAGCGCTCAAACCAGATGCGTAGTTAGCAAGTTCCGCAACCGCGGGTTCCATGAAATTGGTGTGGAATGCACCGGCAACGGCAAGTGGAATGACTCGAGTGCCTGCAAGTGGTTCGTTAGCCAGTGCCGTGATGCCGTCTGCGTCTCCAGCAGCAACAATCTGGCCAGAGCCGTTGTAGTTGGCTGCCGATAGTCCACGAGACTTGAGATAAGCAACAACGTCATCGCGATCTCCACCTAAGACGGCAGCCATGGAGGACTTGGTGAGGGAAGCGGCCTTTGCCATTTCTGAACCACGTTTAGTCACGAACTCCAAGGCACTTGACGTGTCGAAAACTCCCGCAATTGAAGCCGCTGCCAATTCACCGACCGAGTGACCGGCAACACCGTCAATGTCGCCCAACCCGGCAGCCTTGAGTGCCGCAAACGATGCCAAAGACGCAGCCACAATTAGAGGCTGAGCAATTGCAGTGTCCTTAATGGTGTCGGCATCGCTGATGGTTCCGTAGGTAAGTAAATCAAGACCCGATGCTGTCTGAGCCTGATCGATGGTCTCCCTAAAAGCAGGCAGTTCCAACCAAGGGCTGAAAAAACCGGGAGTTTGCGAACCTTGACCAGGACAGACGATAACTAGCATGGGAAAAGTTTATGCCTCGCCGCCGGCGCTTCCGCTGTTACCAGCGTTCACGTCATGCAAACGATACTTTTCGATTGCCTGTGCTGGAGCACTGGCATCCATTTCTCCACGGGCTACCAATTGTTCAAGCACTCGAACCACAATCGAAGGTCCATCGATCTTGAAATGACGTCTGGCAGCAGCACGGGTGTCTGAGAAACCGAAGCCCTCAGCTCCCAGGGTTGCATAGTCGCCAGGAACCCACTCGCGAATCTGGTCTGGAACTTGGTGCATGAAGTCGCTTACACCAATAAAAGGTCCGTGGTGACCAGAAAGTTTTGAGGTCACGAATGGCACTTCATTGTTTGCACCAGGGGTCAAGAATCGTTCTTCATTGCGGCGCAAACCGTCGCGGCGAAGTTCAGTCCAAGAAGTTACCGACCAAATGTCAGCCGATACACCCCAGTCTGCCTGCAGAAGTTCTGCTGCTTCGTGAGCCCAACGTAAGGCAACTCCGGAAGCCAAGATTTGAGCCTTGTGACCATCTGCCGGGTTGTTATAGACCTTGTGGATACCTCGAACAATTCCGTCAACGTCAACATTCTCTGGTTCAGCAGGCTGCACCATTGGTTCGTTGTAAACGGTTAGGTAGTACATCACGTTCGGATCTGAATGAGTTCCCCCGTACATACGCTCGATACCGGAACGAATAATGTGTCCAATTTCATACGAGAATGCTGGGTCGTAGCTCAGCACCGCATCGTTAGTTGCAGCGATGATCGGTGAGTGGCCGTCGGCGTGCTGAAGACCTTCACCGGTAAGGGTGGTGCGTCCCGCGGTGGCACCAATTAGGAAACCACGGCTGAGTTGGTCGGCAGCAGCCCAAATTGAGTCTGCGGTTCGCTGGAAACCGAACATCGAATAGAAAACATAGAACGGGATGATGGCTTGACCATGGGTTGCATAGCTGGTTGCAGCGGCTGCAAATGAAGCAACCGAACCCGCTTCGTTAATTCCGGTGTGAATGATCTGTCCCGAGTCTGATTCCTTATAGGAAAGCAGAATGTCGCGGTCAACCGAGATATAGTGCTGCCCCTGTGGGTTGTAAATCTTCGCGGTTGGGAAGAATGCATCCATTCCGAAGGTACGAGCCTCGTCAGGAATGATCATCGCAATGCGCTGACCGAACTCCGGTGCACGAAGGAGGTCCTTCAAGAGTCGTACAAAGCCCATGGTTGTGGCAACCTCTTGAGTGCCGCTGCCACCCTTCGAAATTTCATAGGTTTTGTCTTCGGGAAGTTTGAAATCAACATACTTACTACGACGCTCTGGAAGGTAACCACCGAGGGCGCGCCGGCGCTCGTGTAGATACTGAATTTCAGGTGCGTCCTGTCCAGGGTGGAAGTAAGGAGGCTGGTAAGGGTTTTCTTCGAGCTGAGCGTCCGAAATAGGGATACGTAGTTCGTCTCGGAAACCCTTTAGATTTTCCAGAGTCATTTTCTTCATCTGGTGGGTGGCGTTACGGCCTTCGAATGACTTACCGAGAGTGAAGCCCTTGATTGTCTTAGCCAAAATCACTGTTGGCTGACCCTTGTGTTCTACAGCCGACTTGTAAGCAGCGTAAACCTTGCGGTAATCGTGGCCACCACGCTTTAGGCCCCAGATTTGCTCATCGGTCATGTTTTCCACCAATTTGGCAGTGCGAGGATCGCGACCGAAGAAGTTTTCGCGAACGAAAGCACCGTCTTCGGTTTTATATGTTTGGTAATCGCCATCGGGAGTCTTGTTCATGAGATCAACAAGTGCGCCTTCGGTGTCATTTGCTAGCAGGGAATCCCACTCTCGACCCCAAACAACCTTGATAACATTCCAACCCGCGCCGCGGAAGAAACTCTCGAGTTCCTGAATAATCTTTCCGTTTCCACGTACCGGACCATCTAGGCGCTGAAGGTTACAGTTCACAACGAAAGTTAGGTTATCCAGGCCATCGTTGGCAGCAAGTTGAAGAGCTCCGCGGCTCTCAACTTCATCCAATTCACCATCGCCAAGGAATGCCCAAACGTGCTGTTCGGAAGTGTCCTTGAAACCACGGCCCTGGAGGTAGCGGTTGAACTGAGCCTGGTAAATGGCATTGATCGGCCCGAGACCCATCGATACGGTTGGGAACTGCCAAAAATCTGGCATCAAACGAGGGTGAGGGTAGCTCGAAAGCCCGCCACCAGCGTGAGATTTTTCCTGACGGAAACCATCAAGTTGATCGGCTGAGAGTCGCCCTTCCAAAAATGCACGAGCATAAGGTCCAGGTGATGCGTGACCCTGGACGAAAATCTGGTCGCCACCTGAAGGGTGGTCGGCACCCTTGAAGAAGTGGTTAAAACCAACTTCGTATAGAGAAGCACTCGAAGCGAAAGTTGAAATGTGTCCGCCAACGCCAACGCCTGGACGCTGTGCTCGGTGGACCAGCATCGCGGCATTCCAGCGCATCCATGCGCGGTAGGTGCGCTCCACGGTCTCGTCACCAGGGAACTCTGGTTCGTTTTCAGGTGCGATTGTGTTGAGGTAGTCGGTGGTTGGAACGATGGGAACGTTCAACTGTAGTTCGTGAGATCTGCGAAGAAGGTTGAGCATGATTTCGCGGGCGCGACCTCGGCCGTGCACTCGAGCTACAGCATCGAGAGACTCGAGCCATTCGCGAGTTTCCTCAGGGTCCTGGTCAGGATTGTGAACTGCGTAAGCGTCGTTGTTGTTCAGAGACACCGAATACTCCCTTTCGTGGGGGATTTGTAAAAGGACAACTTTGTCACCTTGGTAAAGGCTCATTAAGTCTACGTCTCGAAGGCGGGAATGAATCGCACTTGAGAGTTGCTTTATGTTCTAATTGGAAACCAACAAAGGAGCACCTTATGCCGTTAATCATCGGCGATGCCGCACCAGACTTTAGCTTGATCAATCAATTCGGCGAGACCGTAACCCTGTCTGAGTTCAAAGGTAAAAAGAACGTGGTTATCGTTTTTTACCCGCTAAGTTTTTCGGGCATTTGCACCGGTGAACTTTGTGAATTGCGCGATAACTTCGCACAGTTTGAGCGAGCCGATGTAGAACTTCTAGCCGTTTCGGTTGATTCAAAGTTTGTTCAAAAGTTGTTTGCCGAGCAGGAGGGCTACAAGTTCTCAGTATTGGCAGACTTTTGGCCACACGGCGGTATGGCAAAACAGTACGGTGTATTCCTTGAAGACAGCGGAATTGCCAACCGTGCAACCTTTGTTGTCAACAAGGACGGCGAACTTGTCGCCAAGTTTGTTACCGCTCCAGGACAGGCAAGATCGCTGGACGAATACGAAAAGGCTTTGGCAACACTTCACTAAAAGGGCAAAGGATTTGCGCCAATCGATCTAGATTGCGTATCCTTGTCTCTTGTTGGGCCTTTAGCTCAGTTGGTAGAGCGCCACGCTTACACCGTGGATGTCATCGGTTCGAGCCCGGTAGGGCCCACGAATAGTAGTACCCGCGCATAGAGAGTAATTCTTAATGCGCGGGTATTATTTTTTTATGGAACATAGCGAATTTATGCCCCCGCAGCGCCAGTCTTTGACGGATCAAGAGATCAGTCAGCACTTGGGGGCGGCTCAAGCTAACGAGGCCGGCATGTTGGCTGCTATGGACTTCTTGGAACAACAAACCAAACTTCGTGAGCTAGACAATGCTTCAACTGAAGCTTGGCTCGCCAAGATGAAGGCATCCAGCGACCCTAGAGCTGTTACCGCACTAGAGAATTTGGAACGAGCAAAAGCTGGATTGTCCCCACTGCCACTGATTTCCCCAGTGCCAGAGTTCCCAGTCTTTAATCCGTCCACTCCAATCGCACCAGTAAGCGAACCAAGTGTCGGCTCTGGGGAAGCTTCGACGGATTCATTCGAAGACTTAATTCGTCAGCCGGCTATCCAAGTTGCAACCGAGCAGGTTCAGTCTCCAGCGATCGAACCTGAGATTTCTGCAGAGAGCCCTTTGGTTGCTAATGAAATTCCATCGCCAGTCGTGCGTGGATTCAGATTAGTGTCCGCTGCAAACTGGGTCATTGGTTTCGGTGTTTTGGTTCCTGCAGTCGGCGCAAGCGTCGCCGCGATTTCGGGCCTAAACTTTGTGACCTCAATTTTGGCCGGACTGCTCGGTGTTCTCGTTGGTGTCAAGGTGAATATTTTTGGTCTAGTAACTGCACGTCGCACCAAGAGGGGGCTCGCAGTTGCATCTAGAGCGAGTTACGGTGTCTTCGGCGCAATCGTTCCTGGTATTTCTCTGCTGCTAGCCGGCCTTTTTGCAATTGGAACCATCGCGTTTGCCAGCGGAAAATACTTTAACAACACAATCGTGGGTCTAGAAGACTTCAAACAAGCCATCTTTAACGTAGGAGGATTCTCCGTCAGCCTTGGTACTTTAGTTGCGATCAGTTTTGTTTTGGTGGCTGGCATTTTGGCAATTTTCGGCGGTTCTTTTGTTCGTTGGACAAAAATCGTCATGGCAACTTTTATCTTGCTTGGTTTCGTTGGTTTCGCCGTATTCACTATCAATGGCATTGATTACATGAACTTGGCTGGTGTTTTCCAACCAGATAAGTTCCTAGCCGTTGCGCCAATTTTTGCCCTGGTGGTAAGCGTTTTCACATACGGACTCGATGGCGAATCGCTGGCTGCTGCGGCTTGGGGAGCAAAGCGTAAGACACTTACTTGGCCGATCTTTATTTTTGGATTTTTACTTCCATTGTTGAGCTACGGACACATTGCTGCACTGCTAAATGGTCATGACTACTCGAATGGTTTCGCCGTTATTCAACATTTACTGGGAAGCGGAAATCTAATGTCTTCGACGATATTGGTCGACCTCAGTGTGCTGGCAGTTGTAAGCCTTCTCCTGGTTGGGGTTTCTAAGCTAATTGAAGCGCTCAAGACTCTTGGAACTAACCACGTTGGTTATGGGCTTGCCTCGATTGTTTCGCTGGCTGGCGTGCTAGTTATCTCTGTAATCGCCCTTTTCGCAGCAAACCCACTCGGACTTGGGCTCAATGCAACTTCTATTCTGCTAATTCCAGCAGCGAGTTGGTTGGGCACCGTTCTCACTGACACGCTTATTCGTCGCGGTCGTTATCACGATGCATCGCTCACAAGGAGTTTCGGCTTCTATGGTGCTTTCAACTGGGTGGCTTTGATTGGTTTCGCCATTGCTGTGGCTGCCGGACTGTCTGTTGCCAAGCCAGTTGGGTCAATGGTGTGGTTAGGCTTCCTTTCGAGTTCAACCGGGTTGTCGTTCTCATTGGCGGTTAGTGCCCTTATAGCCATGGGTATTGCAGTTGTATTCACTCTTGCAACCGGTTTCCCTCGCATTTCTCGACAGCAACTCGAAACGAAGTCGGTTGAGGACCGCAAGTTCGATCTTGTTGACGTTGTGGTTGAGTAGTGACCTCGCTTCAAGCCTTAGCAACCCACTTGGACGATTTTTGGCCACAAACGTTCGCCGATGACTGGGACAATGTTGGCTTATCCGCAGGTTCCCTAAGTGCCGAGATTGAGACCATCCTCGTGGCGGTTGACTTGACCGATGCGGTGATTGACGAGGCGCTTGCAGCAAAGTGCCAATTGATAATTACCCATCACCCGTTGCTTTTGAAGCCAATTGGCAGTCTGGATGAGAGCAAGCTCAAGGGTCACCTTCTGGCAAGACTCATACGTGGAAACCTGTCACATTTCGTGGCACACACAAATGCCGATGTTCAATTAGACGGTGCTTCTACTGCAATGGCTAATGCTTTTGGATTGGAACAAGTGGAACCATTGGTACCTCAAAGTAAAACCCTGGGGCATGGTGCTATCGGTGAACTGCCGGAACAAACTACCCTTTCGCAATTTGCAAAACTCGTTTCTGCGTCGCTTCCAAAAACTGGGAGACGAGTGGTGTTTAGCGGCAACCCTGACCAGCAAATTAAACGCGTTGCAATTTGCAGTGGCGCCGGTGATTCACTCATCCCATTCGTACTAGATTCCGATGCCGATGTTTATGTCACGAGCGACTTGAGGCACCATCCAGTTCTCGATGCTGTAGCAACTCCGCGCAAAGGAAATCCTATTGCCCTGATTGATGTGTCTCACTGGGCGGCCGAATCTCTCTGGGTAGAATCAGCAGTTCGCAGGCTTTCCGCCATTCCTGGAGTTTCGGCTCTGGCATCAAGAATCAACACCGACCCATGGACTCAAGAGGTTAATTGAAATGATCATCGCAGGTAGCAAACAGCAAGAATTACTCTTGGAAACCAGCAAACTGGATTTAGCCATTGCAAGAACTGAGACTGCTCTTGCTGAAATTGAGAAAAGCGAAAGAATTGAGGCTTTGCGCAGATCCCTATTGGCAGCTTCACAAGACCTTCTCGATTCACACGCAAAGCGAGAAAATATCCAGCTTGAAATCAAAAAAATTTCCACAGATTTAGAAATGGTGGAAGCTCGAATCGTCCATGACGATGTTCGCGCCAATAACGTAACCAATGAGCGTGAGCAGAAGGCCATTAGTCAAGAAATCGCCAGCTTACAATCAAGGAAATCGAATCTAGAAGATGCTGAACTTGAGCTTTTGGAAGCACTAGATGTAGCAACCGAGGCGGTAGAAGAATCCACTGCCGTGCGAGTTAGGTTGAACCTAGAGTTGGAGACCGAACTAGCTAAACAGCATGGCGAGGCGCTTACGATGAACGCGAGTCTTTCTGAAATAAAGGCAAAACGCGGTGAAGCCTTCAAGGCTTTAGAGCCCGAGTTGCAGGCCATCTATGATCGGAAGGCTTCAAGAGGAACGGCAGTTGCTCAAACGCTAGGGCGTGACTGTTCAGCATGTCGTCTTTCGATTAACGCTGTTCAGTTTGAAGCAATCATGGCCGAACCTGCCGATCATTTGCCAACCTGCCCAAACTGCGATGCCTTGATCATTCGATGACCAGTGATCGACTCATAATTGAAGCCGATGGCGGGTCAAGGGGAAACCCTGGACCTTCTGGCTCCGGCGCTATTTTAATCGACGCGCACTCAAACAAAGTCATCGCTGAGATTTCAACTTTTGGTGGAGTCGCAACCAATAACGTAGCCGAATATCGAGCCGTAATAGCTGGCCTTACGGAAGCTTTTCGGTATAACCCAAATGCCGCCATAGACGTTCGAATGGATAGCAAGCTCGTTGTTGAGCAAATGTCTGGAAATTGGAAAATCAAACATCCTGATATGCAGGTTCTAGGTATCGAAGTTCAAAAGTTGATAGCTGGCAAAAATGTCACATGGAGTTGGATTCCCCGCGAACAAAACTCCCGAGCGGATGCCTTGGCAAATCGCGCTATGGACTCCGAACTCGATGAAATTATTCATTTGGAAACTGACGAGGCTCAATCAAGTACAACACTTGAATTTAACCCGGTGCTGCCAAGTTCTATTCGTGCTCCCGGTGAAGTTGGCGAACCCTTGACTACAATCATCCTGGTTCGTCACGGTCGAACGTTACTGACCGAGGCGCATAAAATTTCAGGCGGAACTGGCGATGACCCAAATCTGTCGAAGTTGGGCCATGAAGATGCGGCCTCGGTGGCCAAACTCATCGATGGTTTTGGTTCGGGTGGCAATTTTGCACACCTGCCAAGGCCTACTGCGGTCATTACTTCGCCAATGCAACGAACCAGGGAAACAGCAGGACATATTGCCGGGCTTCTTGGCTTGTCTGTAGAGACACTCGAGGAACTTCGCGAGATCTCCTTTGGCGACTGGGACGGCCACACGAACGAAGAAGTTGCCGAACTTTGGCCCGAAATCTTTAAAACTTGGCGCGGCTCATGGACACTTTCGCCGCCAAACGGAGAATCGCTCGAAGCTTTCGACTCTCGAATTCGTTCCGCGAGAAATCACCTTTTACAAAAATACCGGGGACAAACTATTGTGGTTGTGGCTCACGTTATGCCAATTAGAGGATTCTTAACTCTCGCGCTTGACGCTGGTCCTTCCGGATACTGGCGACCACAAGTGGCTCCTTGTTCGCTCAGCGTTATTCGTCATTGGGGCGAGGACTTTGCGGAATTGGTAACGGCCAATTTCACCGCGCACCTATAACCGATAGGCTTGGTCTCGGATGGGTTGACTAGGCGATCGCGTTAGCAATAACGAGGAACGTCCGGGCTCCGCAGAGTGAAGTGGTGGGTAACACCCACTCGAGGCAACTCGCAAGACAGTGCCACAGAAAACAGACCGCCGTGCGAACGGTAAGGGTGAAACGGTGGTGTAAGAGACCACCAGCGATACGGGTGACCGTTTCGGCTAGGTAAACCTCACTTGGAGCAAGGTCAGACAGAAGATGTTTGAGAGCTACTCGCTCGAGTCTTCGGGTAGACCGCTAGAGGTTGTCGGTAACGGCAATCGTAGATAGATGATCGTCCCAGACAAAACCCGGCGTATCGGTCAACCCATCCACTACTTCGAGAGTTTGCTTGCCACCAGGGCCGCTCCAATGATGCCAGCGGTGTTTTTGAGTTTCGCCGGCACGATCGCGGTTTGTAGTCTCAAGAGAGGGAGAAAGTCCTCATGTTCCTTGGATACGCCACCGCCGACGACAAATAGGTCGGGAGTAAACAGGTTCTCCAGTTTCGAGTAATAGGTCTGAAGTCTGGCGGCCCACTGGCGCCAGTCTAGGTTTTCGCGCTCTTTTGCCGAGAATGCAGCTTTAGTTTCATAATCGACACCATCGATTTCAATGTGTCCTAGCTCGGTATTTGGAACCAACTGCCCATCAATGAACATGGCAGTGCCAATTCCTGTGCCGAGAGTGGTGACCATAACTAGGCCTTTGAATTTGCGTCCAACGCCGAATTTCATTTCCGCTACTCCGGCCGCGTCTGCGTCGTTGATTAGGTGGACCGGTTTTCCGATTACGCCGGTAAAAAGCTTGTCGGCATCAAGCCCGATCCATTCTTTGGAGACGTTTGCTGCCGATTTTGTAACGCCGTGCTGAACAACTGCTGGGAAACAAATACCAATTGCGCCGGCCACACGGTTTGGGTCTAAGGCTGTGATCAATTCACGGACAACCTCGGCGATGTCGTCTGGTCTGCCACCTGGAGGAGTTTCGACTCGTAGTCTCTCACTCGCTAGTTCACCCTTTTTGATATTGACCAGGGCGCCTTTGATGCCAGTGCCGCCGATGTCTATTCCGATTGCAATCTTTGCCATTTATTTGTGCTCTCTGCTATGGAAGGGTGAGGATGTCGTAGCCGGTTTCGGTTACTGCAATGGTGTGTTCAAACTGCGCGGTAATGCTCTTGTCTTTTGTGGCGATGGTCCAGCCATCTGACCACATATCCCACTGGTAGGTTCCGAGCGTGAGCATTGGTTCGATTGTGAAAACCATCCCTACTTCGATTTCGGTTGAGTAGTTTGGCGCGCTGTCGTAGTGGGGAATTATTAGTCCGGAATGAAAGGCTT
Organism: Microbacteriaceae bacterium; assembly: GCA_947447395.1. Lineage (GTDB taxonomy): Bacteria > Actinomycetota > Actinomycetes > Actinomycetales > Microbacteriaceae > Rhodoluna. Next base: position 15,257 of record CANFJH010000006.1, on the reverse strand, counting down.
CGCCGACCCCGTGACCGGTGAAATCTCGAACCACGCCGTAGCCAAAGCGCTTGGCATAGTTTTCGATAGCCAAGCCGATGGTGTTGACCTGCCGTCCCGGAGCGATTGCCAACATTCCCCGATTCAATGCTTCTCGTGTTCGCTCAACGAGATTATGCACCTCCTCTGAAACCTCGCCAACTTCGATGGTGTGATTTAGATCGCCATGGAAGCCGGATAAATAGGCGGTGATGTCGATATTTACTATGTCACCATTTTCTAGGACGGTATCGTCTGGGATTCCGTGGCAAATTACTTCATTGATTGAAGAGCAAATTGATTTTGGGTATCCACGGTAACCGAGAGTGGATGGGTAGGCGCCGTGATCGAGAATGAATTCGTGCGCTAGGCGGTCTAGGTGATCGGTTGTTACCCCGGGCCTAATCTCAGGACGCAGCATCTCAATAGCGCTAGCCGCAATCTTTCCGGCGGCACGAATTTTTTCGATTTGCTCCGGCGACTTTACGTCGCTGCCGGTGAATTTGGCTGGACCCGGTTTTCCAACGTATTCGGGTTTGGCTATGTTTCCTTGAACTGCAAGTCTGGGTGAGACTTTGCCCATAATTAGGTGACCGGCGTTATCCTTGGGCATAGTGTCAATTTTAGGAGTTGCCTTGGCTAAACAACCGCTGGACTCTTCGGGTGTTCCTGAAGAATTCTGGTTCAACACCAAAACCGGGGAAGTTGAATTCGGAAAAGTGGCTGCTGCGCCCTATCGAATTGGTCCGTTTACTACTGAGGCTGATGCCAAACGTGCGCTTGAAATAGTCGCCTCGCGTTCCGAAAAATGGAACGAGGAAATCGAGGATTAGGCGTCGAATTCGTGTTCTTTTGCTGGGAATTCGCCGGCTTGAACATCCTTCAAATATTCACTTGTAGCCTGTTCAAGAACCTGACCCAACTGCGCATACTGTTTCACAAATTTGGCTGTCTTTCCGGTGTGTAAACCGGCAAAGTCCTGCCAAACCAAAATCTGTCCGTCGGTGCCTGCTCCCGCTCCAATTCCAATGGTTGGGATGCTTAACCGCTTGGTAACTTCGTTAGCGAGCTCTGCTGGAACCATCTCAAGGACTACTGCAAATGCTCCAGCTGCCTCAACGGCTAGCGCATCGGCAATTAGTTGGTCTGCGCCTTCACCGCGTCCCTGAACCTTGAAGCCACCCAGAGCATTCACGCTTTGAGGTGTGAATCCAATGTGCCCCATAACTGGAATACCTGCTTCAACGATTGCTCGGATCTGTTCAACACTCCTAACGCCACCTTCTAGCTTTACAGCGGATGCATTAGTTCTTTTCATAACTTGAATCGAATTGGTGAGTGCATCTGCCGGACCGGTTTCATAGCTACCAAAGGGTAAGTCAATCACTACCAGTGCGCGTTCACTCGCAGCAGAAACGGCTCTGCCAAATGGAATCATTTCCTCCAACGTAATCGGCAACGTCGATCGGTAACCTAGGACGGTGTTCGCTGCCGAATCACCGACCAGAATTACGTCGATGCCAGCCCGATCGAAAATCCCTGCCGTCATCGAATCATACGAAGTGAGGCAAGCAATCTTTCTACCCTGTTGCTTGAATTCCAGGAGGGTAGAGGTTCGAACAATCTTCGGAGAGTGAACGGACACTAGTTTCGCTTCCAGGCATCCACTTCGATTTCAACCAACATTTCAGGGTTGATGAACTGAATTCCAGCTAGCATCGTCGCAGCAGGGCGGATTTCACCGAAAATCTTGCCGTGTGCTTCGCCGACTCGGTCCATGTCTGCCGCGTCAGCGAGATAAACGCGGGTGCGAACAACATCGGCCAAGCTGTATCCAACTTGGGCTAGTGCACCGGCAATTACAGTTTCAAGCGCTACCAGCGTTTGTCCATAGGCATCTCCCTTGTGCTGCAATTCGCCATCAACTGTCGCAGTGCTTCCAGATACGTGGACGTAGTCTCCGGCTACTACGGCACGCGAGTAGCCGATTTTGCCTTCCCACGGTCCACCTGATGAAATTAGTCGGTCTGCTGCCATTGTTTTATCCTCTGTATCTATTCGTGATTGGAAGTCTTCGATCGCGCCCAAATGCCATTCCCGTGATTTTCGGGCCGATGGCGCCTTGGCGTCGTTTCCATTCTGCCCTGTCTACGAGCCCAATTATTTTTTCGACGATCTCGGCATCAAAACCTAATTCAATAATTTCGCTCAAACCAAGTCTCCTCTCAACGTAGGCGTCCAGAATCGCATCAAGGATTTCGTATTCGGGCAGTGAGTCTTGATCTGTTTGGTCGGGTCTGAGTTCAGCCGAAGGTGGCTTGCTTATCGAGTTTTCGGGAATGGGGGCTAATTCATTTCGGTCGATAGCAAATGAGTTGCGCCACTTGGCTAACCGCCAAACGGCTGTTTTTTCAACATCCTTCAGGGGGGCAAAGCCACCTACTGAATCGCCGTAAATCGTGCTGTAGCCAACCGCCAGTTCGCTTTTGTTTCCGGTGGTGAGGGTTAGGTGCCCGGAGTTGTTGCTCTGCGCCATAAGAATCACTCCACGCATTCGAGCCTGTAGGTTTTCGCTGGCCAGTCCACTCAAAGTCAATTCACTTTCGAAAGACTTGACCATAGATTCAATCGCAACCGTTTCAAAGTGGCAACCTAGGTTCTTTGCCAAAATAGCTGCGTCGTCCTTGGAGTGGTCGGAGGAATATTTGGAAGGCATCGAAATCCCGAAGACGTTTTTGGCCCCGATTGCATCTGAAGCCAGGGTGGCAACAACAGCTGAGTCAATTCCGCCGCTCAAACCGAGCACCACCGATTTGAAGCCGTTTTTTGATACGTAGTCTCGAAGCCCAAGCACTAGGGCATTCCAAACCTGCCAGTCGTCATCGGCTTTGGTTTGCTCATGTTCGCTGACCAACTCGGCATTTGTGCCGTCAAAATCGATGAGCACCAGATCCTCTTCGAACTGGGCTGCTCTGGCCACAACCTCACCGGTCGCGGTTACGAAAATACTATCTCCGTCAAAAACTAAATCGTCTTGACCCCCAACCAGGTTGACGTACGACACTGCAGTTTTCTGAGTACTGGCTAGATTTCGAACCAAACTTAAGCGTCGGTCGTCTTTGTCAATTTCAAAAGGCGAACCATTAAGTACCAATGTGAGTTGCGTCTGGTGATCGCTGATTCTGGCAACGGGGCCGCCAGCCTGCCAAATGTCTTCGCAAATCGCCAACGCAAATCTGATTCCAAATAGTTCAAAAACGCAGGCGTCGTGACCTGGCACAAAATTTCGATACTCATCAAATACCGAATAGTTAGGTAAGTGGTGTTTGTTGTAACTTGCGATTACTTTTCCATGTTGCAGAACGAAAGCCGCATTATTGGCAATCGCCCAACCGTTTGGGGCTGACGCTAGTCTTGGCGCTCCAATAACTACGGCAACTTCACCGAGCCCTTTTTCAAGAAGCGTCTGAGCGAGAGACTCAACCGTATTCTGGGCTTCGCTTACGAAGGATGCTCTGGTAACCAGATCCTCAACGGGGTAGCCGGTAATCACCATTTCACCGAATTGAACTAAATTTGCACCAGCTTCAGCGGCCTTAGCTGTGATGGCGATAACTTTGCCGGCATTGCTGGAGATATCTCCGACAATTGGGTTACTTTGAGCCATGGCTAGGCGAATAAACGGCATAACCACTAGCCTAGTAGTAGGCAATAAGAGAGGTAAATCCAGTGGACAAGCAAACAGATTTCGTTCTTAGAACTATCGAGGAGCGTTCAGTTAAATTTGTCCGCCTTTGGTTTACAGATGTCGCCGGAACCCTAAAGTCGGTCGCAATTGCACCAGCCGAAGTAGAAGGCGCATTCAGCGAGGGTCTTGGTTTTGATGGCAGCGCCATCGAAGGCTTAGCTCGTACCTACGAAGCAGACATGCTGGCCATGCCAGACCCTTCGACCTTCCAAATTCTTCCTTGGCGTGGCGAGATCGACCCAACAGCGAGAATGTTTTGCGACATTCAAACGCCAGATGGTCAGCCTGCCGCCGCCGATCCTAGAAATGTTTTACGTCGCGCGCTCAGCAAGGCCAGCGACATGGGATTTACTTTTTACATCCACCCTGAAATCGAGTTTTACCTACTAAAGTCTTCACAGTTAAACGAGGACGGTGAGCCGGTTCCAGTCGATAAGGCCGGTTACTTTGACAATGTTCCAGGTGGAACCGCTCATGACTTCCGTCGTCGGGCTGTTCAGATGCTCGAACAGCTTGGCATTTCTGTTGAATTCAGCCACCACGAGGGTGGTCCAGGTCAAAATGAAATCGACCTTCGTTACGCCGACGCACTCACAATGGCCGACAACATCATGTCGTTCCGAACCGTAATTAAAGAAGTTGCAATTGAACAGGGTGTCTATGCAACGTTCATGCCAAAGCCTTTTACGCAGCACCCAGGTTCCGGAATGCACACTCACATGTCGCTTTTCGAAGGAGACACAAATGCCTTCTTCGATGCAGGCGGCCAGTATCACCTTTCAAAAACCGCTCGCCAATTTATGGCTGGAATTCTTCGTCACGCGCCAGAAATCACTGCCGTAACTAACCAGTATGTTAATTCGTATAAGCGCCTATGGGGTGGCGGAGAGGCACCATCCTTCGTTTGCTGGGGCCACAACAACCGCTCTGCACTGCTTCGTGTTCCTCTATACAAGCCTGAAAAGGGAAATAGTTCTCGCATCGAATACCGCGCAATCGACTCCGCAGCAAATCCTTACCTTGCCTATGCACTAATCCTTTCGGCTGGTTTGAAAGGTATAGAGGAAGGGTATGAGCTTCCCGCTGAAACTGAAGACAACGTTTGGAATTTGACCGACGCCGAACGACGAGCAATGGGTATTCAACCACTACCTCAAAGCCTTGACCACGCAATTCGAAAACTAGAGGAATCTGAACTTGCTGCCGAGGTTCTAGGCGAAGAAGTGTTTAGTTACGTCTTGGCAAATAAGCGTCGCGAATGGAGCGAATACCGCTCTCAGGTAACGCCTTTCGAACTTCACCAGAACCTCGAAACTCTTTAGTAAAGATGGCTGGGCTGGGTCTTTCTGAACTGGCGAGATATGGTTTCGTCGAACTTGAAGGAACAGTTGCCAAATTGGACCAACTGGTCGCTGCAGTTGGCGATTCTGGCCGTTCGGCCTTGGCGGAATTGGGTTTATCCGCCAATCCGGATCAAGCGCTTAATGCACTTTTAGACCTGGCCGAAATCAATCGCGCCGAGGTAAAGAAACTTCTCGGTAAACCTGAATCTGCGGCACGATTAGTTCGCACTTTAGGTGCATCTAGCGCAATGGTGGATTTGTTGCGTAGGCGGCCAGAGTTTCTTGGAGTCTTTCAAGCAAAAGAAGCCAAGCTAACAACCCTTCAGGATTTGCGAAGGCTTTTCAATGCGGCACTTGAGAAACCCCACGGTAGCGTAGATGAACGATGGGTTGCCATTCGTTTGGTTTATCGTCAGGAGTTACTTCGCCTAATTGCTTTTGACGTCACTCAATTTCAAGCAGTCGAAGCTTTCCCAGTTGTGGCAAGACACCTATCGGATTTGGCAACGGAGGCGATGGACGCCGGCCTTCAAATAGCCAGATGGGAGTTGATTAGCTCCACGGATCACGGAAATTATTCAGAATTTGAAGTAAATAACACCAAACTTGCCGTTATTGCCATGGGCAAGTGCGGCGCTCGAGAGCTCAACTACATCAGTGACGTCGATGTCATCTATGTTGCCGAAAGTGGCAGCGCAGAACTTGAAAAAGAGCGTGCGCTAGAAATTGCTACCCGCCTAGCAACTCGAATGATGCGCGCCATGGATGGTACCGCGCCTGAACCAATGCTGTGGCAAGTTGATCCGAACCTTAGACCTGAAGGAAAATCGGGAGCGTTGGTGCGAACTGTCGATTCGCACATTACCTACTATGAGCGGTGGGCTCAGAACTGGGAATTCCAGGCTTTACTCAAGGCTCGATTCGCGGCTGGAGATGCTGAACTTGCCGAAAGTTACTTGAGTCGTATTCGGCCGCTCGTCTGGGCTGCCACCACTCGTGATGGCTTCGTTGAGGCTGCACAGAAAATGCGTGAGCGGGTCATGGAGCACATTCCCGAAAGTGAGGTAAATCGCCAAATCAAATTGGGCCCTGGAGGGCTTCGCGACATAGAGTTCACAGTGCAATTGCTGCAGTTGGTTCATGGCCGCACCGATGTTTCTGTTCGAGTGGCCGACACCATGAGTGCCATTGAAAGCCTCGCCAGCGGAGGCTATATGAGTCGAAGCGACGCTGAGATTTTCTTCAACGACTACAAGTTCTTGCGATCCATTGAACATCGAATTCAGTTTTCTCAAATGCGCCGAACCCACCTGATGCCAGAATCGGAGAGTCAGGTTCGTTCAATTGCTCGAGGTCTAAATGTACGGTGGACCAGCGATCAGCTCCTAACTAGATGGAACGAAGTAAAACTTGAGGTCCGGTCACTTCACCAAAAGGTTTTTTACCGCCCGCTTTTGAGCGCAGTGGCTAAGTTGGGCGATGGAGCTCAACTTTCGAGTGACCAAATTCTTGATCGCCTGAGTGCCATTGGTTTCGACGATCCAAAATCGGCACTTACCCACATCGAAGCGCTTACACGCGGACTATCAAGGCGTGCGGCAATTCAGAAGCAGCTCCTGCCAGTTTTGCTCGAATGGTTTGCGAAGGGAAGCGACCCGGATGCCGGGTTATTGGCCTTCAGGCGCCTATCTGAGGACTTAGGTGAGTCGCCTTGGTATTTGCGAATGCTTCGCGATTCCAGTGGCGCAGCCGAGCGTATGACGCAAGTCCTGTCTACCAGTAAGTTGGCAACGGGGTTATTTGAACGTCACCCCGAAGCTGCCGCTTGGTTCGAAGATCCCGCCGACCTAAAAGCGCTTTCTCTAGGCGAGTTGCGCACGGAAATGAACTCAATCATCGAAAGGCACGACGAAGTCGATAAGGCTGCCGTAAGCATTCGAGGCATACGTAGGCGAGAGACTTTACGCTTGGCCATGGGGGCAGTTCTAGGTGAACTGACCATCGATGAGATTGCACAGGGTCTGAGTGATATCACGGAGAGTTATCTACTAGCGCTAAAAGATCTCACCGACGACGGCACAATTGATCTCGGAATCGTGGCCATGGGTAGATTCGGTGGGGCTGAACTCGGATTTGGTTCCGATGCCGACCTGATGTTCGTTTACCGCCCGCTTGAGTCGGTTGATGCACAGAAGACTGCAGAGCGCCAGATTTCGGAACTTCGCCGACTTGCTGCGGATCCCGTCCTAGAGTTTGAATTTGACATCGACCTAAGGCCAGAAGGTAAAAACGGCCCAATTGCTAGATCGTTGGAGTCTTATGCGGCGTACTACGCCAAATGGGCCAATACCTGGGAGGCGCAGGCGCTTCTGCGCGCTCGAGTGATTGCCGGCAGCGAAGAACTTGTAGAACTGTTTACAGAGCTGATTGATCAATATCGTTACCCTTCCGAGGTTTCTCCGGCAGCGGTAATTGAAATTCGTAGAATAAAGGCGCGTGTAGAAACCGAACGACTTCCGCAAGGGGCCGACCCAAAGCGCCACTTAAAACTAGGACGAGGCTCGCTCAGTGATGTCGAGTGGCTCGTTCAGTTACTTCAACTAATGAATGGTGCGAAGCATCCCGCAATTCGAACACCCAAGACCCTTTCAGCGCTAGAAGCCTGTGTTGCCGAGGGGCTCATCGAGCGCCACGATGCGGCGGTCTTAGAAGAGGCCTGGAAATTATCCTCCAGAATTCGCTCGGCAGTGGTGCTATGGGGATCGCGCCGTAGCGATGTTCTCACAACCGATCGAAGGCAACTCGAAGGTATGGCCAGAATTCTGGAATACCCAAGACGTTCAGCCTCCCAATTAGAGCAAGATTATTTGGCGTTCACCAGGCGATCGCGAATGGTCTTTGAGCGACTGTTCTACGACGTATAAGAAAAAGCCCTCAAGATTTCTCCCGAGGGCTTTTCACTTAGCTAATTAGCAACCGAAGTAAAGCTCGAACTCGTAAGGGTGCGGACGAAGGGCCAAAGGCTTGATTTCGTGCACGCGCTTGTAGTCGATCCAGTTTTCGATTAGGTCCTTGGTGAACACGTCTCCCTGGAGTAGGTACTCGTGGTCAGCCTCTAGAGCCTGAAGAACTGACTCTAGGTCGCCAGGAACCTGAGGAATGTTCTTGGCTTCCTCAGGAGGTAGCTCGTATAGGTCCTTGTCAACCGGAGCCATTGGCTCGATTCGGTTCTTGATACCGTCTAGACCAGCCATCAGCATCGCTGCGAAAGCGAAGTATGGGTTAGCCGAAGCGTCTGGAGCGCGGAACTCGATGCGCTTTGCCTTCGGGTTGGTTCCAGTCATCGGGATACGGATAGCAGCCGAACGGTTACCAGCCGAGTAAACAAGGTTTACAGGAGCTTCGTAACCAGGAACTAGACGGTGGTAACTGTTTACGGTTGGGTTAGTCCATGCAAGTAGCGAAGGTGCGTGCTTGAGGATACCGCCGATGTACCAGCGAGCGATGTCTGAAAGGCCGCCGTAACCGTTCTCGTCGTAGAACAATGGCTTGCCATCTTTCCATAGCGAAGAGTGAACGTGCATACCTGAACCGTTGTCACCAAATAGTGGCTTAGGCATGAAGGTTGCGACTTTACCGAACTGGTCTGCAACGTTCTTTACGATGTACTTGAACTTCAAGATGTCATCTGCTGCGTGAACCAAGGTGTCGAAACGGTAGTTGATTTCACCCTGACCTGCGGTACCAACCTCGTGGTGGCTACGCTCGACCGAAAGGCCGGCAGCGGCAAGCTCTAGAACGATTTGGTCGCGCATGTCAACGTGCTTGTCAACCGGTGAAACTGGGAAGTATCCACCCTTGTAAGGAGTCTTGTTGGCGAGGTTGTTTCCGCGGCCGGTCTGTGGGTCGATCTCAACGCGGTTCGAGTTCCAGGCAGCCTCGTCCGAGTCAATGAAGTGACCCGAGCTGTTTTGGCTGTAGTGGTAACGAACATCATCGAAGATGAAGAATTCGGCTTCTGGAGCAAAAAATGCGGTGTCGGCGATGCCGGTCGAAGCTAGGTAAGCCTCAGCCTTCTTCGCGGTCATACGTGGGTCGCGACCGTAAACTTCACCGTTGCGTGGGTTGTAGATGTCGAAGATTACAACCAGGGTCTTCTCAACGCGGAAGGCGTCAAGGTATGCGGTTGTAACGTCAGGAATAAGCTGCATGTCTGACTCGTGGATTGATGCAAAACCACGGATCGACGAACCATCGAATAGCTGGCCTTCAACGAAGAAGTTTTCGTCAATCATGCTTGCTGGAAGGTTGAAGTGCTGCTGGACACCAGGTAGGTCGGTGAAACGAACATCAAGGAACTTGACGTCTTCGTCCTTGATGAACTTGATGACCTCGGCTGCGGACTTGAACATTGGGTTAATCCCTTCAAAAAGTTTGTGCGGATTCGAGGCACACCATTAGGCCTACAAGGAAAGTTTATCTAGCCAAAGGTGAATCAACTGCCAATTAATGTTTCGGCATTGTAAAAAGTTGAACGATCCTATTTGCGAACCGGACGAGCGCGTCTTGGGTCGATTCCCTTTGGAATTGGAAGGTTTATTCCAAGCGCAGCGAGACGTGCTGCAACCACGCGAATTTCAGTACGCTTTAGGCCTTTTGGAAGTTTGTTTACGGCCTTACGAAGTTCACCGAGTTTCAAAGCGTGGTTCGATTCGGTTACATAAAGTGTGTGCACTGGAACTCCAGGTGCAATTTTTCCAAGCTTCTTACGCTCAGCGTCCACTAGGACCTGAGAGCCAGTCTGGTGACCTTCACCAACAAGGACGATACCTGCTGGACCAACGATGCGATAAACAGCATCTTTGCTTCGTGGGTTAACAGCAATCGGTTGCTCGCTCCCGCGCCAGTTGCGTCGAAGAATGGTTTGTAGCACGGCACCAACTGCGCCAAGTTGCCCTTCCCAAGATCCGTAGGCAGCTTTTTCTGCTCTGCGAGAAAGGACCAGGCTAAAGACGATAAACATCGAAATCAGAGTCAGCACAATCATCAAGATTCCGGTAATCCAGTTTCCGGCGTTGAAAAGCGCAATGGTGAAACCAGTTCCAGTGCCGAGAACTGCTAACACCGAACCAAGGATGATCCAAAGGTTATTGCGATCAAGTTCGATGGTGCGCTTTAGCACCAAAATGATTTGGGAAAGTTGACTTGGTTCTGCGTTTGATTTAGCCATAGTAGAAAAAGTTTAGTCGCCGACTGCTTGCATAAAGCCTTGTTTCAACGCTTCCTCGGCTAGGTGTCGCAGGTTTTCAGGAATTTCAAAACCCTTCTTTGCCATTGACCCGGCCCAAAGTCGGCCAGCCCGGTATGAACTTCTAACTAGCGGCCCACTCAGGACTCCCAAATAGCCGATGGCTTCGGCTTCATTCTTTAGCTCAACAAATTCCTCTGGTTTGACCCATCTAGTGACTGGATGGTGTCTTACCGATGGTCGCAAATACTGAGTAATTGTGATGATGTCAGTTCCTGCTTCGTACAGGTCTATGAGTGCTTGTGAAATTTCTTCACGAGTCTCACCCATGCCAAGAATCAAATTCGATTTGGTCACCATGCCAGCATTTCGAGCCTGCGTAATGACATCGAGCGAACGCTCGTATCTAAATGCAGGTCTAATTTCTTTGAAAATTCTAGGTACGGTTTCTAAATTGTGTGCAAATACCTGTGGAGCGGCATCAAATACCTGTTGGAGTAACTCAGGTTTCCCTGAAAAGTCGGGGACAAGAATTTCAACTCCGGTACCTGGCGACTGCTGGTGTATTTGTCGAATGGTTTCTGCATACAGCCAGGCGCCTTCGTCGTCTAAATCGTCTCTCGCAACGCCGGTGACAGTTGCGTAACGCAACTTCATGGTGGCTACGGACTCTCCAACGCGCCTAGGCTCATCAGCGTCAAAGTCATCGGGTTTTCCAGTGTCAATTTGGCAAAAATCACAACGTCGGGTGCACTGAGAACCACCGATTAGGAATGTTGCTTCCCGATCCTCCCAGCATTCAAAAATATTTGGGCAGCCAGCCTCCTGGCACACGGTGTGTAGCCCTTCACCCTTTACCAAGGTCTGAAGCGCTTGATACTCAGGACCCATACGCGCTACTGTTTTGATCCAATCGGGTTTTTTCTCGATAGGTACCGAAGAGTTTCTCGCTTCGATGCGCAACAGTTTGCGTTCTGGATTCTGTTCACTCACAACTGGACCTTACCTATTTCTCCGAGGTGTCGTTTGATAATTTCTGCCGCCTCGGATGGGGTTATCTCCCGACCAAGCAATTCTGACAGGGTACTCGTTTTTGCGTCTGCAATACCGCAGGCGATTATGTTTTCGTACGGTTGCAACGAGTTGTTGCAGTTGAGCGCGAACCCGTGCATCGTGGTGTGTTCAGAAACTCTTATGCCGATTGCGGCAACCTTGACATGTGTTTCGCCCACAGGGGCCCAAACGCCTGAACGTCCTTCGACTCGCTCGGTTTTGAGGCCAAGTTCGGAAATGGAATCAATTAGCACTTGCTCAAGCCATCGCACATAACCGACCACATCAATCGGTCTAGGGAGCTGCATTATTGGGTAACCGACAAGTTGACCGGGGCCGTGCCAAGTGATTTTTCCACCGCGATCGGTTTCAATTACCGGAGTGCCATCCTGAGGGTATTCAACACCTTCGGTGCGTTTGCCGGCCGTGTAAACAGGGAAGTGTTCCAAAAGTAAAACCGTATTTGGCCTTTTACCAGAAGCTACCTCGGAATGAATTTCACGCTGAATGTCCCAGGCTTCGTCGTAGCCAACAAAGTTGGGGGAGAGTCCCAGTTCAACGAATTCAGGCATTTTTCAATTCTATTTCAGTTGCAATTACTAACAGTTTCTCGAACCTGGCTATTTCCGAACTCTTATTTGAAACCATCGGTTCATGGGATCTCACATCAAGGGAAGAAATAAACAACAAGCCGTCCGAATTGGTCGCACCAAGTGGATTGAAAGCCACGAAGGATTCAGTTTTCGAGTTCCTCAAACCAGCACCGCATGGCCTCACTTACTGAAGAGATTCGAGATTGCGGGATTTAAGGCGAATGTAGACGTAAAGAAGCGGGCTACTACTATTTCCGTCTCAGCCTCCGAAAGTCAGTTGCGAGCAATCTTGGGAGGGCATGCTCGGCAAAATCGGGTCAGCAAGGTCTGGGTGGTCATTCCTTTGGTGCTAATTTTGGGCGTCTTGGCATCGATTCCATTGGTTCCTGCCACGTCAAAAACCCCACCGGCAAAGCCTGAAGGTCCGACCACCGATCAATGTGCCGAGTCAAACATAATTCAATGGCTGCAAGGTAAATCAACTTCTAGCGCTATCCAACCGTTAGAAATTAGCTTGCTTGGCGGTATTACTGCCGGCACTGTTCAATGTAAAGGCTCTAGATACAGATACACGCTTGGATCCAAAGAACCCAAGCGTGTACTGAATTTGATTCGTTTAGATACCTAGATTTGCCTCAAATGCGGCGCCTTCTAGGCGAGCCTTGATGTCAACAAGGAAGCGACTGGCATCTGCGCCGTCAACCAAGCGGTGGTCATAGGAAAGAGCCAGGTAAACCATGCTTCGAATGGCAATCGAGTCATTGCCGTTTTCGTCGGTAACTACCACGGCACGCTTACTTACAATTCCAGTTCCAAGAATTGCAACCTGAGGAAGGAATACAACAGGGGTGTCGAATAGCGCACCACGCGAACCAGTGTTGGTCAATGTGAAAGTACCGCCGCCTAGTTCGTCAGGCTTTAGCTGGTTGCTTCGGGTTCTTGCAGCAAGATCCGCAATCTGCTGAGCAATCTGAGCAATGTTCAAGTTGCCTGCATCGCGAAGTACTGGAGTTAGCAGCCCGCGTTCGCTGTCAACAGCGAAGCTGATGTTTTCGGTTTGGTGATAAACAATGTTTTCACCATCAATCGATGCGTTCAACTTAGGATGTGCGCGAAGTGCTTCGGCAGCAGCCAAGGCAAAGAATGGCATGAAGTTCAGCTTCACTCCAGCGCGGGCAGTGAAATCGCCCTGTACACGCGTGCGTAGCTGTGCAATGCGAGTCACGTCAACCTCAACCACGGTGGTTAGCTGAGCCGATTGCTGCATAGAAGCAACGGCGCGTTCCGCAAGAACCTTACGAAGTCGTGACATAGGTTCGGTCTGGCCGCGAAGTGCCGAAACCTGAACTGCTGGAGCTGCCACAGGTGCTGCAATGGTCGGAATTGAACCGGTTGCAGCTGCAAGCACATCGTCCTTGCGGATTCTGCCGCCAACTCCGGTACCGGCAACACCATTGAGGTCAATACCATTTTCAGAGGCGAGTTTGCGAACCAACGGCGTCACATAACCTGCATCGCTGGAGTGTGCCGCCGCTGGAGCGACAGGTGCTGCAATTGGCATTGCCACTGGAGCAACTACAGGAGCCGGCGCAACAACTGGTGCGGCTACAGGAGCCGGCGCAACAACTGGTGCGGCTACAGGAGCTGGTGCAACGACAGGAGCAGGAGCGGCGACCGGTGCCGCTGCCACAGGTGCAGGGGCTACCGAGCCAGCACCTGTTCCAACAACAGCCAGAACTGCTCCGACCTGAGCGGTTTCGTCTTCTTGAACCAAAATCTGCTCGATTACGCCAGCAACCGGAGAAGGAATTTCGGTATCAACCTTGTCGGTCGAAATTTCAACCAGTGGCTCATCAACGGCAACGGTGTCGCCGACTTTCTTTAGCCAACGGGTAACGGTTCCTTCGGTAACGCTTTCACCAAGCGCTGGTAGTACTACGTTGTCGCTCATTACTTTTACTCCTTGATTGAGATTTCTAAACTTTATGCGTGGGCGTGAAGAGGCTTGCCGGCGAGGGCTAGGTGCGCTTCACCGATGGCTTCGTTCATGGTTGGGTGGGCGTGAATAAGGCTGGCAACCTCTTCTGGGTATGCCTCCCAGTTCACGATCAACTGACCTTCGCCAATTTGCTCTCCAACGCGTGAGCCAATCATGTGAACGCCGATTACTGGCCCGTTGTTCTTGCGAACAAGCTTGATGAAACCAGCGGTGCCAAGGATCTGGCTCTTGCCGTTTCCGCCAAGGTTGTATTCGTAGGTAGAAACATTCGCATCGCCGTAAACCTCTTTGGCTTTCGCTTCGGTTAGGCCCACGCTGGCAACTTCAGGCTCGCAATAGGTGACCTTAGGGATACCGGTTTCATCGATAACGGCAGGGTTCAGGCCGGCAATTTGCTCGGCGATAAAGATTCCCTGAGCAAATCCACGGTGAGCCAACTGAAGGCCGGGAACGATGTCACCAGCCGCGTAAACATTTGGAAGATTCGTTTGAAGTCGCTCGTTGGTCAAAACGAAGCCGCGGTCCATGTTTAGCCCTTGCTCTTCATAACCGAGACCGGAGGTGTTTGGTCCGCGGCCAACGGCAACGAGCATAAGCTCTGCTTCTAGGCGGGTTCCGTCTTCGAGCGAAACCACCACACCATTTTCGTGTTGTTCAACACCTGAGAACCGAACGCCCAACTTAAAGTCGATGCCACGCTTGCGGAATGCACGCTCCAATGCCTTGCTGACAGATTCATCTTCGTTAGGAACCAGATGAGGCAAGCCCTCAACAATAGTTACTTCGGCTCCGAATGACTTCCAGATTGAAGCGAACTCGACACCAATCACACCTCCACCAAGGACGATTACCTTGTTTGGAACAAAGTTCAGCTGTAGGGCCTGTTCAGAAGTAATTACTCGACCACCGATTTCCAGACCTGGAAGTGATCGGCTGTATGAGCCGGTCGCCAAAATAACGTCGGTTCCGGTGTAGTTATCGCCGTTTACGTTTACAGTTCGTGGGCCAACTAGACGGCCTTCGCCTGCCACAACAGTGATGTTTTTGCTGGTAACCAGGCCAGTAAGACCCTTGAAAAGTCTGTCTACAATTCCATCGCGGTATTTGTTGACCTGGTTCATGTCGATTGAACCAAATTGCGCAACAACACCAAATTGACCGGCTTCCTTAGTTACATCTGCAACTTCAGCAGAGTGAAGGAGTGCTTTTGTTGGAATGCAACCGCGGTGAAGGCAGGTGCCACCAAGTTTGTCTT